>NZ_JACUUD010000094.1 GCF_014859505.1 Halomonas sp.
TATCCCGACTGATAACTCAGCCGGGGCGCAAGGTTAGCTGTCGAGAAACGAAAAAACGGCCACCGTGACGATTCGTCGAGTGGCCGTCTTTGTTTATGCTGATGGTTGATGTTTATGGTGCCGCAAAGCGGAGTCGAACCGCTGACCTGCGCATTACGAATGCGCTGCTCTGCCAACTGAGCTATTGCGGCACTGGCACTGATGGTAGCGCTGCCGCGGCGCTGCGCCTAGTCCCCGGCGGGCTCGCGCAGCCGGGTAAGCCCCTCCTGGGCGGAGGAGGCCACCAGGCGGCCCTGGCGGTCGTAGATGCTGCCGCGGGCGAAGCCGCGGGCGCCACCGGCCCAGGGGCTGTCCATGTCGTAGAGCAACCAGTCATTGACCCGGGCATTGTGGTGAAACCACAGCGCGTGGTCGAGGCTGGCGATCTGCAGCCTGGGGTCGCGGTAGTCGAGGCCGTGGGGCACCAGGGCTGTGGTCAACAGGTTGAAGTCGGAGCTGTAGGCCAGCAGGTGGCGATGCAGGGCCGAGTCGTCGGGCAGTTCGCCGGCCAGGCGGAACCAGACCCGCTTGTGGACGGGATGACCCGCCTGGCTCTCCTCGCCGGCCAGCAGGAACTCGATGGGGTGGCTGTCGAAGCGCACCAGACGCGCACCCTGCTCGGCCAGGCGCTCGGGAGGTTCCACCCCTGGCATGGCCGTCTGGTGCTCGAGGCCAGACTCCTCGCCGTGGAAGGAGGCGCTGCAGAAGAAGATGGGCCGGCCCTTCTGGATGGCGGTGACCCGGCGGGTGGTGAAGCTGCCGCCGTCGCGCACGGCGTCCACCTGATAGACTACCGAGCGGTGTGGGTCCCCGGGGCGCAGGAAGTAGCCGTGCAGCGAATGGGCCCGGCGCTCCGCCGTCACCGTCTGGCTGGCCGCCGACAGCGCCTGGCCCAGCACCTGGCCGCCGAACAGCTGGGGCAGTCCCAGATCCTGGCTGGTGCCGCGGAACAGGGCCTCCTCCAGGGGTTCCAGGGCCAGCAGGCCCACCAGGGCATCGAGGGGGTTGGACATGGGCGCAATCTCCGAGGGCAGTCCTGGCCACTCCGGGCCACTCATACAGGTGTTTTATCCCAGTCTACATGGAGTCGAGGGCGTTGCGCAGCGATGAGTTCTACATGCACCGGGCGCTGGACCAGGCCCGGCTCGGGCTTGCCGCCGGGGAGGTGCCGGTGGGCGCGGTGGTGGTGGATGCCGCCGGCGAGATCGTCGGCGCCGGCTACAACGCGCCCGTTTCCTGCCACGATCCCAGCGCCCACGCCGAGATTCGCGCCCTGCGCGCCGCCGGCGCGAGGCTCGGCAACTATCGGCTGGACGGCTGCACCCTTCACGTGACCCTGGAGCCTTGCCTGATGTGCACCGGGGCGATCATCCATGCGCGGCTGGCGCGGGTGGTCTACGGTGCCGCCGAGCCGCACACCGGCATGGTGGAGTCGAAGGCCAACCTCTTCGCCCAGCCCTGGTACAACCACCGGGTCGAGGTGGTCGGCGGCGTTCTGGCCTCCCGCGCCTCACGGCTGCTTCGGGAGTTCTTCGCCGCCCGGCGTGGCGAGTGAGTCCGCCAGCCTGGCCATGATCGCCCAGGCGCTTACCGGACGCTCACTGGTCAGGTGCGGGGGATAGAATGACGTCATGGCCCTCTTCCGGGTCCGGGAGGCGGGCGTTGAGCAGATAGAACTGCTGCTGGCTGCGATCCACGTAGCTCAGTATCTCGTGATAGCGGCGGATGTTGCGCACGTAGATTACCGGTTCACCGCCCCGAGCGTAGCCGTGGCGGGTCTGGCTGTGCCACTCGCGCTCCTGCAGCAGCGGCAGCGACAGGCGCACATCCGCCCAGCGATCCGGATCGCCGCCGCGGCTTTCGGTGATACGGCGGGCATCGTAGAGATGCCCGAGCCCCACGTTGTAGGCGGCCATGGCCATGAACAGTCGATCCTCACCATTGATCGATTCGGGCAGCCGATCCTTCAGCTCGCGCAGGTATCGGGCGCCACCGTCGATGCTCTGGGCGGGGTCCAGGCGGTCGCTCACTCCCAGGTCGCCGGCGGTGGGCAGGGTCAGCATCATCAGCCCGCGCACTCCGGTGGGGGAGGTGGCCTCGGGGTCCCAGTGGGACTCCTGATAGCCCACCGCCGCCAGCAGTTTCCAGTCGAAGCCGGACTGGCGCGCGGCCTCGCGGAACAGCTCGGTGTAGGTCGGCAGGCGATGATGGACATGCTGGATGAAGGTGCGCGCGCCAACGTACTCCAGGTAGTCGTCGTGGCCGAAGTAGCGGGTGATCAGGGCGTCGAGCTCGCCCTTGTCGCGCAGCGCCTGCAGGAAGCCGTTGGCCGCCTCCGTCAGTGCCAGGCCGCCCTTGGCGGGGAAGGCCCATGCCATGCTCAGTGGCTCGCCCAGGGGAAAGCCGCGTTCCACCCCGGGGAAGAACATCCGGTTCAGGCGGAACTGGTGCTCGAAGATCACCGCGGCATCGAGGCGCTCATCCTCGATCAGGCGCAACAACTCGGCCACCTCCAACTCCTTCGATTCCTGCCAGGTCAGCGCCGGATAGTCCGCCTTGAGCTCGCGCAGCACCCGTTCGGTGCCGGCGCCGGCCAGGGTGCCCAGGGAAAGGCCCGCCAGTCGGTCCGGGCCGGTCACCGGCGCGAGGCCGCGTCGATAGACCACCACCGGCTGCAGTTCGAGAATCGGCCGGCTGAAGATCACGCCCTCCAGGTCCGAGGCCAGCGGCAGGGCGGCGGCACCCAGGTCGCCCTCCCGACGCACGGCGTCGAGCACGCTGGCGATATGGTGGTCCGAGCGCAGCGCCAGGCTCACCCCCAGG
The DNA here is from genome assembly GCF_014859505.1 of Halomonas sp. GTDB lineage: Bacteria > Pseudomonadota > Gammaproteobacteria > Pseudomonadales > Halomonadaceae > Halomonas. Next base: position 2,863 of record NZ_JACUUD010000094.1, read on the forward strand.
TGGGCGGCGAAGCGGCGTGCCAGTTCGTACTCGAAGCCGGTAGGGCCCTCGCGTCCCTCGTAGTAGGTGGTGGGGGCGTTGCGGGTGTGCATCTGGAGGAATTCCCTGGCCAGGATCTCCTTCAGGTGCCGATCGTCGGGGGCTCCCTGATGCCCGGGCCACAGGCCGAGGGCAAGCGCCACGGCCAGGCCCAGAGCGGGCAGGGCGGGGCGGCGGCGCCAGCGGTGCAGGAGCGAAACGATCGGGGTCGGAGGCATGCGGGAGGCGGATGGCGGAGCGACCTCTCACCATAACCAGCGGCAGCGCGGCTGTCATCCGTGCGTTTTCTCTTCACCGATTTCTACCGCCTCTGGCTTTCCAGTATCATGTCTGCTCTGTGCCGCTGGCTGCGGCTCCCCTCCTTGATGATTTCCAGAGGCTCCAGGATATGCTCGAACTGCGCGGCGCACCCGCCCTCTCCGCCTTCCGTCATGCCAAGCTGCTGGCCGCCCTGCGCGAGGCGGCGGCCGACGTCGAGTCGCTGCAGGCCGAGTACGTGCACTTCGTCGACCACGAAGGTGAGCTGTCCGCTGACGCCCTGGTCGTGCTGGAGCAGCTGCTCGACTATGGTACCCACCTTCAGGGTGCTCAGGTGCCGGGCGGCCAGGCGGAGGGGAGCGCCGAGGGCCGGCTGTTCCTGGTGGTGCCGCGCATCGGCACCCAGTCGCCCTGGTCCTCCAAGGCCACCGACATCGCGCGCAACTGCGGCCTCGGCCAGGTGCGCCGCCTGGAGCGCGGCATCGCCTACCGGGTCAAGCTCAGGGGCATGCTCTCCGAGAAGGCCTACGAGGCCATCCGCGCCACCCTCCACGACCGCATGACCGAGACGGTGCTGGCCGATGCTTCTGACGCCGCGCAGCTCTTCGCCCACCACGAGCCGGCGCCGCTTGGCAGCGTCGATATTCTCGCGGGCGGCCGCGAGGCGCTGGTCGCTGCCAACGTCGCGCTGGGCCTGGCGCTGGCCGAGGACGAGATCGACTATCTGGAGGGAGCCTTCCAGGAGCTGGGCCGCAACCCCACCGACGTCGAGCTGATGATGTTCGCCCAGGCCAACTCCGAGCACTGCCGCCACAAGATCTTCAACGCCGACTGGGTGGTCGACGGCGAGGCCCGGAGCCACTCGCTGTTCAAGATGATCAAGAATACCTACCAGGCCTCTCCGGGGAACATCCTCTCCGCCTACAGCGACAACGCCGCGGTGATCCGGGGCAGCGAGGCGCCGCGCTTCTTCGCCGCGCCGCTGACCGGCAAGGACGGCGAGCGCGCCCTCTACGGGAGCGTCGAGGAGCCGATCCAGATCCTGATGAAGGTGGAGACCCACAACCACCCCACGGCCATCGCCCCCCACCCGGGCGCGGCCACCGGCGCCGGCGGCGAGATCCGCGACGAAGGCGCCACCGGCATCGGCGGCAAGCCCAAGGCGGGCCTCACCGGCTTCAGCGTCTCCAACCTGCGTATTCCCGAGTTCGTTCAGCCCTGGGAGGCCTTCGACTACGGCAAGCCGGAGCGGATCGTATCGGCCCTTGCGATCATGCTGGAGGGCCCCATCGGCGGCGCGGCCTTCAACAACGAGTTCGGGCGACCCAACCTCGCCGGCTACTTCCGCAGCTATGAGCAGGACGCTCTGGGCGCCAACGGCATCGAGCGCCGCGGCTACCACAAGCCGATCATGCTCGCTGGCGGCTACGGCAATATCCGCGATGGCCACGTCCAGAAGGGCGAGATTCCGGTGGGCGGCAAGCTGATCGTGATGGGCGGTCCGGCGATGCTGATCGGCCTGGGCGGTGGCGCGGCCTCCTCCATGGCCTCCGGGACCTCCAGCGCCGACCTGGACTTCGCCTCGGTGCAGCGCGGCAACCCCGAGATCGAGCGGCGCGTCCAGGAGGTGATCGACCGCTGCTGGGCGCTGGGCGAGGACAACCCCATCCGCTTCTTCCACGACGTGGGCGCCGGCGGGCTCTCCAACGCTCTGCCGGAGCTGGTCAAGGACGGCGAGCGCGGCGGCCTGTTCGATCTGCGTGCGGTGCCCAACGCCGAGCCGGGCATGAGCCCGCTGGAGATCTGGTGCAACGAGGCCCAGGAGCGCTACGTGCTGGCGGTGGCGGCCGAGGACCTCGATACCTTCGATGCCCTGTGCCGGCGCGAGCGCTGCCCCTATGCGGTGGTCGGCGAGGCCACCGAGGCGCACCACCTGACCGTGCGTGACGACCACTTCGAGACCAAGCCCGTCGACCTGCCGATGAGCGTGCTGTTCGGCAAGCCGCCGAAGATGACCCGCGAGTTCCAGCGTGCGCCCAATGTGCTGTCCGGGATCATGCTCGACAACCTCGACCTGCGCGAGGCCATGGACCGGGTGCTGCGCCTGCCCGCCGTGGCCTCAAAGAGCTTCTTGATCACCATCGGCGACCGCTCCATTACCGGCCAGGTGGCCCGCGACCAGATGGTCGGCCCCTGGCAGGTGCCGGTGGCCGATGTCGCCGTGACCACGGCGAGCTTCGACACCCATGCCGGCGAGGCCATGGCCATGGGCGAGCGCCCTCCGGTGGCGCTGATCGACCCCGCCGCCAGTGCTCGCCTGGCGGTGGCCGAGGCGATCACCAACCTGGCCGCGGCGCCCATCGCCAAGCTCGGCGACATCAAGCTCTCCGCCAACTGGATGAGCGCGGCCGACCACCCCGGCGAGAACCAGGCACTGTATGACGCCGTCCACGCCGTGGGCATGGAGCTCTGCCCGGCGCTGGGCATCGCCATTCCGGTGGGCAAGGACTCCATGTCCATGCGCACCGCCTGGCAGGAGGAGAACGGCTCGGGTGAAGGGAAGGGTGACCTCGAGGAGAAGAGCGTCACCTCGCCGCTCTCCCTGGTGATCACGGGCTTCGCGCCGGTCACGGATGCCCTGCGCACCCTGACGCCCCAGATCAATCTGGAGCAGGACGAGTCCGATCTGATCCTGATCGACCTGGGTGGCGGCAAGAACCGCCTGGGTGGCTCGGCGCTGGCCCAGGTCTATGGCCAGGTGGGTGACGTCTGCCCCGACCTGGAGGACCCGGAAGACCTCAAGGCCTTCTTCGCGGTGATCCAGGGTCTCAATGCCGAGGGCAAGCTGCTGGCCTACCATGATCGCAGCGACGGCGGCCTGCTGGTGACCCTGCTGGAGATGGCCTTCGCCGCCCATGCGGGCCTGGAGATCAAGCTCGACTGGCTGGTCGACGAGCCCGCCGAGGCGGTGAATGCCCTGTTCGCCGAGGAGCTGGGGGCGGTGATCCAGGTGAACCGCCGGGATACCGAGGCGGTGCTGGCCCAGTTCGCCGCCGCCGGTCTCGAGACCTGCGGCGTCATCGCCCGCCCCCGCTACGACGACCAGGTGCGCGTGACCCTCTTCGAGGAGCCACTGCTGGAGACCACCCGGCTGCTGGCCCAGCGCACCTGGAGCGAGACCAGCTACCGGATGCAGGCGCTGCGCGACAACCCCGAGTGTGCCAAGAGCGAGTTCGACGGCCTGCTCGACGACCGCGACCCGGGACTCTCCGCCACACCGAGTTTCGACGTGGACGAGGATGTCAGTGCGCCCTACCTTCAGGCTCCCTACATCAACACCGCGCGTCCGTCGGTGGCAGTGCTGCGCGAGCAGGGCGTCAACGGGCAGGTGGAGATGGCCTGGGCCTTTAACCGCGCCGGCTTCGAGGCGGTGGACGTGCATATGAGCGATATCCTGGAAGGCCGGGTATCGCTGGATGAGTTCAAGGGGCTGGTGGCCTGTGGCGGCTTCTCCTACGGCGACGTGCTGGGCGCCGGCGGCGGCTGGGCGAAATCGGTGCGCTTCAACGAGCGCGCCCGGGAGCAGTTCGCGGCCTTCTTCCAGCGTGACGACAGCTTCTCGCTGGGGGTCTGCAACGGCTGCCAGATGCTGGCCCAGCTCAAGGAACTGATCCCCGGCGCCGAGGCCTGGCCGCGTTTCGTGCGCAACGAGTCCGAGCAGTTCGAGGCCCGGGTCGCCATGGTGCAGGTGGAGAAGAGCCCGTCGATCCTGCTGGCCGGCATGGAGGGCTCGCGCCTACCCATCGCCGTGGCCCACGGCGAGGGCCGCGCCGAGTTCCGCGACAGCGCCCACCTGCGCAGCATGCAGGGCAATGGCCAGGTGGCGCTGCGCTTCCTGGACAACCACGGCCAGGTCACCACCCGCTATCCGGCCAACCCCAACGGCTCGCCCTCCGGCATCACCGGCCTGACCACGCCGGATGGACGCGCCACCATCATGATGCCGCATCCCGAGCGGGTGGTGCGCGCGGTGACCAACTCCTGGCGCCCGGCCGAGTGGACGAAGGACGGCGCCTGGCTGCGCCTGTTCCGCAACGCCCGGGTCTGGGTGGACTGAAGCGCGAGATGCCCACGACAGACCATTCGGGAGGCGGCCTTCGGGCCGCCTCCCGTCGTTCAGGGTCCGCGGTGCCTTGTCGGTCAGGCGCGGCGACGCGCCAGTAGCCAGGGACTCCTCTCGAGGCAATGCTCTCGCAGGATGGCCAGTTCCGCCTGCTTGTGGTGGGCAATGGCGACGAAGTCGTGGCCCAGGGAGCAGCCTGCACCCAACTCGCCGAGCCGGACATAGAGCCGCTGGGACGCGGCGGCGTCGGTGATGGCCTGTGACAGGGCGTCCCGGGCCATGGCCAGGCTGTCGATCAGGTCCGGTGCAGTGGCCGCCGGCGCGGCAAGACACGGGGCTGCGTTGGCGCGGGACTTATCCAGTCCCAGATTCAGGCTCAGGTCCGGGCCGAGGCGGCGTGCGGCCCGGGCGAGGCCCGACAGGCGCCTCTCGCACTCGATGCCCAGGGTGGCCATCAGCCGGCTGGTGGCGCTGTTGAAGGCCAGAAAGCGGAAGGCGAGGTCGCGATAGCGCTCGAGTTCTGCGTGCTCATGATCGCCGGCGAGGGCCAGAAGCTCCTCGGGTAGCAGGCGGGGGGTAGCGCTTGTTGGAATTGTCGTCATGGCGGTCTCCTCTGCTGGGGGGCGCGACGTGAATGCTCCTGCAGGTAAGCGACGTTCGGCATGACCCGGGTCAAGTTTCCGTGAGTTGAGACCGCTAGGCGTCGATCTCATACGCGGGCTGTCGGCAATGTCGTCGGTTTGTTGACCGTCCGGTCGAGGCCGTTCGGCGGCGGCGGGCGGTCCGGCGTCTCCCGAAAGGCAATCGTCGGGAGAGAAACGATCGTTTGAAAATGGCTGCCCCGCCGGTCACACTGCCGATAGCCGGACTCAAGGAGAAGCAGATGGCAGCGACCGAGCGGTTTCATGAGCGGGTCACCCTGGAGATCGACCATCGGGTGGCCGAGGTTCGCCTGGCCCGTCCCCGGGCCCACAACGGCCTGGCGGCGCGGCTGGCCGGCCGGCCGCCGCGTTTCCCCTGAGGCCCTGACGGCGACGCCGTGTCCGGCTAAGATGGCCGCTCCTCCCGTCATTCCGGACCCTGCATGCCCGCTCCCACGCTGCCCGTCGCGCCGCCCTCCCTGCGTCCCTACCAGCAGGAGGCGGTGCGCCGGGTAGTGAGCCACTTTCGCGGCTCGGACGATCCCGCCGTGGTGGTGCTGCCCACCGGCAGCGGCAAGTCGCTGGTGATCGCCGAACTGGCGCGCCTGGCCCGGGGACGGGTGCTGGTGCTGGCCCATGTGCGTGAGCTGGTGGAGCAGAACCATGCCAAGTATCTGGCTTACGGGCTTTCGGCCGACATCTTCAGCGCGGGCCTTAAGCGCAAGGAGAGCGGCCGCCAGGTGGTGTTCGGCTCGGTGCAGTCGGTGGTGCGCAACCTCGAGCGCTTCGCCGCACCCGACCATCCGCGCGGCCCCTTCACCCTGCTGGTGATCGACGAGTGCCACCGGGTCTCCCCGGCCGAGGACGCCAGCTACCGCCGGGTGATCGAGGCGCTGCGCGCGGCCAACCCGCGCCTCAAGGTGCTGGGGCTGACGGCCACCCCCTACCGGCTGGGCCAGGGCTTCATCTACCACCGCCATCATCACGGCATGGTGCGCGGCGAGGCGGAGAGCTTCTTCCAGGCCTGCGTCTTCGAGCAGCCGCTGCGGCTGATGGTGAAGCAGGGCTACCTGGCCGAGCCGCGACGCATCGATGCGGCGGTGGAGAGGTATGATTTCTCGGCGCTATTCTCCACCTCAGGGCCGGGGGTGAGCGGGCTGTTCCGGGAGGAGGAGCTCAACCGGGTGGCGGCCGGCAACCGTGCCACCCCGGGGATCATCGCCGAGGTGATCGAGCGCGCCCGGGACCGCCAGGGGGTGATGCTGTTCGCGGCAAGCGTGGCCCACGCCGAGGAGATCCTCGGCTACCTGCCGGCGGGAGAGGCGGCACTGGTCACCGGCGAGACCCCCTCCGCCGAGCGCGAGCGGCTCATCAATGCCTTCAAGGCCCGCGAGCTCAAGTACCTGGTCAACGTGGCGGTGCTCACCACCGGCTTCGATGCGCCCCACGTGGACCTGATCGCCATCCTGCGCCCCACCGAGTCGGTCAGCCTCTACCAGCAGATCGTCGGCCGGGGGCTGCGCCTCTCGCCCGGCAAGCGCGACTGCCTGATCCTCGACTACGCCGGCAACCCCTGGGACCTCTATGCGCCGGAGGTGGGCGCGCCCAGGCCGGCCTCGGACAGCGAGCCGGTGCAGGTCGAGTGCCCCGCCTGCGGCCACGCCAACCTCTTCTGGGGCAAGCGCGACGGTGAGCTGGTGATCGAGCACTTCGGCCGTCGCTGCCAGGGGCTGGTGGAGGACGACCGGCATGCCAATGGCGCGGCCTCGGGCGCTGAAAATCGCGGCGCGGCGTCGGGCGCCGGTAAAAGGCGCCAGTGCGACTTTCGCTTTCGCTTCAAGGTGTGCGGCGACTGCGGCGCCGAGAACGATATTGCCGCCCGGCGCTGCCATGGCTGCCAGACCCTGCTGGTAGACGCCGACGACAAGCTCAAGGAGGCGCTGCGCCTCAAGGATGCCCGGGTGCTTCGGGTGGCCGGCATGCAGCTCGAGGCCACCGTCAACGGCCGCGGCATGGCGCGGCTCAAGGTGACCTATCACGACGAGGATGGCGCCACCCTCTGCGAGTGGTTTGCCCTGGAGACGCCGGCCCAGCGCGGCGCCTTCGCCGCGGTCTTCCTGCGTGATCACCTGCGTGCGCCGGGGGTGCCGTGGCGGCCCACCACGCCGGAGGAGGTGGTCGCCGAGCGGCGCCGCCTGCGCCACCCCGACTTCGTGGTGGGGCGCAAGGTGGGGCGCCACTGGCAGGTGCGGGAGAAGCTCTTCGACTATGTCGGGCGCTATCGCCGCGCAGAGGCGGCGGAGTAGGGGCGCCGATGCTGTCTCCCGAGGCGCGCTCTTGCTAGACTGGCCCGTTGACCCCGCGTCCCCGGAGAGGCACGCCGCGTGAGCGCCACCCCCGATACCGCCAGCCCCGAGCAGAGCGTCGTCGTGGCCCAGCAGGCCGCGGTGCTCGGGCGGCTGTTCAACGAGCCGATCACCGAGCTGCCCGAGGATCTCTATATTCCGCCGGAGGCGCTGCGGGTGTTCCTCGAGGCCTTCGAGGGGCCCCTGGACCTGCTGCTCTACCTGATCCGCCGCCAGAACCTCGACATCCTGGCCATCGACGTGGCCGCCATCACCCGCCAGTACATCGAGTATGTGGAGCTGATGGAGGCCATGGAGATCGAACTCGCCGGGGAGTACCTGCTGATGGCGGCAATGCTGGCCGAGATCAAGTCGCGCACCCTGCTGCCGCGTCCCCCGAAGGAGGGCGGCGATGGCGAGGAAGAGGATCCGCGGGCCGAGCTGATCCGGCGCCTGCAGGAGTACGAGCGGCTCAAGCATGCCGCCGAGGCGCTGGCCGAGCTGCCGCGCCTGGGGCGCGACTGGTTCCCGGCGCGGGCGCTGCTGCCGCCGCTGGAGTCGCGGGTGATCCATCCGGACGTGGAGCTCGGCGAGCTGCTCGGTGCCCTGGCCGGCATCCTGCGCCGCGCCGAACTGGTGCAGTCGCACCACATCAGCCGCGAGGTGCTCTCGACCCGGGAGCGCATGCTGGCCATCATGGAGCGGCTCGGCCATGACCACTTCACCCCCTTCGAGGCGCTGTTCAGCCTGGAGGAGGGGCGGGCGGGGGTGATCGTCACCTTCATGGCGATCCTCGAGCTCGCCAAGGAGGCGATGATCGAGATCGTGCAGAATGCCCCGCTCTCGCCGATCCATGTGCGCGCCCGCGCCACGCAGGAGGCGGACGAGGCCGGCGACCTGGATGACCTGGAAGCCGAGGGCGAGAGCGCCTTCGCGGACGATGACGAGGGAGGGCGGCCATGACCGCCATGGAGTATCCCGAGGCGCTGGACGAGATCCTCGAGGCGGCGCTGCTGGCTGCCGGCGAGCCGCTCTCCCTGGAGCGCCTCGACGGGCTCTTCGACGATCACGAGCGGCCGCCCAGGCGCGCCCTGCGCGAGGCGCTGGAGCGCCTCGGGCTGCGCCACGAGCGCGGCGCCATGGAGCTGCTCGAGACCGCCTCGGGCTACCAGCTGCGCATCCGCCCGCGGCTCTCGCCCTGGGTCTCGCGGCTGTGGGACGAGCGCCCCCAGCGCTACTCCCGAGCGTTGCTCGAGACCCTGGCGCTGATCGCCTACCGCCAGCCGGTGACCCGCGGCGACATCGAGGAGGTGCGCGGGGTCACGGTGAGCGGCTCGATCATGCGCACCCTGCTGGAACGCGGCTGGATCCGCGTGGTGGGCCATCGCGACGTGCCGGGCCGCCCGGCGGTCTATGCCACCACCCGCAGCTTCCTCGACGACTTCGGCCTCAAGACCCTCGACGAGCTGCCGCCGATGCACGAGCTCAAGGCCTTCGAGGAACCGGGGTTGATGGAAGAGGACGAGGCCCCGCCGCCGCCCCAGCATGACCTGCTGGCCCAGGCCGATGCGCCCCTC
>NZ_JACUUD010000271.1 GCF_014859505.1 Halomonas sp.
GAGGAGAGCTCCGGGGGTGATTCCACTGGAATCACTTGGGCGGCGGTGCCGAGGAGGTCTTCGAGGTGATTCCACTGGAATCACAGCCAGAGCATGAGGGGGCAGGGTGAATCGCGCATCGAATAGCTATGGCAATGACGCATTCAACAGCTACGCAAAGGGTTTTTTAAAACCCTTTAAGGGTAAGGGGGAGCTGATTCGGCTCCGTGATGAGCTGGAGGAGACGGCAAGATCGGTGCGGCAAGAGGCGATCGATATGGCGTCGCAAGCGAATGGTGGCTTGCTGAAATCGACCGACCTCTGGCTGACCCCATGGGGAAAGTCAGGCATCCCTGCGAGAACCCTACAGTGGCGCGATAACAGGCAGAGAAGCATGGGGCTTTGGCTGCTGGAAGCGTTCCTGTCTCGCGACGATATATCCGAGGCGATGCGGCAGTCCGTCATCGATCTCGAGGTGCAGCGCTGCGTATTCAATGCCAAGGCGGCCACGATCAACTGGTCGATCAAGCGAATCGGAAAGGCGCTGGCCGATATCGAGCATGCCGTCTCATTTCAGCGATAACGACCAAGGAGGATACCCATGGGCACACGCTTCTACGGTGAGGGGAATATCGGCAGCGATCCGGAGGTTCGGACCTTTCCCGTGCGTGACAACCAGCCGCCCCGCACGCTGCTCAGGCTCAATGTGCGGTTCGATAACCTGGTCCCCAAGGACGGAGAGGTCGTGGACCGGGGAGGCTTCTGGGCCGATGTGGAGTGGTGGCACCGCGACGCCGAGCGCTGGTCGCGAATGTACCAGCGGGGCATGCGGGTCGTGGTGGTAGGGAAGATGGTTCAGGACAGCTGGGAGCAGAACGGCGAGACGCGCACGGCATTCAAGGTGCAGGCGGATCGGGTGGCTATCTTGCCTCATCGGGTGGCTCAGGTAATCATGGATGCCCCTCATAGCCAACATCAGCCGGCTGAGCAGTATGCCAGCGGCCCGGGGGCCAGCCAGGAAGGCTACGGGGGTTAGCCGCTGAGTGATCATGGATGAATCAAGGAGAAGAGCGATGAAGGGAGCCAGGAGGGTGCTGTGCTGGATGGGCCTTGGTGCTGCAGTGACGCTGGCAGCGGGCTGTGCCACACAGGATCATCTCTACTCTCAAGGGCGCTGCCTGACCTGCATCAATAACCCGGTAACCGGGGAGCCGGTCAATTACGACCCCGAGCAGCAGCCTGCTATCGAAGAGGACGCTGTAGCAGCCAGCAGTGGCCAGGAGGAATCAGCAAGCAGCCGGTATGGGCGCTTCAGTATGGCATCGCCGCTGGACGTGGATACGGCCTATGCTCGGGTGCGTTCCGAGTTTGGATTCCGTTCCGAGGCGGACTTCAACCCGAACAGTAACTCTGACCAGTGGGCGATGATGGACAACGCCTGGCACTTCGATGCCACACCCGGCGCCTTCTACCAGATGAGTGACTATGCCAGGCAGACCGTCAACGATACCGAGCACTCCCTGGTGCTGAAGGCGCAGATCCAGCGCGATGGCAGCGGCTCGCGTATTAACGTTGAGTACCTGCCAACGACCAATGCCGGGTACGATGGTGATGCCATGGGCGAGGCGCTCGAAGAGCGTTTCCGCATGGCGCTCCGTTAGCGTAGACAGGAGGGCTCTCGGTGACATCGCCAGCGCTGAGAAAAGAGCGGATCGGCATTGGCCACGCGGCTCAGCTGCTGGGTGTCCGTGTGACCGAGCTCAAGGATGCCCTTCGGCATGGCCGCGATCTTCGCGGCCATGCGCCACCCCAGCCCATTGCCAGAGGCGTCGGCTCGTCCGGCACCCAGATGCTGTTTCTCCTGGGCGACGTGATGGACGTTGCCGAGCTGATGGCCAACTCCTGAAGACGACGGTGCAAAGCCGACTCGTTGACGTTTCCTTTCTTGCTTCGCTCCCTCCCATCGCCTTGCCATG
>NZ_JACUUD010000009.1 GCF_014859505.1 Halomonas sp.
CTGCGCGACGTGCGCCTCGCCTTCGGCGGCATGGCGGCCACGCCGAAGCGGGCCGCCGCCGCCGAGGCGGCGCTGGAGGGCCAGCCACCCACGGTGGCCAGTTTCCAGGCGGCTCGCGCCGCCCTGAAGCAGGACTTCCAGCCGATGAGTGACGTGCGCGGCAGCGCCCACTACCGCGCGCTTTCCGCCGCCAACCTGCTGGAGCGGCTGCGCCTTGTGATCGCGCAGCAGGAAGCCAACTCTGACCGGGAGGTGATGCTCCATGCGTACGCTCACTAAGCTCAATAAGGCGCCCGGTACCGCGCCTTCCAAGACGCCCGCAGCCGCGCCGGCCAAGATGAAAGGTGACGCCGACGTCGGCACCGACTCCGCCGAGGCCCGACGCGAGCTGGAGGACCGCATCCAGGGGGCGAGCCCCTTGGCTCGTGATACCCAGACACCGGGCAGCGCCGGCCACTCCCAGGCCCACGAGAGCGCGGTGAAACACGTCACTGGCCGCGCCGACTATATCGATGATCTCAAGGTGCCGGCGGACTGCCTGCACCTGGCGCTGGCGCTCTCGCCGGTGGCCCACGGCCGCCTGACCCGCCTCGACCTCGACAGGGTCCGCGCGCTGCCCGGCGTGGTGGACGCGGTGGGCTTTCATGAGGTGCCCGGCCATACCGATATCGGCCCGGTCTTTCCCGGCGACCCGATCTTCGTCGAGGAAGAGATCAGCTATGCCGGCCAGGTGCTCTTCGCTGTGGCCGCCGACAGCCATGCTGCCGCCCGGGACGCGGTGAAGGCCGCACTGGAAGCCGATGTCCTCACGATCGACGAGCAGCCGGCGAGCCTCGATGCGGTGGCCGCCGCCGAGCACGGCGAGTTCGTGCGCCCCACCCATGTCCAGCAGAGCGGTGACTGGGAGGCCACGCTGGCCGGCGCCAGCCAGGTGGTGGAGGGCAAGCAGTTCGTCGGCGGCCAGGAGCACTTCTACCTGGAGGGCCAGGCCTGCCTGGTCACCCCCACCGAGGACGAGGGCGTGGTGGTGCACACCTCCAACCAGCACCCCAGCGAGACCCAGAAGCTGGTGGCCGAGGTGCTGGGCATCCCCTTCCATGCAGTGACCGTAGAGGTGAGGCGCATGGGCGGCGGCTTCGGCGGCAAGGAGACCCAGGCCTCGCCCTGGGCCTGCATCGCCGCCCTCATCGCCCGGCGCACCGGGCGCGCGGCCAGGCTGCGCCTGCCCCGTGCCGAGGACATACGCGTCACCGGCAAGCGCCACCCCTTCCACAACCGCTACCGGCTGGCCGTGGACGAGCTCGGCGTGATCCAGGGCGGCGAGATCACCGTGATCGGCGACTGCGGCTACTCGCCGGACCTGTCGGATGCCATCGTCGACCGCGCCATGTTCCACGCCGACAACGCCTACTCGCTGGGGGCGGCCCGGGTCACCGGCCACCGTGCGCGCACCCACACCGCCTCCAACACCGCCTTCCGCGGCTTCGGCGGGCCCCAGGGAATGATGGTGATCGAGGCGGCCATGGACGACATCGCCCGCCGGGTGGGCGAGGATCCACTCACCGTGCGCAAGCGCAACCTCTATCGCCAGGGACGCGACGTCACCCACTATGGCCAGACCGTGGAGCAGCTCGGCCTGCTGCACGAGCTGGTCGAGCGGCTGGAGGCGAGCAGTGACTACTGGGCAAGGCGAGAGGCGATCCGCGACTTCAATGTGGGCAGCCCCGTGATCAAGCGTGGCCTGGCGCTGACTCCGGTGAAGTTCGGTATCTCCTTCACCGCCAAGCACCTCAACCAGGCCGGCGCCCTGCTCCACGTCTATACCGACGGCAGCGTGCAGATCAACCACGGCGGCACCGAGATGGGCCAGGGGCTGCACACCAAGATCTGCCAGGTGGTGGCCCGGGAGCTTTCGCTGGACATGGAAGCGGTGCGCATCACCGCCACCCGCACCGACAAGGTGCCCAACACCTCGCCCACCGCCGCCTCCAGCGGCGCGGACCTCAACGGCATGGCCGCCCGCGACGCCTGCCTGACCCTCAAGGCGCGACTGTTCGACTTCGCCGCCGAGCACTATGCACTCGACCGCGAGGCGATGCGCCTGGAGGCCGGCCATCTGGTGGCAGGCGAGGGCGAGAGCGAGCGGCGCATCCCCTGGGGAGAGCTGGTACAGGCGGCCTATCTCGGGCGCGTCTCGCTCTCCGAGAAGGGCTTCTACGCCACCCCGCTGATCCACTACGACCGCGGCACCGGCCAGGGCCGCCCCTTCTATTACTACGCCTTCGGAGCCGCGGTGGCCGAGGTGAGCGTCGACACCCTGAGCGGCGAGTACCAGGTTGATAGGGTCGACATCCTGCATGACGTGGGCGACTCCCTGAACCCGGCCATCGATATCGGCCAGGTGGAGGGCGGTTTCATCCAGGGCATGGGCTGGCTGACCAGCGAAGAACTCAGGTGGAACGAGGCCGGCCGGCTGATCTCCGATGGCCCGGCCACCTACAAGATCCCCACCTACGGCGACCTGCCCCCGGAGTTCAACGTCGAACTGATGGAGGGCCACCCCAACTCCATGGCCAGCATTTACCGCTCCAAGGCGGTGGGCGAGCCGCCCTTCATGCTCGGCATCTCGGTATGGTCGGCGCTGCGCGACGCCCTGGCGAGCCTCGCCGACTACCGCGAGGCACCGCGGCTCGATACCCCTGCTACCCCGGAGCGGGTGCTGATGGCCGCCGAGGCGCTGCGCTCGCGCCACAGCGGCTGGCCGCCGGCCTTCGAGGAGCCGACGCCGTGACCCGCGCAGGCGACCAACGCCCCGAGAGCTGGCACGCCGCCCTGCATCGACTGCAGCGCGACGGCCTGCCCCACGCCCTGGCCACCCAGGTGACCAGCGCCGGCTCCACGCCCCGGGAGCCCGGGGCGCGGATGGTGATCACCGCCGATGCCGTCTTCGACACCCTGGGCGGCGGCACCTTCGAATACCAGGTGATCGAAGCCGCCAGGGCGCGGCTCGCCGGGAAGGATGGCAGAGCCGAGGGCGGCCTGAGCCTCGAGGCCTTCTCCCTGGGCGGGCGCAGCGGCCAGTGCTGCGGCGGCTTCGTCAACGTGCTGATCGAGGTCTTCCCGGGCAGCGCCACCACCCTGGCGATCTTCGGCGCCGGCCACGTGGGCACCGAACTCGTGCGCCTGGCCGCCCCACTGCCCTGGCGAGTGCATTGGCATGACAGCCGGGAGGGCATCTTCCCGGACTGGGCGGCGAGCCAGCCGCGGCTCGCCTGCCGCCACGCCCCGGACCCGGCCGCCGCCGTGTCCGCGCTGCCCGAAGGCGCCCATACCCTGGTGCTGACCCACGACCACGCCGAGGATCGCGAGCTGGTGGACGCTCTCCTCAGGCGTGACGACATCGCCTCGGTCGGGTTGATCGGATCGAAGAGCAAGTGGGCCAGCTTCCGTTCGCGGCTGGGCAACGCCGGCCACGGGGAGGCGACACTCGCGCGGGTGCGCTGCCCCATCGGCATGGCGGCGGGACCAGATGGCAATAAAAAAAGGGGGGGCGACAAGACCCCCTACGTCATCGCCCTGGCCACCCTGGCCGAGCTCTTGCCGCTGACGGCCAGCGCAGAACGGCCGGACCAGCGCGGCCTGGAGCCGGCCGTGCTGAGGGCCACCTTCAACAGGTCTCCCCCCGGAACCTAGGGGCGCCGGGGGCAGGCCGAAGAGGAGGTCCTACGCCAGGGATGGCGTCGGTAGCGTACAGGGAAGTATTCACAGCGCCTCCTCGATGGTCCGGCACCCCGGGGCCTGTCGCCGGATCAGCCCCGGTGACACCAAATGATGAGCTTGACGACAATGACGACGACCTACTCGCGCCTGCTGCGCGCCGAACTGCTGAGCTTCGATGCCGACCCCGGCGACGACGATACCCCGACCCCGGGCAGCGTCGTCCACCACCCGGACGGCGCCCTGTGGATCGAGAACGGTCGCATCCGCGCCGTGGGCGACTACGCCACCCTGGCCGCCGACCTGCCGCCTGGCCTGGAGGTGATCGACCACCGTGGCAAGCTGATTACCCCCGGCTTCATCGACAGCCATGTCCACTACGTGCAGTTGGAGATCATGGCCTCCTGGGGGCGCCAGCTGCTCGACTGGCTCAACGACTACACCTTCCCGGAGGAACTCAGGTTCGCCAGCCGCGAGCACGCCGAGGCCCTCTCGGAGGCCTTTCTCGACGAGATGCTCAGGGTCGGCACCACCACCGCCCAGGTCTTCTGCTCGAGCCACCCAGTGTCGGTGGATGCCTTCTTCGCGGCGAGCCAGCGGCGCGGGCTCTGTATGCTGGCCGGCAAGGTGCTGATGGACCGCCACGCCCCCGAAGGCCTGACCGACGACACCCTGGGCGGCATCCGCGACAGCGAACGGCTGATCGGCGACTGGCACGGCAAGGGGCGACTCGGCTACAGCCTGACCCCGCGCTTCGCGCCCACCTCCACCCGCGCCCAGCTCGACTCCACCGGCGCCCTCCTGAGAAACGATCCGAGCCTGTGGCTGCAGACCCACCTGGCCGAGAACACCGGCGAGCTGGACTGGGTGGCAGAGCTCTTCCCCGGCAGCCGCGACTACCTCGCGGTGTACGAGGAGTCAGGCCTGGTCGGGCCGCGCAGCACCTTCGCCCACGGCATCCACCTGGACCGGGAGATGCGCGCTCGCCTCGCCGAGCGCGGCGCCAATCTGGCCTTCTGCCCCAGCTCCAACCTCTTCCTGGGCAGCGGGCTCTTCGACCGCCAGGCCGCCCGGGAGATGGGCCTGGGCGTGACCTTCGCCAGCGACGTGGGCGGCGGCACCGACCTCTCGGGGCTCGCCACGCTCAAGGCCGCCTACCAGGTGGGCCAGCTGCGCGGCCAGCCCCTCACCGCCTGGCAGGGCTTCCATGGCCTGACCCTGGGCAACGCCCGGGCGCTGTCGCTGGATGAACGCATCGGCCGCCTGGCGCCGGGCATGGACGCCGACTTCGTGGTGCTCGACCCGGCGGCGACCCCACTGCTGGCCCGGCGCACGGCGCGCTGCCGAACCCTGGCCGAGACGCTCTTCGCGCTGATGATGCTTGGCGACGACCGCTGCGTGGCCGAGACCTGGGCGAACGGGCATCTCCAGCATCGGCGCGAGACCATGATCGCCGAACGGGACTGACTCACCCCTATTCCTGGTCCGGCGGCAGCGCGAGGATCCAGCTCACCAGGCGCTCGATATCCTCTTCAGCGACCCGGCGATTGGGGGTCATGCGCTCCTCGCCCCAGTTGCCGCTGCCGCCCTCGCGCACCGTGGCCACCAGGCGATCCAGTGCCTCGCCGTCGTCCCGGTAGCGCTCGGCCACGTCACGCCAGGCGGGCCCACGAAGGGTCTTGTTCAGGTCGTGGCAGTTGAAGCAGCCGCTGTCCCAGGCCAGGTCGATCATCGCCTCGTCCTCCTCGACCGCGTCGGCCTGAGCCTGGCCCGAGGCCAGCAGGGCGACCAGCAGGCTCGCCGCCTGGGCGTTCATCGTCCCCCTACTCACCGTCCCCCTACTCACCGTCCCCCTACGCATCTCGCTTCCCTCCCAGCAGGGCATCCGCCACGCGGAACACCGTCAGGGCCGCCAGCGCGGCGGCGAAGAGCATCGGCATGCGGTAGTCGGCTCGGGTCAGGATCCACAGGTGGGTCACGCCCAGCGCCGCCGACACGCAGACCAGCCGATGCAGCCAGTGCCAGGCCAGCCGCACCGCGGGCAGGCTGCCGGCCAGCAGCACCAGCAGGCGGAAGGTGAGGATTCGCTGTGATGCCTCCAGCATCAGGGCTCCCCTGCAGCAATACATGGTGGGGTGATGAATGACCTCAGAGTGGGGACGTCCAGCCACAGGCTGGCTGAGGACTTCGTGCTTGACCTGGCTCAAGAGTGGCCGTTTTCCGACGGTTTTACTGGGTTGATTGGCGTCAAGTGGCAGCACTAAGGTGCCGGCAGAAGGTCAAGCGCGGGTTACCCCGCGCCACTGACCCGGATCATCAACACGAGGGGGAACTGCCATGATCACCAGACGCCTGCTGGCCTCGGCCATCGCCATGGGCTCTGCCATCGCCATCGCCGCACCGGCAATGGCCGACGACGGCCTCGGCGACTATCGCGACCGTTTCGAGCCGCTGCCCCACTTCCCGCCGATCCCCGCCGACAACTCCCTGACCCGGGAGAAGGTCGAACTCGGCAACATGCTCTTCTTCGAGCCGCGCATCTCCTCCAGCGGCGTGATCAGCTGCGCCACCTGTCACAACCCGGCGCTGGGCTGGGCAGACCGCATTCCACGCGCCACCGGCCACGACGGCCAGATCGGCGAACGCAACACACCCACCGTGCTGAACTCCGGTTTCCTGGGCTCCCAGTTCTGGGACGGCCGCGAGCCTGACCTGGAGGGACAGGCCCTGGGACCCATCGAGGCCGACGTGGAAATGGCCATGGACCTCGAGACTGCCCTGGAGCGACTCAACGACTTCGATCTCTACCAGAAGAAGTTCGCCGAGGCCTATCCGGACGATGCCGACCCGATCAACGCCGACAACCTGGCCAAGGCGCTGGCCAGCTTCCAGCGCACCCTGAACACCCCGAACTCGCCCTTCGACCGCTACCTGCATGGCGACGAGAACGCGCTGAATCCGCAGGAAAAAGACGGCATGGTGGCCTTTGTGGACAACGGCTGCATCGCCTGCCACAGCGGCCCGGCCATGACCGACAGCAACTTCCACCGCATCCAGGTCCCCGGCTCAAGCGACGTGGGCCGCTATGAGGTCACCGGGGACGAGGCCGACAAGTACAAGTTCCGCACCCCGACCCTGCGCAATGTGGGCGTGACCTACCCCTACATGAACAACGGCGCCACCGAGACCCTCGAGGAGGCCGTTGCCATCATGGGCACCGAGATGCTGGGACGGGACTTCGAGGAGCAGACCATCGACGATATCACCGCCTTCCTGCATACCCTGACCGGCGAGATGCCCGATTTCGAGGTGCCGGCCCTGCCGTAACTCGAGGCGACCGACGAGCGTGCCACACAGACGCCGACTCCCGAACGCTCCGGGGGTCGGCTTTTTTTTGCTGACGCAGCGACAGAAAGAGGCGTCAGACGCTGTCGGCGAGCTGGCGGCGCAGCGCCAGGCGGCGCCGGTCACTGATGAAGGCCGCCTCGATGGCCGTCCCGGCCAGCTGGATGAGGGTCGCTTCGTCCAAGCCGAAGGCGCGCTGGCAAGCCAGATAGTTGTCCAGCACGCCGCCGCCGAAGTAGGCCGGATCGTCGGAGTTGAGGGTGACCCGCAGGCCAGCCTCCAGCAGTTGCGGCAGCGGATGATCCTCGATGCGCTCCACCACCCTGAGGCGCACGTTGGAAAGCGGGCAGACGGTCAGCACCATGCCCTCATCGCGCAGCCGCGCCACCAGGTCCGGGTCCTCCAGGCAGCGCACCCCATGGTCGATGCGGCAGACGTCGAGCAGATCCAGCGCCTCGCGAATGTACTCGGGCGGCCCCTCCTCCCCGGCATGGGCCACCCGCGGGATCCCCAGGCGGGCGGCCCGTTCGAACACCTCGGTGAACTTCGAGGGGGGATGGCCGCGCTCAGCGCTATCCAGCCCCACGGCGTCGAGCATCTCCCAGTAGGGGGCGGCCTCATCCAGCAGCGCCATCGCCTCGGCGGCGTGACGATCACGCAGGAAGGCCATGATCAGCGCTGTGGAGAGCCCCAGCTCGCGCTCGGCGTGGCGACGGGCGAGGGAGAGCCCTTCCATGACCACGGGCAGCTCGATGCCACGCATCCGGTGGGCCTGGGGGTCGAAATGCATCTCCACGTGGACCACCCCCTCCGCGTGGGCGCGACGGAAGTAATCCATGGCCAGGTCGTGGAAGTCCTCGGCGGTGCGCAGCACGTTCATGCCCTGGTAGTAGAGGTCGAGGAAGGACTGCAGGTCCCGGAAGTCGTAGGCGGCACGGGCCTCCTCCACCGAGGCATAGGGCAGCGCGACCCCGTTGCGCTCGGCCAACGCGAACATCAGCTCGGGCTCCAGAGAACCTTCGATATGCAGGTGCAGCTCGGCCTTGGGCAGGCGCGTGAGAAAGTCGCGCATGGTTCGCTCTCCGGTTCGTTTATCTCATCCTGATGGAGACAGCGGCTCCGCGCAAAGCCTGAGTTTCCACGCCCGCTATTCCCCGCCCGCCGGTGGCGGTGTCTCCGAGTGCGGCGTCAAGAGCCGCCCCTCTGACAGCGTCAGCGTGCGGTCGATGGCCGGCGGCTGGATGGGCCCGGCATCGATCTGGTGCACCAGGTAAAGCACACTACGTCCGGCGAGCCAGGCATCGAGCCGGGAGGCGAGCGCCTGGGCGGTGTCGGCGTCCAGGCCGGCGAAGGGTTCGTCGAGGATCACCAGCGACGGCTCGCGCAGGTGCAGCCGGGCCAGCGCCAGGCGGCGTGCCTGGCCCCCCGAGAGACGCTGACCGCCCTCACCCACCCGTGTCGCCAGGCCCTCACTCAACTCCTGGGCCCAGTCGTCGAGCCCGACCCAGGCCAGCGCCCGCCACAGCGCGCCCTCCTCGGCCTCGGGCGCGGCCAGGCGCAGGTTGGCCGCCAGGCTGTCATCGAGCAGGTCGATGCGCTGGGTCAGCGCGGCCACCCGCTGGCGCAGCGCCGCCTCGGGCCAAGCCGCGAGGGCCACGCCCCCCAGCCGCAGTACGCCGACATCCGGGGTGAGCTGGCGCAGCAGCAGGTCCGCCACGCTGGACTTGCCGGCCCCGGAGGCGCCACAGAGCGCCAGCCGCTCGCCAGGTGCGATATGCAGGGTGACATCATCGAGGGCCGCTGCCAGGGCGCCGGGGTAGCGCAGGGTGACTCGCTCGAGCTCGACGGCCAATGGACCGTCTGCAAGCTCGGTGACGTCATCGACACAAGCGACCGGCAGCGGCCGCTCGACGCGAGTCTCCAGTTCGTTGAGCCGCTCGGCGGCCCCCAGGGTGGCGCCCAGCCAGGTAAAGGCTGCCGGCAGGGACGACAGCGACTCGCTCATGGCCAGCAGGGCGAGCGCCATCATCACCATCAGCGGCCCGGAGAGCACGCCCGCCGCCCAGGCCTGGGCGGCCAGCCACAGCACCAGCAGCATGGAGAGGCCCACCACCAGGCTGGCCAGGGCGTTGCCCAGGGCCACCAGCAGCCCGAGACGGCGCTGGCCGAGGTAAAGCCGCGCCTCGATGGCGGCCAGCTCGCGCCGGTGGCTCGCCAGGCTGGCGTAGGCCTCCAGTTCCGCCATGCCCTGCAGCCGCTCCACGAGGCGTCCACGCAGGGCCTCCAGTTCGGTCACCTGAGACCGACTCGCGCCCAGCCCCAGCCGCGCCTGGCCCAGGGTCAGCCACAGCCAGCCGACCAGCAGCAGGGTGCCGACGGCCAGGCCGACCCGCGGCGCGAAGAGCGCAAGGAAGGCCGAGAGTCCGAGGATCGCCACCAGTCCTACCCCCGCCGGCGCCAGCAGGCGCAGGTAGAGGCTGTCCAGTGTGTCGATATCCGCGGTCAGGCGGTTGAGCCAGTCGCTGGCCCGGCGCCGGGAAAGCGACTGAGCGTCGAGGCCAGCGAGTACACCGAACAGCCGGGCCCGCAGGTCGGCCAGCAGGCGCAGCACGGTGTCGTGGTTGTAGAGCCGCTCGAGGTAGCGCGACAGGGTGCGCGCCACGGCGAAGAAGCGGATGCCGCCACCCGGGACGTAGACCTCCAGGCTCGCGGCCACCCCCGCCGCCAGCAGCAGCCCGGTGAGCCCCGTGGCGGTGATGAACCAGCCGGAGAGCGCCAGCAGGCCGATGGCGCAGGCCAGGGTCAGCGCCATCAGCGCGGCGCCGGCCCACAGCCGCCCGCGGCGGCGGTCGAGCAGCGCCAGCCAGGGTCGCAGGGTCGCCAGCGGGCTGCCAGCGGGTCGGGGATCAGCCATGGGACACCCCCGTGACAAGACCACCCTCGATCGCCAGGCATCGGCCGGCCATGGCGATAAGCGCCGGGTGATGGGTGGCGATCACCAGGGTACGGCCCTCCTCTGCCAGGGCCTGAAGAGCCACGATGACCCGGGCCTCGGTTTCGGCATCCAGGCTGGCGGTGGGCTCATCCAGCAGCGCCAGGGGAGCCTCGGAGAGGAACACTCTCGCCAGGGCCAGGCGCTGGGCCTGACCACCGGAGAGCCCGACCCCGCGTTCGCCTACCCGCGTATCCAGCCCCTCGGGAAGCACCTGGACGAGCTCCCCAAGGCCGGCCTTGCCCAGCGCCTCATCCATGGCCCGGGCCGATGCCTCGGGGGCGGCCAGACGCAGGTTGTCGGCCAGGCTGCCCTGAATCAGCAACGGTCGCTGATCCATCCAGGCGAAGGCGGTATCCGCGGCCAGGCGACGCTCCCCGGCGCCCGGCCCGACGAAACCCGCCAGCAGCTGCAGCAGGGTCGACTTGCCAGCCCCCGAGGGCCCGGTCAGCACCACCACCTCGCCGGCCATCAGGCCCAGGTCGACCGGCCCCAGCACTCGGCCGCGGCCGGGATGGCTCACGCTGGCGTGCGCGAGTTCCAGCAGGGCACCCGGCGCCTGCGGAGGGCGCGCCTTGGCTTCACGCGTCGGGTCGGGCATCGCCTCGAGGATCGCCAGCAGGCCATCGGCGGCCCCCAGGGCGGCCGCCCGATCATGGTAGTGCTGGGCCAGGGTGCGCAGCGGCTGGAAGAACTCCGGCGCCAGCAGCAGCACCAGCAGGCCGCTGAACAGGGTGAGTTCTGGCGAGGGCCCGTAGGTGATGTAGCCGAGCAGTCCGAAGCCCACGTAGATGGCCACCACGGCGATGGCCACCGAGGCGAAGAACTCCAGCACCGCCGAGGAGAGAAAGGCGATGCGCAGGGTGCGCATGCTGCGGCGACGATAGTCGTCGGCAGCGGCGTGCACCTCGCCGGTGGCGGCGGCGGTGCGGCCGAACAGCTGAAGGGTGGTGATGGCACGCACCCGGTCGATGAAGTGGCCGGAGAGTCTGGCCACCGCCTCGAACTGCTCGCGATTCAGTCGTTCGGCGCCCATGCCCACCAGCGCCATGAACAGCGGGATCAGCGGGGCCGACAGCAGCAGGAAGAGCGCCGCCAGCCAGTCCAGCCACAGCGCCACCAGCAGCACCAGCAAGGGGCTGATCACGGAGAGCGCAAGCGACGGTCGAAATCGGGCGAAGTAACCATCCAGCGCCTCCACCTGCTCCACCAGTTGGCTGGCCAGCCCCGCGGAGTGGCGCCCGGCAAGCCAGCCCGGCCCGAGCCTATCCAGGTGATCGAGCAGTTCCCCGCGCACCCGGGAGCGGATGGCGAGACTGGCCGACCGGCCCAGCCGTTCCTGGCTGAAGATCGCCAGCGCGCGGACCAGCAGCAGGCCGACCATGGCGGTCAGGGCCGGTAACTGCGACGCCGGGGTGGCCTGCTCCACCAGCAGCTGGCTGATCACCCCGGCCAGCAGGGTGAGCTGCCCCAGGGTGGCCAGGGTAGAGATCACCCCGGCGACCACGGCAAGGCCCAGACGACGCCGCTCCCCGGCGGCGAGCGCAGTGAGCCAGCGGCGGACATCGCGCCCGCCGCCGACGGCTTCAGCAGCGGCCATGGGTCAGTGGTAACCTTCGCCCACCTTGACCTTGCCGCGGAAGACCCAGTAGGTCCAGGCGGTGTAGGCCAGCACGATGGGGATCACGAACAGCACCCCGATCAGCAGGAAGAGCTGCGATTCCGGGGCCGAGGCGGCGTCCCAGATGGTGTAGTCGGGCGGCACGATCACCGGCCACTTGCTGGCCACCAGCCCCAGGTAGGTGAAGATGAACATGCCCAGGGTCGCGACGAAGGGTTGGCCCTCCTGACGGCGATGCACCGCGCTCCACAGCCAGGCGGCGCTGGCCATGGCCAGCGTCGGGAAGACCCAGATCAGCTGGATTCGGTCGAACCAGCGCGCCCACACATCAGGGTTCACGAACGGGGTCCACAGGCTGATGATGGCGAACACCACCAGCACCGCCACCAGCAGTGCCGGGGCAATGCGATAGGCCCACGCCTGCACATGCCCCTCGGACTTGAGGATCAGCCAGGTGGCGCCGAGCAGCGCGTAGCCGGTCATCAGTCCCAGGCCCGTCAGGAGGGTGAAGGGGGTCAGCCAGTCCAGGGCACCGCCCACGTAGGCGAAGTCCTTCACGGCGAAGCCCTGGATGTAGGCGCCCACCACGGCCCCCTGGGCGAAGGCCGCCACCGCCGAGCCCCAGCAGAAGGCGCGGTTCCACCAGCGGCGATTCCTGCGTGACTTGAAGCGGAACTCGAAGGCCACGCCGCGGAAGATCAGCCCCGCCAGCATCAGGAAGACGCCGATGTAGAGCGCCGGCAGGAACACCGAATAGACCAGCGGAAAGGCGCCCAGCAGGCCCGCCCCGCCCAGCACCAGCCAGGTCTCGTTGCCGTCCCACACCGGGGCCACCGAGTTCATCATCACGTCGCGGGCATCCTCGTCAGGAGCAAAGGGATAGAGGATCCCCAGGCCCAGGTCGAAGCCGTCCATCACCACGTACATGATCACCCCGAAACCGATGATCAGCGCCCAGATCACTGAAAGATCGAACATCTCCATCGCTTATCTCCTCCAGGTCGGGGCGGAATCGTTGTCGAAGGAGGCATGTGCCGCAGAGAGCGGCCGCTTGGGCCGGTGAACCACACCCTCCACGGTATCGCGCTCGTCCTCGGGAAGCATGCCCTGGCGTACCACCCGGGTCAGATAGTAGACCCCGGCGCAGAACACCACCGCGTAGACCGCGACATAACCGATCAATGTGAACAGTGCCATCCCGCCGGTCAGCGACGGCGTCAGCCCCTGGGCATGGCTCATCATCCCGTAGACCAGCCAGGGCGCGCGGCCCACCTCGGTGACGATCCAGCCGGCCAGCACCGCGACAAAGGGCGTCACGCTCATGACTCTCAACACCTGCAGAAAGCCCCGATGCTCATAGACTCGCCCGCCGCGGCGCAGCCAGAGCCCGGCAACGGAGACGGCAATCATCAACAGGCCCAGCCCCACCATGACCCGGAAGGCCCAGAAGACGATCCACACCGGCGGCTGCTCCTCCCGGGGCACCTCGCTGATGCCGGGCACCACACCGGCAGGGTCGTGCTTGAGAATCACGCTGGCCAGGCTGGGGATGCCAATCTCGAATCGGTTGGCCTGCGCCTCCTGGTCGGGAATCGCGAAGAGCAGCAGCGGCACGTTGCCCCGGGTCTCCCAGTTGCCCTCCATGGCCGCCACCTTGGTGGGCTGATGCTCCAGGGTATTCAGGCCGTGGAAGTCGCCGATCACCGCCTGTGCTGGCGTCAGTACCAGCAGCAGCCACAGGCACATGGAGAGGGCACGGCGATTGGCCTCGACGTCGCGCTTGATCAGCAGGTACCAGGCGCTGACCCCGGCCACCACGAAGCCGCCGGTCAGGAAGGAGGCCATGACCATATGGGCGAAACGCCAGCCGAAGGAGGGGTTGAAGATCGCCTCGCCCCAGGAGAGCACCCGGAAGCTGCCCTCCACCAGGTCTACCCCCGCCGGGGTCTGCATCCAGCTGTTGGCCGAGAGGATCCAGAACGACGAGATGAAGGTGCCGAAGGCCACCATGCAGGCCGCGAAGAGGTGGACCCCCTGAGGCACCTTGCCGCGACCGAACAGCAGCACACCGAGGAAGGCCGCCTCCAGGAAGAAGGCCGTGACCACCTCGTAGCTGAGCATGGGACCCAGGAAGTTGGCCGAAGCGTAGGAAAAGTTGCTCCAGTTGGTGCCGAACTGGAAGGACATCACGATGCCCGACACCACGCCCATGCCGAATACCACGGCAAAGACCCGGGTCCAGAACAGGGCCAGGCGATCCCAGGCAGGGTTCTCTGTGCGATAGAAGAGCCCGTGAAGCAGGGCGATATAGGACGCCAGCCCGATGGTGAAGACCGGAAAGATGGCGTGAAAGGAGACCACGAAGGCGAATTGCATTCGCGACAGCAGGAGAGGATCCAGTTCCATGACGCAAGCCTCATGACAGCGATGGACTCGGGGTCGTCGCAAGGGATGCGCATGCACGCTCCGGTGCGTGTTGTGCCTTCGGCCGGCCCATGAGAGGCCCGCCGTGACGCATTCCACCTGGACACCAGTGACAGGTCGAGACTACAGGGACCCGCTGATCGGAGGAAAGTTGATCCCGGTCAGTGTGTCCTCTTGTCGCAGCCTACTGGTCGCCCTCCCCTCGTCAGCCACCGCCTCCGCTTACCACCAGGCGCACCAGCCAGGCCGTGTAGGTGAGATACATGACCAGCAGTACCGCGCCCTCCAACCGGTTGATGCGCCCTGCCCGACCGCGCCAGCCCAGGGCGAAGACCGCCAGCAGCAGGGTCATCGCCGCCATCAGGCTCCAGTCGCGCAGCAGCACCTCGGTGCCGACCTGGATCGGATGGATCACCGCGGCGAGGCCCACCACCCCCAGGGTATTGAAGAGGTTGGAGCCCACCACATTGCCCAGCACCAGGTCATGCTCGCGCCGACGCAGGGCGCTGATGGAGGAGGCGAGTTCCGGCAGCGAGGTGCCCACCGCCACCACGGTCAGGCCGATGATCAGATCGCTGACGCCGAACCCCTGGGCGATGGCCACCGCGCCCCACACCAGGATCCGCGAGCTGATCACCAGCAGCACCAGCCCGACACCGGTCCAGGCCAGCCCCGCGGCCATCGACATCGGCCGCGCCTCGAGGCTCTCCTCGGTATCGGTACCCAGGGGGTCGGCACCATCGCGACGGGCACGCCAGATGCTGACGCCGATGAAGGCGGCCAGCAACACCAGCAGCAGCGTCCCCTCCAGGCGACCCACCACCCCGCCCCACATCAAGAGCGCCGAGAGCAGGGTCGCCCCGCCGAGGATAGGCATCTCGCGACGCACCACCGTGGAGTGCACCGCCAGGGGCGATATCAGCGCCACCAGCCCCAGGATCAGGCCGATGTTGGCAATGTTGGAGCCGAAGGCATTGCCCAGGGCCAGGCCGGGATTGCCCTGCCCCGCCGCCAGCGCCGACACGACCAGCTCCGGCGCGGAGGTGCCGAAGCCGATCACCAGCATGCCGATCAGCAGCGGCGAAATACCGAAGCGCGCGGAGGTCGCCGCCGCACCATCGACAAAACGCTCGGCGCTCCACACCAGCAGGACCAGGCCCACCACCACCGCTACCGCAGGAAGGATCATCGTGTTGCCTCGGCGACATTCAGAAGTGCATGTTTATATATGGTACCCGCTGGGCCAACGTGTCACACTTTTGTCCGACACCCGTTGCGCGCGGCCGGGAGTGTAGGCCGCTCTTCGCCTCGGGTGAAGCTCCCGGAACCGACCCGTCAGCAGGAGTGACGTCGCCCTTGGCCCAGCGCCCCTTCCGCCTTCTGGAACGCATGCCCTCGCTGCCCACCGGGGCCCCGAGGGTCGATCGCATGCCGCCTGAATCCCGGGCGCGGCGGCGCCTGCGCGCCTGCCAGGAGTGCGACTGGGTGGTCGCCCTCCCGCCGCTGCGCGGCGGTGAACAGGCCGATTGCCCGCGCTGCGGCCACCCCTTGGTCAAGCGCCACCTGCGCCCGGCCCAGCGCAGCATGGCACTGGCCCTCTCGGCGCTGCTGGCGCTGGCCATGGCGCTCTCCTTCCCCTTCATCAGCTTCAGCGTGGGCGGGGTGGGCAACCGCATCGAGCTCTCCCAGACCGCCACCACCCTGATCGGCTTCCATCAACCGGTGGTAGCCGGCGCGGTGATCCTCACCATCATCGTGCTGCCGGCGGTCTACCTGCTCGGGGTAATCTGGCTGCAGCTCGGTCTGCTGCGCGATGACCCGCTGCCCGCGAGCCGCGCCATCGCCCGCTCCCTGGCCCATCTCAACCCCTGGATGATGGCCGATGTCTTCATCATTGGCGCCCTGGTCAGCCTGATCAAGGTGGCCGGCATGGCCCAGATCGAGCTGGGCGCTTCCTTCTGGGCCTTCTGCGTCTTCGCCCTGCTGCTGCTGGTGACCACTCAGTCCATCGACGCCGACTGGATGTGGTTCTCCCTGGCCGGCGAGCCCCGGGCCCCCGAGGGGACCCGCACCGGCGAGACCGCCGCCCCCCAGGGGCTGGCCGGCTGCTCCACCTGCGGCCTGATCAATCGGCTCGATCCCGGGGGGCGGGGGCGCTGCCGACGCTGCGGCGACCGGCTGCGCAGCCGCCTGCCCCACAGCCTGCAGCGCACCTGGGCGCTGCTTGCCGCCGCCACGGTGATGTACGTTCCCGCCAACGTCTACCCGATCATGACCACCACCAGCCTCGGCCACACGAGCCCCTCGACCATCATCGGCGGGGTGGTGGAACTGGTCCAGATGGGCTCCTGGCCGGTGGCCGCGGTGATCTTCATCGCCAGCGTCATCGTGCCGGTGGGCAAGCTGGTGGCGCTGGCCTGGCTCTGCCTGGTGGTGAGACACAGCAACGAGCTCAATGCCGCGGTCCGCACCCGGCTCTATCGGCTCACCGAATTCATTGGCCGCTGGTCGATGATCGATATCTTCGTGGTGGCCATCCTGGTAGCGCTGATCCGCGCCGGCTCGCTGATGTCGATCACCCCTGGGCCCGCCGCCCTGGCCTTCGGCGCCGTGGTGGTGATCACCATGCTGGCGGCCATGACCTTCGACCCGCGGCTGCTCTGGGACGACCCGCTGCCGCGCCATGATTCCAGACCAGACCCGCGGGCAACGATCCAGAACCAGAAAGTCTCTAGTCAGGATTCACCAGGAACAAGACAGGATTCACAAGGAACCCCCGGATGAGCGATACACCCCGCGGCGAGGCCGCGTCCGAGCAGGACCTGCACCGGGCCAAGCCCTCCCCACAGGCCCGCTTCTCGCCGATCTGGATCGTGCCCATCGTGGCCATCCTGATCGGCCTGTGGCTGGTCTATGACAACTACCGCAGCCGCGGCCCCCAGGTGACCCTGGTAATGGCCAACGCCGAGGGGATCGAGGCCGGCAGCACCCTGATCAAGACCCGCAACGTCCAGGTCGGCCGGGTCGAGCGGGTCAATCTCTCGGAGGATCTCTCCACCGCGGTGATCATCGCCCGGATGAGCCCCGACACCGAGGCCATGCTGGTGGAGGACAGCCGCTTCTGGGTGGTCAAGCCACGGGTCGGCCGCGAGGGGATCAGCGGACTGGGCACAGTGCTATCCGGCGCCTTCATCCAGCTCGAGCCGGGCGGGAGCGAAGTCGACGCCCGGGAGTTCCGGGTCAGCGACCAGCCGCCGGTGGCCCCGGCGGGTGCCGCCGGCCTGCGCATCAACCTGGTCAGCCAGCTGGGCAACTCGCTGCGCGTCGGCGACCCGGTCACCTATCAGGGCTATACCGTGGGCCGGGTCGAGGACGCCACCTTCGATGCCCAGACCCGGCGCATGCAGCATCGCATCTTCATCGAGGCGCCCTACGATACCCTGGTCACCGACAGCACCCGCTTCTGGTCGGCCAGCGGCATCGACCTGCGCCTCGATTCCGAGGGCTTCCGGGTCAACGTGGAGTCCTTCGAGGCGCTGCTGGGCGGCGGCGTCACCTTCGGGGTGCCCGAAGACCTGCCCCTGGGCAGCCCGGTGGAGCCGGATGTCACCTTCAGTCTCTACCCCGACGAGGACAGCGCCCGCCAGGGCACCTTCAACCGCTACCTGGAGTACGTGCTGATGGTTGACGACTCGGTGCGCGGCCTCTCCCGCGGCGCCCCCGTGGAGTTCCGGGGCGTGCGCATCGGCACCGTGGCGGCGGTGCCCTGGAACTTCAATGCGCCACAGCCCGAGGGCCGCACGGGCTTCTCCATCCCGGTGCTGATTCGCATCGAGCCCCAGCGGCTGGGCATCGAGAACCAGGACGTGGATCTGTCCGAGTGGCGGGAGCGCTTCGACCGCCTGTTCGGCGTGGGCCTGCGCGCCAGCCTCAAGAGCGGCAACCTGCTCACCGGGGCGCTGTTCGTCGACCTCAACTTCAACAGCGACCTGGCCGGAGCGCACGTGGCGGAGACCTTCGCCGAGAAGTCGGTCTTCCCCACGGTCGCGGGCGGGTTTGCGCTGATCGAGGCCCAGGTGACCGACCTGCTGGCCAAGCTCAACGCCCTGGAGATCGAGCCGCTGCTGGCGGGGCTGGACCGCAACCTGGCCGCCTCGGAGGCCATGCTCGGCGAGGTGCGCGCGCTCTCCACGTCGCTCCAGGGAATGCTCGACGATCCGGGCACCCGGGAGGTGCCGGCCAACCTCAACGCCACCCTGGCAGAGCTGCGTGTGACCCTTCAGGGGCTATCGCCCGGCTCCAGCGCCTACCAGGAGCTGACCGGCGCCGTGGAGCGCCTGGACCGGCTGATGCGCGACCTCCAGCCGGTGGCGCGCACCCTGTCCGAGAACCCCCGCGCCCTGCTCTTCGAAAGCCTGGAGACCGAGGACCCCATGCCTCGGGCCCCGCGGTAACACTGACGGCAAGAGATGACGAAAAACGGCCCGCGACAAGGAGACGAGACGATGACGAGGCGATGGATGCTGGCCGCCCTGGCGGCCCTGGCGGTGACGGTGGGACTCGCCGGCTGCGCCACCTCGAGCCCGGCGCCGGCGCGCTACACCCTGCCCGAAGCGAACGGCAGCGTGGCCGGCGCCGAGGCCGAATACCTGCTGCTGCTGCGACCACCCCGCCTGGCCCACTACCTGGACGTGGACGGCCTGGTGATGCAGGTGGACGACATCACCCTGGTGGAGGCCCGCGGCCACCAGTGGGCCGAACCCCTGGCCCGCCAGCTCGAGCGCGGCCTGCGACTGCGCCTGGCTGCCCGGCTGCCCGACACCCGGGTGATGCTGGACGAGGCCGGCGTGCGCGAACCCGGGGCCCTCGACCTTCGCCTGGAGCTCGACCGCTTCCAGGGTCGCCACGACGGCCTGGCCGTGATCGGCGGCCAGTGGCAACTGCGCGACGCCCAGGGACGACTGCTGGCCATGGAGTCCCTGCGCATGGAGACCGAGCTAGACGATGATGGTTACCCGGCGCTGGTGCGCGCCCTGGGTCGCGGCTGGGACGATGCGGCCGATGAGCTCGCCGAGGCGGTCCGCCGCGCGCGGTGAGCCCGCCCGGGCAGGCCAGTCCGCCTTGCGCTATGGTCATCACAGGCGCGCCCGAGCGCATCACGTCACCACAGGGACGACACCCATGCACGACGACTCCAGCCACGACGACCCCAACCACCTGAATGACGCCGCCCTTCGCGAGGAGCAGCACGCCATCGCCCTGCGGCTCCAGGAGCTGGCCCGCAGGGCGCGCCGCGCCCTGTTGATCGCCCTGGCCAGCGACACCCACAGCCAGGATGCCATGGACGAGCTCCAGGTGGCCGACGAGGTCCTGACGGAGATCGCCGAGCTTGCCACCCAGAACCGCTTCATCGCCCTGCCCGAGCTCGACGACGTGCGCCGCGGCGTGGACCGCCTGGCCTGTCAGCTCTACCAGGACGGCGCCTGCGATGGTCTCGGCGAGGTCGAGCACGAAGCCTTCCTGGATCGCCACGCCCGTGCCCTCACCGCTCTGGACGGCATCGGGCCGGTCACGGCCCGTCGCCTGTTCGCCCATGGCATCAGCGATCTCGACCAGCTGCGCGAACTCGGCTCCGAGGCGCTGGACGACGTCACCGGGCTCAATGCCGCCACCCTGGCCCGCATCCGCGCGAGCATTGCCGAGGAAGAGCAGGCGATAGACGCGAAGTAGCTGCGCCAGCGCCGACGATCTGGCATACTGGTGTCACGCGGCAACCTTCTAGTCCCTCCTGCCGCCCCTCTGGATTCGATTTTTTCTCGCCCCGGCCCGGGACTGGCCACGCGCTTTTGTGTGGCACGGCCGAGGCGTTTCTGCGGAGACCGCATGACCTTTTCCGACCTCGGCCTGCGTGCCGAACTGCTGCGTGCCGTTGAGGCACAGGGCTATACCGTTCCGACCCCGATCCAGCTGCAGGCGATTCCTGCCGTGCTCGAGGGCGGCGACCTGCTGGCCAGCGCCCAGACCGGCACCGGCAAGACCGCCGGCTTTACCCTGCCGATGCTCCAGCGCCTGGCCGATGGCCCTCGCCCTGGCCGTCGCGAGGTGCGTGCCCTGGTGCTCACCCCGACCCGCGAGCTGGCCGCCCAGGTGGGCGAGAGCGTGGCCGACTACGGCCGTCATCTCACCCTCAAGAGCCACGTGATCTTCGGCGGTGTGGGCCAGCAGCCCCAGGTGGACGCCCTTCGCAACGGGCTCGACGTCCTCGTCGCCACCCCGGGCCGTCTGCTCGACCTGCAGCAGCAGAAGCACGTGGACCTCACCAAGGTGGAGATCCTGGTGCTCGATGAAGCCGATCGCATGCTCGACATGGGCTTCATCCACGACATCAAGAAGATCCTCCGGGTGCTTCCTCCGAAGCGCCAGAACCTGCTCTTCTCGGCGACCTTCTCCGACGAGATCCAGGCCCTGGCCAACAAGCTGCTGGACCGACCGGCGATGATCGAGGTGGCGCGTCGCAACACCACCGCCGAACTCGTCGATCAGGCGATCTATCGCGTGGACCGGGAGAAGAAGCGCGAGCTGCTGGCCCACCTCATCAGCCAGCATAACTGGCAACAGGTGCTGGTCTTCACCCGCACCAAGCACGGCGCCAACCGCCTGGCCGAGCAGCTCTCCAAGCAGGAGATTCCAGCCATGGCGATCCATGGCAACAAGAGCCAGTCGGCGCGTACCAAGGCGCTGGCCGCCTTCAAGGGCGGCGACCTGCAGGTGCTGGTGGCGACCGACATCGCCGCCCGAGGCCTCGACATCAGCGAGCTGCCCCACGTGGTCAACTTCGAGCTACCCAACGTGGCCGAGGACTATGTGCACCGCATCGGCCGCACCGGCCGCGCCGGCAGCGAAGGCCAGGCGGTATCGCTGGTCTGCGTCGATGAGCATGGCCTGCTGAAGGGCATCGAACGGCTGATCAAGCGCGACCTCGAGAAGCGCATCGAGCCCGGTTTCGAGCCCGACCCCAATGCCAAGCCCGAGCCCATCGAGAACGGCCGCAACCGTGGTGGCGGTGGCCGCGGCCAGGGTCGCGGCAATGCTCAGAGCCGTGGCAATACTCAGGGCCAGGGTCAGCGCGGCCGCGACGAGCAGTCCCAGGCCCCCCGCCGTCGTCGCGGCGGCAGCGGTGGTCGCCGGCAGGCCTGAGGCGGCAGTCCGGTGCTGCTGCCAGGGCGACTAGAATAGTTGATTTGAATATGCGAATGTAGCTAACCTTTCGATCCCTGAAGCCCGAACACCATGCTGAAGCGACTGCTGGGCAAGGCCCCCATCGACGTCTGGGTAATCAAGCAGGTCGACATCGACCTGCTTCATCTGTGCGGCCGCGCCACCCTGGAGGCAAGACCCAACCGTCAGGCGGTGCTGGCGGCCCTCGAGGAGGGCCGCTTCGCCGGCGCCGTTAAGATGGCCACCGGCGGCGTGGTGCTCAACGCCAGGCTCTTCCAGGCGCTGGTGCCCGTGGAGCAGCTCGAGCTGCTCCCGGAAGACCAGGCGCGCTGGAGAGGGCGCGACTGGAGCCTCTCCCAGGTGCCACAGCGCTGCTGGACCTTCCAGGGACGACTGACCGCCCAGCCCGACCCGACGTTCACCTACAGCGGCCTGATCAGCAGCGAGGATATTGCCGGTATTCGCCAACGGGTGGCGCAGTCCACGCCGCAACACCCCGGCGAGGTGGTCTTCCGGCCCGAAAATGCCAACGAGGCCCACCCCCTGGTGGCACGGCAAGAGGACGGCCCCCGCGACGGCATGCGCCCGAAGGCCGGGCGCGAATGGCGCCGCGACAGCGACTGAACACCCCCCCCGAGGCCGCCGAAAGGCGGCCGTCTCGTTTCCGGCTCCTGTCTCTGGCCCTAGCCCTTCTGCCGCCCCCCCTAGCGGCGCTGGGATACGGCCACCCCGAGCAGGATCATCCCCAGCGCCAGCAGGTGGTTCCACTCGGGGCGCTCCCCCAGGAAGAGCAGGCCGATGGCCACTGCCCAGAGCGGGATCAGGTAGTTGATCAGCGAGAGGAAGGTGGGCCCCGCGGCGGCCACCAGGGTGAAGTAGACCACGCTGCCCAGCGCCGTGCAGAGCACGCCCAGCACCACCACGGCCCACAGGGCGCCACTGGAGAGCCCCGTGGGCCAGGCGGACTCGGCGGGCAGCAGGGCCAGCGGCAGGGTCAGCAGACAGGCCATCCCCAGCACCAGCGCCGAGGTCGACCAGGCGTCGCTTGCCGGCTTGTGGCGGGCGATGATGGTGCTGACCGCGTAGCAGCAGGCGGCCAGCAGCACCGCCAGTTGGGCCAGCAGGGTCTCTCCCTGCACGCCCAGTTCACGAAGGGCGGCGGGTCCCACCAGCGCCAGGATGCCGGCGAAGCCGATCACGAACCCCGCCAGCCGGGCGGACGTCATGCGCTCCCCCGCCACCAGGAAGTGCGCCAGCACCAGGGTCATGAGCGGCATGATCGCCATCAGGATGCCGGCCAGCCCGCTGTCGATGCGCTGCTGGCCCCAGCTGATCAGCAGGAAGGGGGTCATGTTGCCCACCACGGCGATGGCCAGCATGAAGCCCCATAACCGCCCACCGCGGGGCCAGGCGCGCCCCAGCAACAGCACCAGGCCGAGCAGTGCCAGGCTGGCCAGCAGGTTGCGACCCACCACCAGCATGGCCGGCTCCAGCTCGGCGACCGCGATGCGGGTCAGGGCAAAGGAGCTGCCCCACAGCAGGGAGAGGGTGACCAGCAGCAGCCAGTGGCTCAGAGGGCGCGTCATGGGAGGGTTCCGTGTGACAGTCCGTGAAGGGTCCGGGTGGCCGGGAGGGGTGGCCTAGAGGGGCAGCCTACCGGCGTGGGGCCATGGAGCTTACCATGCTAATCTATTGCCCCCTTCACCCGACGAGTCAACGCCGATGTCCGCGATGCCGGAGCCCACGGACCCCCGCTCCCCGCAACCGAACCGCCGCCGGCTGCTGGTCTTCATCGGACTCATGGTGCTGGTGGGGCTTAACCTGCGTCCCGCCCTCTCCAGCCTGGCCCCGGTGCTGACCCGCATCCAGCAGGATACCGGCCTCTCGCCGCTGTCCATCGGCGCGCTCACCACCCTGCCGGTGCTCTGCCTGGGGCTGTTTGCGCCCATGGCGCCATGGCTGGCCAAGCGGCTCGGGGCCGAACGGGCGCTTGCCGCTGGCCTCGCGCTGCTTGCCGGCGGACTCGCGCTGCGTGGCGTCCCGCTGGTGGCGGCCCTCTTTATCGGTACGCTGATGGTGGGTGCCGCCATCGGCGTGGCCGGTACCCTGCTACCCGCCCTGGTCAAGCGCGAGCTGCCCGCCGGCGCCGATCTGATGACCGGCGTCTACACCATGGCGCTGTGTCTCGGCGGTGCCCTGGGCGCGGGGCTCAGCGTTCCCCTCGCCGACCAGCTGGGCGGCTGGCACCTGGGGCTGGCCAGCTGGTCGACCCTCGCCGCCCTGGCGCTGGTCGCCTGGCTGGCCCTGGCCCCGCGCCGCCACGAGGCGGCACTGCCCAGCCGGGCAGGCTCGATGCGCTCGGTGCTCGGCCAGCCGCTGGCCTGGCAGGTCATGTTGTTCATGGGCCTGCAGTCGTCGCTGGCCTATATCGTCTTCGGCTGGCTGCCGACACTGCTGATGGAGCGAGGTTACGGAGAGGGTGAGGCCGGCTGGATGATGGCCGCCTCGGTGATGGTACAGCTTCCCGCGGCGCTCGGTGCCCCCTGGCTCGCTCGGATGGGAAGCGACCAGCGACCGGCATTGCTCATCGTCCTGGCGATGATCGCCACCGGTTTCTGGTTGCTGCTCATCGGGCCAACGCCCCTACGCTGGCTCGGCATCGTGTTCCTGGGGCTCGGCCAGGGCGGCGGCTTCAGCCTGGCGCTGACGCTGATCGTACTGCGCAGCGGCAACTCCCGCCTGGCCGGCAAGCTCTCGGGCCTGGTCCAGGGCGGTGGTTATACGCTGGCCGCCATGGGGCCGCTGGGTGTGGGGGTGATGCTGCAGCTCGACCTGGGGCTTGCCACCATCACCGCCGTGCTGCTGGCGATCTGTGCCTCGGCTGCCACCTTCGCCCTGTTCGCCGGGCGCAATCGCCGCCTGGAGATCGACACCACGGGGCTGCTGGTCACCCGCTGACCCCACCTCGCACGGTTGAGCCTGGCGGCTTCGCCCGTGCCTTCGTATCATGGGCGGCCCAAGCCTGCCCCGGAGCCTCCATGCCTGCCGACGCCACCCCCGCTTCCCTGCGGCCCCCGCTGGTCATCTACACCGGGGGCACCTTGGGCATGCTGGCAGGCGAGCAGGGCCTCGCCCCCGGCGGCGACATCGAGGCGCGCCTGGCGCGCGCCCTGGCCGCCCTGCCCGCCCAGCGCCGCGCGGCACTTCCCGACCATGAGGTGCTGGCCTTCCCCGAGCCCATCGACTCCAGCGCCGCCACCCCGCGGGAGTGGCAGCGCCTGGCCGACGAGATCGCCGAGCGCCATCGCGATCACGCCGGCATCGTCGTGCTGCACGGCACCGATACCCTGGCCTGGACGGCCTCGAGCCTCGCCTATCGGCTGCAGGGCCTGGACCGCCCGGTGGTGGTGACCGGCGCCATGCAGCCGCTGGAAGCCGAGGGCAGCGACGCCGCCGACAACGTCGAGCTGGCGCTGCGTTTCGCGGTCATGCCGGCACTTCGGGAGGTGGTCATCGCCTTCGGCGGCATGCTGCTGCGCGGGGTGCGGGCACGAAAGTGGCAGACGCGGGACGCCGACGCCTTCGTCAGCCCCAACTATCCGCTGCTGGGCGAGCGGGTAGGCCACGACGCCGTGCTCTATCCCGGACGAGGCCTGGCACAGCAACAGCACGGCGCCCCGCGCTTCGAGCAGCCCGACTATGGCCCCCTGGCGGAGGGCGGGGTGGCGCGCATCGTGCTGTGGCCGGGCATCACCGCCCGCCAGGTGGCGGCCTGGCTCGAGGAGCCGACGCTCAAGGGAGCCCTGCTGGAGGTATGGGGCGGCGGCAATGTGCCGGAGGATCCCGACCTGCTCGGCGTGCTCGCCGAGGCCAGCGGTCAGGGCAAGCTGCTGGCGGCGATCAGCCAGTGCCCCCATGGCGGCATCGACATCGGCCACTATGCGGCGGGCCGGGGGCTTCAGGCGGCCGGAGTGCTGTCGGCCGACGCCATGACCCCGGAGGCGGCACTGACCAAGCTGGTCCACCTGCTGGCCCAGCCGCTGGCGGATGACGAGCGCCGGCGGCGCTTTCTCACCCCGCTGGTGGGAGAGCGCTGACGGCTTGGTTCACCAGCGTTGACGCCGGTCATGCAACGGGCGGCGCAAGCCGCTATGGTGGGTATTCCAACACCGCAAGGAGAGCCGCCATGGAACACCCCGATCATCCCTTCACCGAACTCTTCGAACAGCTGGGACTGGCCTCGGACCCGGAGGCGATCAAGCGCTTCATCGAGCGCAACGGGCCCATCCCCGAGGACGTCGCCCTGCCCGATGCGGCCTGCTGGAACGAGGGCCAGGCGGAATTTCTGCGTGAAGCCATCGAGGAGGACGCCGACTGGGCCGAGGTGGTGGACCACCTGAACGCCTCGCTGCGCAAGGCGTAACCCCCAACGGCCAGGCTAGCTGTTCGCTGCCTGGCCGTTGGCTTCCACCCGGCGCCTGACCCAGGCGCCGAGCAGCAATAGCGCAGTGAGCGCCAGCAGCGGCAGCACCACGCTGATACTCATCACCTCGTCGCTCTCCACCGCCTCCAGCGCCCCGTAGATGGCGCTGGCGTAGACCGCCCACTTCACCCCGAGGCCGATGATGGCCGCCATCAGGAAGGTGCCCAGGGGCAGTCGCAGCAGCCCCGCGGCATAGTTGACCACCGAGTGGGGGAAGCCCGGCAGCACCCGCAGGGCGCACTGGGTCAGGAAATCGCTGCGCCTCTCCAGGCGACGCATGATCTTGCGGGTCAGTCCCTTCGGGGTCCAGCGATCCCCCACCCGGGCGGAGAGCCAGTAGGCGCCCAGGGCCCCCAGCACGCTGCCCACGATCAGCATGGGTGTCGCGACCAGCGGCGTGTAGAAGGGAGCGATCAGCCACAGCCCGATGCTGCCGGGCAGGCCGAGGGCCAGGGTCACCGCCATCACCAGGATCACGCTGATGATCACGGCGGGATGGTGGGAGGCCTCGTCGGCCCAGCGCTGCAGGTCCGCCAGGTCAGGGGAGTGCCAGATCCACAGGTAGAGCGCCATCAGCACGACGCCACCCACCGCCACCACCCGCCAGGGCCAGCGGAGCGAACTATCGTTGAACATCAATCATCATCCAGTACGCAATCCCTCATGGTGCCACGCAGGACGCGCCGGACGCCAGCGTGACACGAGATCGTCCCGACCTCGCGAGGAGACCGGGACGATGTGGCGCTGGCTGATGGACAGCGTCAGTAGAGGACGTCGCGAATCACCTGATAGATGATCTCGTTGGCGGCGTCCACGAGGATGGCATCAGGCCCGACGCGACGCCATTCGTAGCCGTCATAGCGCGGCAGGTAGCCCAGCGCACGATCGTCGAAGCGCTTGGCGATGCCGGGAGGCAGCGGCTTGCCGCGCTCCAGGTTCATGCGGATGCCCGGCGGCAGGCCGGCACGCTCCTCCTCGCGGACCCAGTCGCGGCGCTCACCGAACAGTCGGCGCAGCTCGCGCTCGTCGAGACTCGGTCCGCTGCGATAGCGGTCGTCGCGGCGGTCGCGGTCGCGCCAGGTCTCCCGGTCGCTCTCGCGCCAGTAGTCGCGGTCACGCTCGCGCCAAGTCTCGCGTTCGCGTGTCTCCTCACGGCCGCTGTCGGCGCCACGCCCGGGATGGCCCTGGCCCTGCTGGCGGGCCTCCTCGGCCTGCTTCTGCTGGCCCGGCGGCACCTTGCGCTCGCCCTGTCCCTGGCCCTGGGAAGCACCCTGGCCGCGGCCGGGGTGATCGGCGGGCTGGGCCAGGGCGGGGCCCGCGGCCATCAGCAGCACCAGGCTTGAGGTGGCCAGGGCCAGGCGCAGATCGATTCGCTTGCTCATGTGAACCTCCGGTTCCATGGGGGTGATGCCTACTAGCCTAGTCCCCAATGATGCAGGCGGTGTGAAAACCTTGTCGGCCTATCGCGACAGGTCCCGCATCAGCAGGGCGAACTCGATGCGCTCAGGCGCAATGGCTTCGCCCGGCACCGGGATACGCACCACATGACCGGAGCCCGGCGCCGCACCCACGGATTCCCCGCGCTTGTTCTCGATATGA
Source organism: Halomonas sp. (assembly GCF_014859505.1). Classification (GTDB taxonomy): domain Bacteria; phylum Pseudomonadota; class Gammaproteobacteria; order Pseudomonadales; family Halomonadaceae; genus Halomonas. The sequence goes on from NZ_JACUUD010000009.1 coordinate 27,400, forward strand.
TCGAGTACGAAGCGACGATTGCCGCCGGGCAGCATCAGCTCCATGCCGTCACCCACCTCGAAGCGGTTCTTGACGTCGACCTCGAGCGAGCCGCGGTCCGGGTCATAGCCGATCACCTCGCCGACGAACTGCTGGTGCACCCCCACCGAGTTGCCCTGCTCGTAGTTCTGGTACTCGTCGTGGACGTGGCGGCGGTAGAAGCCCTCCGTGTAGCCGCGGTTGGCCAGGTTGTCGAGCTCGTCCATCAGGCGCATGTCGAAGGGGCGGCCGGCCACGGCGTCGTCGATGGCCCGACGGTAGACCTGGGCGGTGCGGGCCACGTAGTAGTGGGACTTGGTGCGCCCTTCGATCTTCAGGGAGGTGACGCCCATCTGGGTGAGCTGCGGCACATGCTGCACGGCGCGCAGGTCCTTGGAATTCATGATGTAGGTGCCGTGCTCGTCCTCGAACACCGGCATCAGCTCGCCGGGGCGGGTGCGATCCTCGATCAGCGCCGAGAGCTCGTCCTGGCCCTCCACGCCGCCGGCGGTGGCGGTGCTCTCCATGGCCTCGATCACCGACGCGCTGCCGCCGCCGGAGGCGATCAGACCGCCCTGCTGCCCTCCGCTCTCGGGCGTCCAGACGCCGCTGGCCGCATGGGCGGCCGCCGAGTTGGCCGGCACCAGGTCGCCGGTCTCGTCCCGGGCGGCGGCCACGGTGTTGTACTTCCAGCGGCAGGCGTTGGTACAGGTGCCCTGGTTAGGGTCGCGATGGTTGAAGTAGCCGGAGAGCAGGCAGCGCCCGGAATAGGCGATGCACAGCGCGCCGTGGACGAAGGTCTCGATCTCCAGCTCCGGGCACTCGGCGCGGATCTCGCCGATTTCCGCCAGCGACAGCTCCCGCGACAGGATGATGCGGCTGATGCCCTGGCGCTGCCAGAAACGAGCCGCGGCCCAGTTGACCACGTTGGACTGCACCGAGAGATGGATGACCTGCTCCGGCCAGCGCTCGCGGACCATCATGATCAGGCCCGGGTCGGACATGATCAGCGCGTCGGGGCCGGCCTCGATCACCGGCTCCATGTCGCGCAGGTAGGTCTTCAGCTTGCTGTTGTGGGGCGCGATATTGGACGCCACATAGAACTGCTTGCCCCGCTCGTGGGCGTAGGCGATGCCCTTGTGGAGGTTGTCGATCTTGAAGTCGTTGTTGCGCACGCGCAGCGAGTAGCGCGGCTGGCCGGCATAGACCGCGTCCGCCCCGTAGGCGAAGGCGTAGCGCATGTTCTTGAACGTTCCCGCCGGGGAGAGCAGTTCGGGGGCTTGCATGTGAGGTCACCGTTGTCAGGACGATGGCACCCCGGGCGCAGGCGCCGCGGGTGCAGGGGATTGGAAAGGCGCGAAAGTCTAGCAATTGCCGGGGAATCTGGCCAGAAAGTGACGATTTGCGTACACTGCGCACCACCGGACCGGACCCCGGACTGCCGCACCCACGGCCCCACAAATTCTCCGACCAGAGCTGACCCATGACCCTTCCTGCTTCCCCCACGGCGGCCGACCGCACCACCGTGGTGATCTACTCCGGCGGCATGGACTCCTACACCGTACTGCACCGCGCCCTGCGCGAGGGGTGCGACGTCCACGCCCTCTCCTTCGACTACGGCCAGCGCCACGCCCGTGAGCTCGCGGTGGCCGAGCGCGTCTGCCGCGAGCTCGGCGTGCCCCACCAGGTGGTGGACATCCGCGCCATCCACGGCCTGATCGACAACTCGGCGCTCACCGATGCCGGCCGCGTGCTGCCCGAGGGCGACTACGCCGAGGAGAACCTCACCGCCACGGTGGTGCCCAACCGCAACATGATCCTGCTGTCGCTGGCCATCGCCAAGGCGGTGAACATCGGCGCCGGCCGGGTCGACTACGGCGCCCACGGCGGCGACCACATGCTCTACCCCGACTGCCGACCCGAGTTCGTCGAGGCGATAAACACCGTGGCCGGCATCGCCAACTTCGACCCCGTCGAGATTCACGCCCCCTACCTGCGGACCAGCAAGGCCGAGATCCTCGCCGACGGCCTGGCCATGGGGCTCGATTACGGCCAGACCTGGACCTGCTACCGGGGCGAGGCGCTGGCCTGCGGGCGCTGCGGCAGCTGTCGCGAGCGCCTGGCGGCCTTTGCCGCCAACGGGGCGACCGACCCCCTGAGCTATTCGGAGCGGTCCGAGCCCGCCGCCGACACCTCACAGAAGCCCGATCAGGAGGCCTGATGTACCACGTCAAGGAGGCCTTCTATACCCTGCAGGGCGAGGGCGGCCAGGCCGGGCGCGCCAGCGTCTTCTGCCGCTTCACCGGCTGCAACCTCTGGTCCGGCCGGGAGTCGGACCGCGCGAGTGCCGCCTGCACCTTCTGCGATACCGACTTCGTCGGCACCGACGGCCAGAACGGCGGGCGCTTCGCGGATGCCGCCGCACTGGCCGCACACCTGACGGCGCTCTGGCCAGAGCAGGACGACCCTGAGGCGAGAGCCGCCACCCCCTATGTGGTCTTCACCGGGGGCGAGCCCCTGCTGCAGCTCGACGAGGCGCTGATCCAGGCCATGCACGAACAGGGATTCGAGGTCGCCGTGGAGACCAACGGCACCCTGCCCGCGCCCGCCGGCATCGACTGGCTCTGCGTCAGCCCCAAGGGCACCACGGCGCTTGCCATCACCGCGGGCAACGAGCTGAAGCTGGTCTATCCCCAGCCAGAGGCTCCCCCGGCGCGCTTCGCCCGGCTCGACTTCGACCACTTTTTCCTGCAGCCCATGGATACCGCTGCCGGCAGACGCCCCGCCAGCCCGGCGGACGACGCCATCGCCGCCACCACGACCGACACCATGGCCGCGAGCGTCGCCTACTGCCTCGCCCACCCGCAGTGGCGGCTGTCGCTGCAGACCCACAAGATCACGGGGATCGACTGATGACGCTATTCGTCAACCGCCTGACCCAGCTCGACGTCTCCTGGTGGTGCCCTACCCGGGGCCTGGTCGGCGCCAGCTGGCAAGTAGATGTGGAACTCGACGGGGAGCTCGGCGAAGACGGCATGCTGTTCGACTTCGGCGAGGTGAAGCCGTGGATCAAGCAGCGCCTGGATGCCGGTGCCGACCACACCCTGCTGGTGCCCACCCGAGCCCCCGGTCTGGAGCTCCACGACTGCCGCGAGGGGCTCTGCGTGCGCACCACCCTGCCCTGGACCATGGAGCTGCGCGCGCCGCGCCAGGCGCTGACCCTGCTGCCCTGGCGGGAGATCCGCGCCGAGCGCCTGGCCGACCACCTGGCGGCGGAGCTGATGCGCCGGCCGCCGCCGCGGGTCAGCGATATCCGCCTGCGCCTGCGGGAGGAGCAGATCGAGGGGGCGGCCTACACCTACAGCCATGGCCTGCGGCGTCACGCCGGCAACTGCCAGCGCATCGCCCATGGCCACCGCTCGGGGCTGCATGTCTGGCAGGGCGGCAAGCGCGTTCCCGAGCTGGAGCGAGAGTGGGCCGACCGGCTGGCGGATCGCTACCTGGTCGACGAGGCCGATATCGTCACGGACGAAGAGCCGGCCTGGAAGCAGATGCTGACCAGCCGCTATTGCACGACCCAGGGGCAGTTCTTCCTGCGCCTGCCGATGGAGCGCTGCCAGGTGCTGCCGACGCCGACCACGGTGGAGTGGATCGCCGACTGGCTGGCCCGGCAGATCGCCGGCGAGACGGGAATCGCCACCCGGGTGCAGGCCTTCGAGGGGATCGACAAGGGCGCCTTTGCCCAGGCCGCACCATGACCGCAGGCATCACGCCCACCAGCGGCGACCCGGCAAACGACGCGGCCTGCCGCCCGGGATGCGGCGCCTGCTGCATCGCCCCCTCGATCAGCACGCCGATTCCCGGCATGCCCGAGGGCAAGCCGGCCGGGGTGCGTTGCGTTCAGCTGGATGACGACAACCTCTGCCGGCTGTTCGGCGACCCGCACCGTCCGGCGGTATGCGAGCGTTTCGGCTTCGATGCCGCGCTATGCGGAGAACGCCGCGAGCAGGCGCTGGAGCGCATCGCCGCACTGGAGATCGCCACCGGATAGCGGATAGCGAACGACTTCAGGCGATCCGACCCAGGTTCCTGAGGGTCTGCAGCAGGTCGGTTACCCGTTCGGCGGGCTGGTGATACTCCTGCATCAGCGCGCGAAGACGGTCCTCGAAATGATCCTGTCCAGGCGCCTCGCCCTCCCGGGCAGGCGGCCCGGCGAGGGACGGGGGTACCTCCGACGTATCGGGGCCGACATCGGGGTCATCGAGTTCGCGAAGCGCCTCGGCAAAGGCATCATCGAGTTCACGGAACTGACGCAGTTTCTCACGCTCGTCCATGGGTTTTCGCTGTGTCTGCTGTTTCATTCTTGACCGGTCGTTCGTGGGGACGGTAATGGGAAGCCCATTGGGAAAAACAACCTGGAACACGCCGGTCCCTGGCAAGGCTAAGTGTGTTGCCAGTATATCGCCATTGCGACCGGGAGCGAAGTCGGTGAGCCATACGCCGACGGCGCCCTCGAGGCGCCGTCGTCATACCAGACATCGAACCGCGGGAGCGCTGTCTTACTCCTCGACGCGCACCAGCCAGGACTCCACGGTGTCGCCGCCGTGCTCGTCCTTCCATGCCTTCAGGGTCTTTTGGTTACCGCCGCGAGTTTCCACCACCTCACCGGTATTGGGATTCTTGTAGATCTTCAGCTTGCGCTTGCGACGCGCACCGGCGGGAGCAGAAGCGGCCTTGGGCGCCGCAGCGGCGGGCTTCGGGTCAAGCAGCGCGATCACGTCGGCGGCGCTCTTGCCGAACTCCTTCATCAGCGACTCGAGGCGATCCTTGAACTCGAGTTCCGACTGCAGGCGCTTGTCGTTCTGAAGCTTCTCCATGTTGGACTGGAGCTGTTTCAGCTGCTGTTCCATCTGCATGTATTCGTTGAGCAGAGACATCTTGTGATTTCCTTCTCTCGGGGTGGGTAATACAACGGGGTCAGCATTATCTGACAAAAGACTTATAACTGGCAATAGTCTGGAGGATCCCGGGGCTCAACGCAACTCAAGTATAACGATTGGCCGCCCCCCCAAAGTCTCGGCGAGTGGAGCTCTCGTTAGATAGCTCGCGGAAAAACTGAAGTATTGAAAGATGTGGCGGTGAAAACTCCACCACTCAAACTCACGCCACTCAAACCCGCGCCGCTGAAAGCCGGTGTGCTAGATAGCCTGAGTGACTCGTCTAATAAAAAAAACCGCCGCCCCTGAGGGCGGCGGTTTCTGGTCCGTCGGAAATCGCTTCCCGATCAGTCCTGACCCATCTGCTGCTTGATGAGGTCGCCGATGGTCATCGGACCACCGCTCTCGGGAGCCTCTTCGCGCAGCTTCTTCAGGTTCTGGCGAGTATCGTCCTGATCCTTGGCCTTCACGGACAGAGCGATCTGACGGTTCTTGCGATCGACGCCGATGATGCGGGCCTCGACGCTATCGCCTTCGTTCAGGACGTTGCGAGCATCCTCGACGCGGTCGGCGCTGATCTCGGACGCCTTCAGCACGGCGACGACATCGGTAGCCAGCTCGACCTGGGCCTGCTTGGCATCGACCTCGACCACGCGGCCGGTGACGATAGTGCCCTTGTCGTGGACGGCCAGGAACTCGGCTACCGGATCGGTATCGAGCTGCTTGATGCCCAGGGAGATGCGCTCACGCTCCGGATCGATGGAGAGGATCACGGCCTCGGCCTCATCGCCCTTCTTGAAGCCGCGGACGGCGTCTTCGCCGGTGTCGGTCCAGGAGATGTCGGACAGGTGAACCAGGCCGTCGATACCGCCTTCCAGGCCGATGAAGATACCGAAGTCGGTGATCGACTTGATGTTGCCGGCAACGCGGTCGCCCTTGTTGTACTGCGAGCTGAAGGTCTCCCACGGGTTGGCGGTGCACTGCTTGATACCCAGGGAGATACGACGACGTTCCTCGTCGATATCCAGGACCATGACGTCCACATCGTCGCCGACCTGAACCACCTTGGAGGGATGGATGTTCTTGTTGGTCCAGTCCATCTCGGAGACGTGGACCAGGCCTTCGACACCCTCTTCCAGCTCGGCGAAACAGCCGTAATCGGTGAGGTTGGTGACGACGGCGTGCACCTTGGTGCCTTCCGGGTAGCGATCCTTGATGTTGACCCAGGGATCCTCGCCCAGTTGCTTCAGGCCCAGGGAGACGCGGTTGCGCTCGCGGTCGAACTTCAGCACCTTGACGCTGATCTCGTCGCCCACGGCCACGATCTCGCTCGGGTGCTTGATGCGCTTCCAGGCCATGTCGGTGATGTGCAGCAGGCCGTCGACGCCGCCGAGGTCGACGAAGGCGCCGTAGTCGGTCAGGTTCTTGACGATACCCAGAATCTGCTGGCCTTCCTGCAGGGTGGCGAGCAGAGCCTCACGCTCAGCGCTGTTCTCGGCTTCAAGCACGGCACGGCGGGACACGACGACGTTGTTGCGCTTCGGGTCAAGCTTGATGACCTTGAAGTCGAGTTCCTTGTTCTCGAGGTGCGTGGTGTCGCGCACCGGACGCACGTCGACCAGGGAACCCGGGAGGAAGGCACGGATGGAGTCGACTTCGACGGTGAAACCGCCCTTGACCTTGCCGTTGATCACGCCCTTGATGATCTCGTCTTTCTCGAAGGCAGCTTCCAGAATCTTCCACGCTTCGGCGCGCTTGGCCTTCTCGCGGGAGAGGCGTGTCTCGCCGAAACCGTCCTCGACGGCTTCCAGAGCCACGTGGACCTCGTCGCCGATGGCGATGGACAGATCGCCATTATCGTCGCGGAACTGGGCCGCCGGGATCTGACCTTCAGACTTCAGGCCGGCATTGACGGTGACCCAGTCACCCTCGATGTCGACGATGGTAGCCACGACGATAGCGCCCGGCTCCATGTTGATGTCCTGGAGAGATTGTTCAAACAAATCAGCAAAGCTTTCGCTCATGGTGTTCCTACGTGATCAACGTTAAGTGCGGTCATGCCGCTTCCTCCGCACCACCAGCGAGTGCGGGCCTTATTTACCAGACCCCCGGAGATGTTGGCGCTGGTTCGACCTGGCTCGGCTATCGGGAATCGCTGCCTAGCCACGTCATCACATGCTGCCGGGGGCGCCGCAAGGGAGGTTCAGGTGGCGGATGCCAGACCACGCTCGGTCAGCAATTCCGTCAGCCGATCCACCACTTCCGGTATCGTCAGGCGCGTGGTGTCAAGCGTGATGGCATCATCTGCCGGCTTGAGCGGGGCCACGCTGCGTTGCATGTCGCGTGCATCGCGCGCCTGAATCTCCTTCAAAAGACTCGATAGACTAGCATCCACCCCCGCTTCCCGCAACTGAAGCTGACGCCGGCGCGCCCTCTCCTCGGCGGAGGCCGTGAGGAAGATCTTCAGCGGTGCATCGGTGAACACCACGGTGCCCATGTCGCGACCGTCGGCCACCAGGCCGGGCGGCTTGCGAAAGTCACGCTGACGACCCAGCAGTGCCTCGCGCACCGCCGGCAGGGCGGCGATCCGGGAAGCGGCATCGCCCACCTGTTCGGTGCGGATGGTGGCGGTGGCATCCTCGCCCTCCAGCAGGATACGGGTTGTCTGTGCCTCGGCCAGGAAGACCACATCCAGCTCGGCAGCGACCCCGGCCAGCCCCGCCTCGTCATCCAGCGCCACGCCGTGCTTGCCGGCGGCCAGCGCCGTCAGACGATAGAGGGCGCCCGAATCGAGCAGGTGCCAGCCCAGGCGCTCGGCGACCAGGCGGCTGATAGTCCCCTTGCCGGCGCCACCTGGCCCGTCGATGGCCAGCACCGGCATGACAGTCTCTTCGCTCGTCATGCGCCCTCCTCGACCGCTTCCTCCTCGAGACGCAGCCCCACCTTGCGGGCCAGGTCGATGAAGCCGGGGAAGGAGGTGGCCACGTTGGCACAGTCGTCGATGATGATCTCGTCACCGGCACGCAGCGCGGCGATGGCGAATGACATGGCAATGCGGTGATCGCCCAGGCTGTCGATGCGTCCGCCGCCATAGTTGTGACCTTCGAGTCGACCTCCTCCCACGATATCGATGCCGTCCTCGACCAGGGTATGCTCGACGCCGATGGCGGCCAGGCCATCGGCCATGGCCTGCAAGCGATCGGACTCCTTGACGCGCAGCTCCTCCGCCCCGCGCAGGCGGGTGGTGCCCTCGGCATTGGCCGCGGCGATGAAGAGCGCCGGGAACTCGTCGATGGCCAGCGGCACCTGGTCCACGGGAATGTCGATGCCCCTGAGGGGCGCATGGCGGATGTGGAGGTCCGCCACCGGCTCGCCACCCACCTCGCGCTGGTTGACGAGCGTCAGGTCAGCGCCCATCAGCCCGAGGATATTGATCACGCCGATGCGGGTCGGGTTGATGCCCACGTGCTCCAGCACCAGGTCGGCGCCCGGGGTGATCGCCGCCGCCACCAGGAAGAAGGTGGCAGACGAGATGTCCGCGGGCACATCGATGGGCGCGGCGCTGAGCCTGCCGCCGCCGTTGAGCCAGCAGGTATCTCCCTCGCGATGCACCTCGTAGCCGAAGCCCTGGAGCATGCGCTCGGTGTGGTCGCGGGTCGGCGCCGGCTCGCGCACCCGGGTCTCGCCCTCGGCGTAGAGCCCGGCGAACAGCAGGCAGGACTTCACCTGGGCGCTGGCCATGGGCATGTCGTAGGTGATGCCCGTAAGCGCGCGGCCGCCGTGGATGCGCAGCGGCGGGCGGCCACCCTCGCTGGTATCGATCACCGCGCCCATCAGTCGCAGGGGATCGGCCACCCGGCCCATGGGGCGTTTGGTCAGCGAGGCATCCCCGGTGAGCTCGGTGTCGAAGGCCTGGCCGGCCAGCAGACCGGCAAACAGGCGCATGGCGGTGCCGGCGTTGCCCACGTAGAGCGGCCCCGACGGCGCCTTGAGGCCATGCATGCCGACGCCGTGCACGGTGACGCGGCCGTGGTGGGGCCCCTCGATGGCCACCCCCATCTCGCGAAACGCCTGCAGGGTAGCCAGGCTATCCTCGCCTTCGAGGAAGCCCTTCACCTCGGTGACACCCTCGGCCAGGGCGCCGAGCATGATGGAGCGGTGGGAGATCGACTTGTCGCCGGGCACGCGGATGCGGCCGGTCACGGCGCCACCCGGGGCGACCCGGTAGCGCAACTTGCCTTGCTGTTGCATCTGATATTCCACCTGATAACTGGTCTTGTTGAGCAGGGATTCGAAGTAGTGACGCGCATGGCGGGCGCGATCGAAGGTCGCGAGCATGGCGTCGCCGTCACCGCGCTCGATGGCCCGGCGAAGACGCGCCAGGCCGGCCTCGAAGTCGTCCAGGGAGGCCAGCACCGCCTCACGGTTGGCGACGAAGATATCGCGCCACATGACCGGGTCGCTGCCGGCGATGCGAGTGAAGTCGCGAAAGCCCCCGGCGGCGTAGCGGAAGATCTCCATCCGCTCATCCTGGCGCGCCAGGGTGTCCACCAGGGAGAAGGCGAGCAGATGCGGCAGGTGGCTGGTCCGCGCCAGCACCTGGTCATGGCGCTCGACGTCCATTACCAGCACCTCGGCACCGCAGGCCTCCCACAGCGTGCGCACCCGGGAAAGTGCAGCGGGGTCGGTGTCGGGTTCCGGGGTCAGGATCACCTTGTGGCGCACATAGAGCGCGGGATTGGCGGCCGCCACGCCGCTCTTCTCGGAGCCGGCGATGGGGTGGCCCAGCACCAGCCGCGGCGGCACCTGGCCGAAGGCCTCGCGGGCGCAGTCGCGAATGGTCGCCTTGGTACTACCCACGTCGGTGATGACGACGTCGGGGGCGGCCCGGTCGATCACCCGGGCAAGCTCGGCCATCACGCTGCGCATGGCCAGCACCGGCACCGCCAGCACGATCAGGGTCGCCCCCTCGATGACCTCGGAAAGCTCGGTGGCGCCGCGATCGATCAGCCCCATCTCGATGCCCCGGGCGATCTCGTCGGCGTCGGGGTCGCAAGAGAGGATGGCTCCCCGAAAACCGGCGGCGCGCAGGGCCGCGGCGATCGAGCCACCGATCAGGCCCAGGCCGACGATCAGGAGGCGCGCTTCATTGACTCTCACCACCACGCCTCAGAGCACGCCGATCGGGTAGGAGCCCAGCACCTTCACCTCGGCGGCGCGCAGACGCACCTCCTCCAGCACTGCGGCGACACGGGGCTCGTCGCAGTGCCCCTTGAAGTCGATGAAGAAGACGTAGTTCCAGACGCCGCTGCGCGACGGACGGGTCTCCAGACGCGTCATGTCGATCTGGTGGCGATGGAAGGGCTCCAGCAGGTCATGCAGGGCGCCGGGCTGGTTGCGCATGGCCACCACGATGGAGGTCTTGTCCTCGCCGGACATGGGCACGTCCTGGTTGCCGATGATCAGGAAGCGCGTGGAATTGTCCGGACGATCCTCGATCTTTTCGGCCAGCTTGGTGAGCCCGTAGAGCTTGGCCGCCATGTCGCCGGCGATCGCCGCGCTGTGCCATTCGGTCTTGACCAGGCGCGACGCCTCGGCGTTGGAGGAGACCGGCACCCGCTCCGCGTGGGGATAGTGGGCATCGAGCCACTTGCGACACTGGGCGAAGGACTGGGGGTGGGAGTAGATCCGCGAGACCTTGTCCTGGCGAGTGGTCTCCCCCACCAGCAGGTGGTGGTGGATGCGCAGCACCACCTCACCGCAGATGCGCAGGCTGGAGTCCATGAAGGAGTCCAGGGTGTGGTTGATCACGCCCTCGGTGGAGTTCTCCACCGGCACCACGCCATAGTTGACCGCGCTGGCCTCCACCTCGCGAAACACCTCGTCGATGGCCGCCATGGGCAGGCTGACGGCGCTCTCGCCGAAGTGCTTCAGGGCCGCCTGCTGGGTGAAAGTACCTTCCGGACCCAGGTAGGCCACCTTGATGGGCTGCTCCAGGGCCAGGCAGGCGGACATGATCTCGCGGAACAGTCGGGCAATCTCCTCGCTGTCCAGCGGGCCCCTGTTCAGCGCCATGATGCGGCGCAGCACCTGGGCCTCGCGCTCGGGGCGATAGAAGACCGTATCGGGGTCCTCGGCGCTCTTCACCTGGGCCACCTGCTGGGCGCACTCGGCGCGCTCGTTGATCAGGCGCAGGATGTCGCCGTCCAGGTCGTCGATGCGCTGGCGCAGCGCCTCCAGATCGATGGGGGTATCACTCATGCTTGTCAGCCCCTTCTCTTCTCGAAATCGGCCATGAAATCCACCAGCGCCTCCACCGCAGCTTCCGGCACGGCGTTGTAGAGGCTGGCGCGCATGCCACCCACGCTGCGGTGGCCCTGGAGGTTGAGCAGGCCCGCCGCCTCGGCCTCGGCCAGGAACGGCGCATCCAGGCGCGCGTCACTCAGCACGAAGGGCACGTTCATCCGCGAGCGGTTGGGAATGGTAATGGGGTTGGAGTAGAAGTCGCTGGCATCGATGGCGCCGTAGAGCCTCTGCGCCTTGCGGGCGTTGATCGCCTCCATGGCGGCCAGGCCACCGACCTCGTCCTTGAGCCACTCGAACACCAGCCCGGCCAGGTACCAGCTGTAGGTGGCCGGGGTATTGATCATGGAGCCGGCTTCCGACAGCGCCTGGTAGCCGAACAGTGACGGCATGTCCTGGCGTGCGCGGTCGAGAAGATCGTCGCGCACGATCACCACCACCAGGCCCGCCGGGCCGATGTTCTTCTGGGCGCCGGCGTAGATCACACCGAACCGAGAGACATCCAGCGGACCCGAAAGGATCGACGAGGACATGTCGCAGACCAGCGGCGCCTCGGAGCCATCGGGGCGCCTGGCCTCGGGGATATAGTCGAAGGCCAGGCCGCCGATGGTCTCGTTGGTGGTGTAATGCAGGTAGGCGGCGTCATCGGAGAGCATGAGCTCCTCCGGGCGCGGCACCGCCAGATGCCCGCCGGGCTCGCTGGAGGCTGCCACGTGGACGTCGCCGAACAGGTGGATCGCCTCCCCGATGGCCTTCCTGCTCCAGATGCCGGTATTGACGAAGTTGGCACGCCCGCCCGGGCCGAGTAGGTTGTAGGGCACGGCGGCGAACTGCTGGGTGGCACCGCCCTGGGTGAACAACACCCGGTAGTTGGCCGGCACAGCCAGCAGCTCGCGCAGGTCCGCCTCGGCCTTCTCGGCGATGGCGATATACGCCGCCGAGCGATGGCTCATCTCCATCACCGAGAGACCACGACCCTGGTAGTCGAGCAGCTCGTCGCGAGCCCGCTCCAGCACAGCGGTGGGCAGTGCCGCCGGCCCGGCGCAGAAATTATGCTTTCTCATCGTCATCCTCTACCCCTGCATCTTCACCGGCATCGAACTGAGGGGCTGTCCCCGATTCTTCCAGCGACGCGTCGCCCGGCTCATCGATACGCACGGTCTTGACCAGCTTCTCGTCGTTACCCAGGCGGATCAGCATCACGCCCTGGGTGTTTCGCGAGGTGATGGAGACCTCCTCGACCCGGGTGCGAACCAGGGTGCCGCGATCGGTGATCAGCATCATCTCGTCGGCGGCGTAGACCTGCATGGCAGCGACCAGCGAGCCGTTGCGCTCGCTGGTCTGCATGGCGATGACGCCCTGGCCACCGCGGCCACGCAGCGGGAACTCCTCGAGACGGCTGCGCTTGCCGTAGCCGTTCTCGCTGGCGGTGAGGATGTAGATCTGGCCGCCGTTGCCGCTCTCGACGACGACCCCCTCCTCGACCTCGGCCTCACTCTCATTCTCCACATCGGCCTCGGCGTCGATCTGCTGGCTCTGGGGGATGATCAGGCTGATCACCTCGGCATCGTCGAGCAGGCGCATGCCGCGCACGCCGCGGGCGGTGCGGCCCATGGCGCGCACATTGCCCTCCTCGAAGCGGATCGCCTTGCCGTTGGACGACAGCAGCATGGCGTGGTCGGAGCCCGTGGTGACGGCGGCGCCGATCAGGCGGTCGCCCTCCTCGAGATCGATGGCGATCAGGCCAACGCTGCGCGGACGCGAGAACTGCTCGAGGCTGGTGCGCTTGACGGTGCCGCGGGCGGTGGCGAAGAAGATGTAGCTCTCCGGGTCATAGTCGCGCACCGGGAGGATGGCGTTGATCGCTTCGCCCTCATCCAGCGGCAGCATGTTGACCAGTGGCTTGCCCCGCGAGCCGCGGCTGGCCGCCGGCATCTCGTAGACCTTGAGCCAGTAGACCTTGCCGCGGTTGGAGAACAGCAGCACGGTGTCGTGCGTCGAGGCCACCAGCAGATGCTCGATGATGTCCTCATCCTTCATGGCGGTGGCCGACTTGCCGCGCCCACCGCGGCGCTGGGCCTGGTAGTCGGAGAGCGGCTGGGTCTTGGCGTAACCGGAGCGCGACACGGTGACCACCATGTCCTCCTCGGCGATCAGGTCCTCCATGGACAGATCGAGGTGGCTGGCCTGGATCTCGGTGCGGCGCGGGTCGCCGAACTGGTCACGCACGGCGATCAGCTCCTCGCGAATCACCTCGAGCAGGCGCTCGCTGGAGGCCAGGATCGCCATCAGCTCGGCGATCTTCTCGAGAATGCTCAGATACTCGTCGAGCAGCTTCTCGGTCTCGAGCCCGGTTAGGCGGTGCAGTCGCAACTCGAGGATGGCCTGGGCCTGGGCCGGCGAGAGCCGGTAGGAGAGCCTCGCGTCGTCGAGGCCGAATCCCTCTTCCAGTTCCTCGGGCTTGCACGAGGTGGCGCCTGCACGCTCGAGCATGCCGGTGACCTGGCCGGGCGGCCAGCTGCGCGCGAGCAGCTTCTCCTTGGCCTCGGCTGCGTTCGGCGAGGCCTTGATCAGCTCGATCACCTCATCGATGTTGGAGATGGCGACGGTCAGGCCCTCGAGGATGTGGCCACGCTCGCGGGCCTTCTTCAGCTCGAACAGGGTCCGCCGGGTCACCACCTCGCGGCGGTGGCGAATGAAGGCCTCGAGGATCTGCTTGAGGTTCATGATCTTCGGCTGGCCGTCCTCGATGGCCACCATGTTGATGCCGAAGACCGTCTGCAGCTGGGTATGGGCGAAGAGGTTGTTGACTACCACCTCGCCGGATTCACCGCGCTTGGTCTCGATCACCACTCGCAGGCCGTCCTTGTCGGACTCGTCGCGCAGCTCGGCGATGCCCTCGATCTTCTTCTCCTTGACCAGCTCGGCGATCTTCTCGATCAGCCGCGCCTTGTTCACCTGATAGGGCAGCTCGTTGACGATGATGTGATCGCGACCACTCTTGTCGTCATGCTCGATGGTGTGACAGGCGCGCACATAGATGCGCCCGCGGCCGGTGCGGTAGGCCTCGAGGATGCCGGCGCGGCCGTTGATGATGGCCCCGGTGGGGAAGTCAGGCCCCGGAATGAACTCGATCAGGTCGTCGACGCTGAGGGTGTAGTCGTCGATCAGCGCCAGACAGGCGCTGATGATCTCGCCCATGTTGTGGGGCGGGATATTGGTGGCCATGCCCACGGCGATACCCGACGAGCCGTTGATCAGCAGGTTGGGCACCTTGGTGGGCAGTACCTCGGGGATGCGCTCGGTACCGTCGTAGTTGTCGACCCAGTCGACGGTGTCCTTCTCCAGATCGGCCAGCAGCTCGTGGGCCAGCCTGGCCATGCGCACCTCGGTGTAACGCATGGCGGCGGCGCTGTCGCCGTCGATGGAACCGAAATTGCCCTGACCGTCGACCAGCACGTGGCGCATGGAGAAGTGCTGGGCCATGCGCACGATGGTGTCATAGACGGCGCTGTCACCATGGGGGTGATACTTACCGATCACGTCACCGACCACGCGGGCCGACTTCTTGTAAGGCTTGTTCCAGTCGTTGCCGAGCTCGTGCATGGCGAACAGCACGCGCCGGTGAACCGGCTTCAGGCCATCGCGCACATCCGGCAGCGCCCGGCCGATGATCACGCTCATCGCGTAATCGAGGTACGACTGCTTCAGTTCGTCCTCGATGTTGACTGGCAGAATCTCTCTGGCGATGTCACCCATGGGTCGTCGAATCCTTTGCACTGCAAGAGGTTGGCCGCCCTCTCCGGCGTTGCCGTGGGCGCCATGATAGCGCTACATCATACCACCGCGGGCAGAGCAAAGGCAGATGGCTATACGAGCGCCTGCTCCATCACCAGGGGCTCGAGCAGCCCGCGAATCTCGGCCTCGATGGGCATCGCCTGGTTGGCGACCACGTCGAGCATCACGAAAGTCAGGGTGGCCGCGCTGACCAGGGCGTCGTCGCGCACGCGATGGATCTCCTGGCTCATCCTGGCGCTGCGCCCGCCCAGTGCCGAGAGACGGGTGCGGATCTCCAGGTCGTCACCTGCCACCGCCGCCTCGCGATAGTCGATGTTGAGGTTCACGGCCACGAAGGCCAGGTCTCCGCCCATCAGCCGCCGGGCCAGGGCCGGGTGGTCATCGAAGTAGCCCCAGCGCCCCTCCTCCAGGAACTCCAGGTAGCGGGCGTTGTTGACGTGACCGTAGCCGTCCAGGTGATAGCCGCGCACCCGCAGGCGGCTGGTCGAGATGCGAGAATCCATGGCATTGCTCCTTGAAGAAGACCCTGTTGCTGACCCCGGCGATTCTGGCCATGCCGGGACACAATTTCAAACATCCGTTTCAAGCTCGCCACAACCCGGGGACCCGCTGGCACCCCCGCCCCCGTTCAGGGATAATGGCCATCCTTTTTATCCCGGGAAATGCTTCATGTGGTTCAAGCACTTGCACCTTTATCGCCTGCACGATGCGCCGACGCTGGATGCCGCCACCCTCGAGGAGGCCCTGGCCGAGCACGCCGCCCGGCCGCTGGGCAGCCAGGATCCTCGCCGGCTGGGCTGGACCGCGCCCGCCGGCCGCGCCGGCACCGCGCGCCTGCACGAACTCCAGGGCCAGCGACTGATCAGCGCCCTGCGCCAGGAACGGCTGCTGCCTTCCTCCGTGGTGCGTGAGGAGGTGGAAGAGCGCGCCGCCGACGTCGAGGCCCGGGAGGGGCGCAAGCTGCGCCGCCAGGAAAAGATCGCTCTCAAGGAGCAGGTGATCGAGGAGCTGCTGCCACGCGCCTTCGTGCGCAGTCAGAAGATCGACCTGTGGTGGGACACGCGCAGGCAGCTGATCGGCGTCAATGCCAGCTCCCGCTCCCGTGCCGAGGAGCTGCTCGACCTGCTCCGCGAGACCCTGGGCAGCCTCAAGGTGACCCCCCTGGCCAGCCAGACCCTGCCCATGCGCGCCATGACCCAGTGGCTGGTGGATCCCGCCTCTCGGCCCGCCGACCTGGTGCTGGGCGACCAGGTGGAACTCAAGGCCAAGGGCGACGACGGTGTGCTGCGTGCCCGCCAGGTCGAGCTGGACAGCGACGAGATCCAGCAGCTGCTGGAGGGTGGGCGGCAGGCCAGCAAGCTGGCCCTCGAGATCGAGGGGCGGCTAAGCTTCGTGTTACATGACGACCTGGCGCTTAAGTCGCTGCGTTTCGGCGATGCCCTGATCGACGAGGCCAACGCCTCCGACGACGGCGACGATGCCCTGGTGCGCCTGGAGACCGACTTCCTGCTGATGGCCGAGGCCATGGGCACGAACATCGAGCGCCTGATCGCCTGGCTGGACGGCGAGGCGGGCACCGCGAACCGTGACGTGTGACGCCATGACCGACCAACGCCCTGACGCCTCATCCGCCGATCCATGGTCCGAGATCCGCCCCTATCGCGACGACGAGGTGGCCAACGTCCTCGCCCGCCTGGCCCAGGACCCGGAACTGCTGAGCGCCCTGACCCGCTTTCGGCTGCCGCGGTTGTCGCGCGTCATGCCGCGGCTCTCCAGCACCCTGGCCAGCCTGGCCATTCGCCGCGAGGTGCGCGGCGTGGCCAGCGTATACGACTTCCAGATGCGCATCGCCGGCTACATGGAGCGCATGATCCGCACCACCACCACCAACTTCCAGGTCGAGGGACTCGACGACCTGGACGGCGATACCGCCTATCTGTTCATCGGCAATCATCGCGACATCTCCCTGGACCCGGCCTTCGTCAACTATGCGCTCTACCTGGCAGGCCGCGACACGGTTCGCATCGCCATCGGCGACAACCTGCTCAAGAAGCCCTACGTCACCGACCTGATGCGCCTCAACAAGAGCTTCATCGTGCCGCGCAGTGCCCGCGGCAAGCGCGCCATGCTGGCCGCCTATCAGAAGCTGTCGAGCTATATCCGCCACTCCCTCAACGCGGACAACCACTCGATCTGGATGGCCCAGCGCGAGGGGCGCGCCAAGGACGGTATCGACCGCACCGACCCGGCGATCATCAAGATGATCACCATGGCCCGACGGGCCGAACAGCGCGGCGTCTCCATCGGCGAGGCGATCGCCGAGCTGCGCCTGGTGCCGGTCTCGATCAGCTATGAATACGACCCCTGCGACGTGCAGAAGGCCCGGGAGCTTCACGCCCTGCACACCAGCGGCAACTACGAGAAGAAGCAGTTCGAGGACATCCAGTCCATCGTCGCCGGCATCACCGGCCACAAGGGGCGCGTGCAGCTGACCTTCGGCACCTCGCTTGCCGCCGATTTCGACAGCCCCGAGGCCGTGGCCGCCGAGATCGACCGCCAGGTGCTGGCCGGCTACCGCCTCTTCCCCAGCCACTACCTCGCCCTTGAGGCGCTGGGTGACGCTCCGGAGCTGATCGACCACGCGGCCATCAGCGACGCCGACCGCGCCCGCTTCCAGGCCCGCCTGCAGCAGGTCCCCGCAGAGCTGCGCAGCTGGTGGCTGGCCCAGTACGCCAACCCCGTGCGCAACAAGGCCGGGCTCATCTCTCCTTGATCGCCCCCTGACAGCGAGGACGCCATGGCACACGCCCACGGCCATCACCACCCGCAAGTACCGCCCGACCGCGGCGCCCAGACCCGAGAGGCTCACAAGGTGACCCTGATCGGCGCGGTGATCGACTTCGTGGTGGGTGTCGCCAAGATGGTCACCGGGTTCATGGTGGGCTCGGCGGCCCTGGTGGCCGACGGCATCCACTCCTTCTCGGACATCCTCACCGATGTCTTCGTGCTCGCCGCCACCCACTTCGGCCGCCAGGAACCGGACAGCAACCACCCCTATGGCCACGGCCGCATCGAGACCCTGGCCACCCTGTGGCTGGGCGGCGTGCTGATCTTCGTGGCCGGCGGCATCGCCTGGGCCAGCGTGACCCGGCTGGTCGCCGGCGAGCCGATCCCCGCCCCGGGCCTCTGGGCCATCGGCATCGCGGTGATCGCCCTGCTCGCCAAGGAGTGGATCTACCGCTACACCATGCGCGTCGCCAGGCGCGTCAACTCGCGCCTGCTCGAGGCCAACGCCTGGCACTCGCGCTCCGATGCGCTCTCAACCGTGGTGGTGCTGGTGGGCCTGATCGCGGCCCAGTTCGGCGCCGGCTGGATGGACGCCGTGGCCGCCATCGTGGTCGGCGTGATGGTGGGCCAGGTGGGCGGCCGGCTGCTGTGGGAGTCGAGCCAGGAGCTGATCGACACCGCCCTGCCCGAGAAGGAGCGCCAGGAAATGCAGGCGTTGGCCGAGCAGGTGCCCGGGGTCAAGGGGGTCCACGACCTGCGCACCCGTACCCTGGGCAGCCAGGCGCTGCTCGACCTGCACATCGTGGTGCCGCCGCGGGTCACCGTCTCCGAGGCTCACGAGATCGGCAACGCCGTGACCCGGCGCCTGCGCGAGGCCTTCCCGGTGCTGGCCGACGTCACCTTCCACATCGACCCGGAAGACGATGCCGGCGAGACCGAGCACAGCCTGCGCCCCGGCCTGCCGCTGCGCGGCGACGTGGAGGGCATGCTCGACGAGACCTGGCGCGACGTGGGCATCTGGCACGCCCGGGTCGCCCTGGACCTCCACTACCTGGACAACCAGGTGGACGTCTCGATCTTCGTCAACGCCCTGCCGGAGGACCAGACCCTGGACCAGGCGGCCGACGAGCTGCGCGCAGCCTGCTACCATCTCGGCTGGATCGGCCGGCTGCGGGTCTGGCAGGGCCCCGGCAAGGGATGAGCCCCCCTGGTCTCTCCCTCTGAAGGTATGAGCCACATAGGGCATTCGCATTAGGCAGCGCCTGCGCCTAGACTTCAGCAAACGCCGATCTACCCGAGTCCCTCCATGATGCCCTCCTCGCCCCGTCGTCCAGAGTCGCCGGGCCGCCGCCGCTTTCTGGCGGGGCTCGGCGCCCTGCTGCTGGCGACCGGGCTGGGGCTGCGTCCGGGGCCTGCCGCGGCGAGCCTCGACCCCTCGCGGCTGCGCCAGAGCATGCAGCGCCTCTATGGCCAGCAGGGGCTGAGCACCCTGGAGGCATGGTTTTCCCTGCTCGAGCGCCTGCGCGGCGTCCCCCTCCAGAACCAGCTTCGCGAGGTCAACGACTTCTTCAACCGCCGGGTGCGCTGGGTCGATGACATCGACAACTGGGGCCACGAGGATTTCTGGGCCACGCCGCTGGAGACCATGGGCCGCGGACAGGGCGACTGCGAGGACTACTCCATCGCCAAGTACATCACCTTGAAGCAGCTCGGCGTGCCCGGCAGCCAGCTGCGCATGATCTACGTGCGGGCGCGCATCGGCCGCAGCCAGATCACCCAGGCCCACATGGTGCTGGGCTGGTACGAGACGGCGGCGGCAGAGCCGCTGATCCTGGACAACCTGGTGCCGTCGATCACGCCGGGCGGCCAGCGCACCGACCTCGACCCGCTGTTCAGCTTCAACAGCCAGGGACTGTGGGCCGGGGGCAGCACCGAATCACGGGCCGACCCGCTGGCGCGGCTATCTCGCTGGCGCAACGTGATCGACCGCATGCGTGAGCAGGGATTCATCTGATTCGGGTGACACACCCGTGGGGAGCACAACGACATGTCGCTTATCAAGCAGCTCTGGCTGACCATCGTGGTACTGCTGTTGCTGGCCTTCGGCGGCAGCCTGTTCATCGGCGTCACCAGCAGCCGCCACTACATGCAGCAGGAAGTGCAGATCAAGAACGCCGACAACGCCAACGCCCTGGCGCTGACCATGAGCCAGCTCGACAAGGACCCGGTAACCGTCGGCCTGCTGATCGCGGCCCAGTTCGACACCGGCCACTACCGGCTGATCGAGCTGCGCGACCCCCAGGGTGAGGTGATCGAGAATCGGGAGGGCAGCGAGGCAGTCGAGGGCGCTCCCGGCTGGTTCGTCGACCTGGTCCGCTTCGAGGTTCCCCCCGGCCAGGCGGTGGTCCAGGACGGCTGGCGCCAGTACGGGACCCTGAGCGTCGCCACCCACCACAGCTTCGCCTATCAATCCCTGTGGCGCAGTACCCTGGAGCTGCTTGGCTGGTTCGCCCTGGCCGGTGTGATCAGCCTGGCGCTGGCCGCCTGGATCGTGCGCACCATCCGTCGCCCGCTGCGCGCCGTGGTGGCCCAGGCCCGCGACATCGGCAACCGCCGCTTCACCACCTCCCCCGAGCCGCGCACCCGCGAGCTCAAGGAGGTGGTGCAGGCCATGAACCAGCTCTCCGGCTCCGTGCGTGACATGCTGGGGCGCGAGAGCGAGCGACTCGACGTGCTCCGCCAGCGCCTGCAGCATGACGCCGTCACCGGCGTGCTCAACCGCGAGGCCTTCCTCGGCCAGCTCACGGTCATGCTGGAGAGCAGCGGCGCCCGGGCCAGCGGCAGCCTCGCCCTGGTGCGCCTGGCCCGCCTCGGGGAGGTCAGCGAACGGCTGGGCCACGCCGACACCGATCACCTGCTCAGGGCGCTCGGCCAGGAGCTCGAGCAACTCGGCAAAGTCAGCGGCGGCGGCATCGCCGGGCGCCTGGGCGGCGGCGACTTCGCCCTGCTGGTGCCGAACCGGGTCGACCTGCAGGGCATTGGCCAGGAGCTCACCCAGCGCCTGGATGTCCTGCACAAGCAGGAGGAGCGCATCAATCTCGGCCTGCCCTCCTCGCTGATTGCCTACTCCCAGGAGGATAAGCCCGCGGCCCTGCTGGCCAGCCTGGATGGGGCGCTGGCCACCGCCGAGAACCGCGGCGACCTCGCACAGCTGATCGCCGAAGGGGCCCAGCGCCTGCCGCTGTTCAACAGCCACGCCGACTGGCGCCAGGCACTGCAGGAGGCCCTGCAGGCCGGCGTCTACCTGGGCCGCTTCCCGGTGCTGGACACCAACGGCAAGCTGCTCCACCTGGAGTGCCCCTCACGGCTGCGCCTGAAGGGCGAGTGGCGCCCCGCCGGCGTCTTCATGCCCTGGGTCTCGCGCCTGGATTTGGACACCACCCTGGACATGGCCATAGCCCGCGAGGCCGTCAAGGAGATCTCGCGACACGGCAAGCCGCTGGGCATCAACCTCTCGCCCGCCTCGGTGTGCGATTCCCGCTTCGTGCTCGACCTGCGCAACCTGATCCACTCCCATCGCGACGCCGCCGAGAAGCTCTGGCTGGAGGTGCCCGAAGCCATGGTCATCCACGACCTGGAGAGCTTTCGCAGCCTGTGCCGCGAACTGCAGCCCTTCGGCTGCAAGCTGGGCCTGGAGCACGTCGGGCGCGAGTTCCGGCGCATCTCGGACCTTCAGGACCTGGGGCTCAGCTACCTCAAGATCGACGCCTCGCTGGTCAAGGGGGTCGACCGCAGCCCCGAGCAGCAGACCATCCTGCGCGGCATGGCCACGCTGTGCCACTCCATCGGCATCCTGGCCATCGCCGAGGGCGTCGACAGCCTGCAGGAGGCCGAACTGCTCTACGAACTGGGCATGGACGGTGTCACCGGCCCCGGCATTCGCCAGCACGACAGGCCCGCTGGCTGAACCACGGGCTCTGCCCGGCGAAGAATGGCGGAGACCCC
>NZ_JACUUD010000241.1 GCF_014859505.1 Halomonas sp.
TGGTCGACCCACCTGGCCGGCCCCGATGACTGGTGGGAGATGATCGCCCGGCTGCGGCAGGCCGGTTGCCTGGTTCACTTCAGTGACGACTTCCCCGAGGAGCCGACATACCTGGAACCGGACGACTGGTACGGGGAACTGGAGCCAGTGGGCAACGGCTGGTTCGACCTGGCACTGGATATCGAAGTGGAGGGCGAACGCCTCAACCTGCTGCCGATTCTGCGCCGTCTGTTTCGAGATCCCGACTTTCCGCTGGAGCCCGCCACTGATGAACCCGAGGACGCCACTTGGACGCTGGCCCTGCCGGAGAACCGCCGCCTGGTACTGCCGCTCTCGCGCCTGCGCTCACTGATGGCGCCCATCCTCGACTGGTTGAATGACGAGAGCGACCCCGAAGCGGCCCTGCGCCTGCCGCTCACCGCCGCCGAGAAGGTGGCCCCCCTGGCCGAGCATGAGCGCTGGGCAGGGTGCGAGGACGTCACCGCCCTGGCCCGGCGCCTGCGGGAGCTGCCGGCCAGCCTGCCGGCGCCCACCGGCTTTGCCGGTGAGCTGCGCGACTACCAGGCCCGCGGCATCGCCTGGCTGCGCTTTCTCTCGGAACTGGGCACCGGCGGCATCCTGGCTGATGACATGGGCCTGGGCAAGACCGTCCAGGTATTGGCGCATGTGCTCGATGAGCGCGCCCGCGGGGCGCTGACCCGCCCGACTCTGGTGGTGGCGCCCACCAGCCTGGTAGGCAACTGGTGTGCCGAGGCCGAACGCTTCGCCCCCGAGCTCAACGTCGTCGCCCTGCAGGGCGGCCGCGCTCAGCGTGAGCGCCAGTTCGAGGAGTCGCTGCCAGAGGCTGATTTGGCGGTGACCACCTATGCGCTGCTGATCCGCGATCTCGAACGTCTGCGCGAACACGACTTCGGCCTGCTGGTGCTGGACGAGGCCCAGGCGATCAAGAACGCCGCCAGCCAGACCGCCCGCGCGGTGCGCGAGCTCAACGTGGCCCGCGCCATCGCCATGACCGGCACGCCACTGGAGAACCACCTCGGTGAGCTGTGGGCGCAGCTCGACGCCGTGGCCCCCGGTGCCCTGGGCAGCCAGCAGTGGTTCGGTCAGCGCTTCCGCACCCCCATCGAGAAGGAGGGCGACGTCGAACTGCGCCAGCGGCTCTCCCGTCGCATCGCCCCGCTGATGCTGCGCCGGACCAAGCAGCAGGTGCTCGCCGAGCTGCCGGAGAAGACCGAGACCCGACGCGAGGTCACCCTGAGCGGCGCCCAGCGCGAGCTCTACGAGAGCCTGCGCCTGGCACAGCACCAGCGGGTGCAGCAAGCAGTAGCCGAGCGCGGCCTGGCCGGCTCAGGCATCGTGATGCTCGATGCGCTGCTCAAGCTTCGCCAGGTGTGCTGCGACCCGCGGCTGGTCAAGCTGGAGAGTGCGCGCAAGACCAAGCGTTCGGCCAAGCTCGAACAGCTGCGCGAACTGGTGGGGCCATTGGTGGAAGAGGGGCGGCGTATCCTGATCTTCTCCCAGTTCACCGAGATGCTCACGCTGATCGGTGAAGCCCTGGAGAAGGACGGCATTGCCTTCACGACCCTGACCGGCGACACCCCGGGCAAGACCCGCACGCAGCGGGTGGCGCTGTTTCAGCAGGGCGAGATCCCGGTGTTTCTGATCAGCCTCAAGGCCGGCGGCACCGGGCTAAACCTCACCGCCGCAGATACCGTGATCCACTACGATCCCTGGTGGAATCCGGCGGTGGAGGCCCAGGCCACCGGCCGCGCCCACCGCATGGGCCAGCAGAACCCGGTGTTCGTCTACAAGCTGGTGTGTGCCGGCACCGTGGAAGAGCGCATCCTCGACCTGCAAGCGCGCAAGGCCGATCTCGCCGCCTCGATCCTCGAGGGTGGTGCCGAGCACAAGAGCGACGGCCCGCTGTTCGATGAGGAGGACCTGGCGCTGCTCTTTGC
>NZ_JACUUD010000095.1 GCF_014859505.1 Halomonas sp.
GGCAGGAACATCTTGCCGGCGCCGAACAGGTCGCCGACCACGTTCATGCCGTCCATCAGCGGCCCCTCGATCACCTCGATGGGGCGGTCCGCGGCGGCGCGCGCCTCCTCGGTGTCCTCCTCGATATAGACCGTCACGCCCTTGACCAGGGCATGCTCGATGCGCTTGTTGACCGGCCAGGAGCGCCACTCGAGGTCCTCCTTCCTGGCCGGTCCCGAGCCATCCCCCTTGTACTTGTCGGCGAGATCCACCAGCCGCTCGGTGCTGTCGGAGCGGCGGTTGAGCACCACGTCCTCGACCGCCTCGCGCAGCTCCTCGGGCAGGTCATCGTAGACCGCCAGCTGGCCGGCGTTGACGATCCCCATGCTCAGGCCCGCACGGATGGCGTGGTAGAGGAACACCGAGTGGATCGCCTCGCGCACTGGGTTGTTGCCGCGGAAGGAGAAGGAGACGTTGGAGACTCCCCCGGAGACCAGGGCATGGGGCAGGTGCTCGCGGATCCATTGGGTCGCCTCGATGAAGTCCACGGCATAGTTGTCGTGCTCCTCGATGCCGGTGGCGATGGCGAAGATGTTGGGGTCGAAGATGATGTCTTCCGCCGGGAAGTCGAGCTCGTCGACCAGGAGGCGATAGGCCCGCTGGCAGATCTCGGTCTTACGCGCGAAGGTGTCGGCCTGGCCGGCCTCGTCGAAGGCCATCACCACCACGGCGGCACCGTGCCGGCGGCAGATGGTGGCCTGCTCGCGGAAGGCCTCCTCGCCCTCCTTCATGGAGATCGAGTTGACCACCGCCTTGCCCTGGACGCACTTCAGGCCTGCCTCGATGATCTCCCATTTGGAGGAGTCGATCATGATCGGCACCCGGGCGATATCGGGCTCGCCGGCGATCAGGTTCAGGAAGCGCACCATGGCCTCCTGGGACTCGAGCATGCCCTCGTCCATGTTGATGTCGATCACCTGGGCGCCGTTCTCCACCTGCTCGAGGGCCACTTCCAGGGCGGTGGTGAAGTCCTCCTCCACGATCAGGCGCTTGAAGCGCGCCGAGCCGGTGACGTTGGTGCGCTCGCCGACGTTGACGAACAGCGAGTCCGCGGCGATGTTGAAGGGCTCCAGACCCGACAGGCGACAGGCCTTGGGGATCTCCGGAATCCGGCGCGGCGTCAGGCCCTGGATGGCCCGGTGGATGGCCGCGATATGCGCAGGCGTCGAGCCGCAGCAGCCGCCGATGATGTTGACCAGGCCGCTTTGGGCGAACTCGGCGACGATGGCCGCCATCTCCTCGGGGGTCTGGTCGTATTCGCCGAACTCGTTGGGCAGGCCGGCGTTGGGGTGGGCCGAGACGAAGGTGTCCGCCTTGGTGGACAGCTCCTCCACGTAGGGGCGCAGCTCCGCGGCCCCCAGCGCACAGTTGAGGCCGACGCTGAGGGGGCGGGCATGGCGCACCGAGTTCCAGAAGGCCTCGGTGGTCTGGCCCGAGAGGGTGCGCCCGGACGCGTCGGTGATGGTGCCGGAGATCATCACCGGCAGACGTTCGCCGCGCTCCTCGAACAGCTCCTCCAGGGCGTAGATCGCCGCCTTGGCGTTGAGGGTATCGAAGATGGTCTCGATCAGGATCAGGTCGCTGCCGCCCTCGATCAGCGCCTCGGCCGCCTCGTAGTAGTTCTCGCGCAGGGCATCGAAGGTGACGTTGCGCTTGGCCGGGTCGTTGACGTCCGGTGAGAGCGAGGCGGTGCGCGAGGTGGGGCCCAGCACCCCGGCCACATAGCGGGGCACGCCGGTCTCGGCGGCCACGGCGTCACACACCTGGCGGGCCAGGCGGGCGGCCTCGCGGTTGAGCTCCACCACCAGCGCTTCCATGCCGTAGTCGGCCTGGGAGAGGCGAGTGCTGTTGAAGGTGTTGGTCTCGACGATGTCGGCGCCGGCCTCGAGGTACTCGCGGTGGATGCGCGTCACCAGTTCGGGGCAGGTCAGTGCCAGCAGGTCGTTGTTACCCTTTAGGTCGGAGGGCCAGTCGGCGAAGCGATCCCCGCGGAAATCGGCTTCGGAGAGGCCGGCATTCTGAAGCATGGTGCCCATGCCGCCATCGAGCATGAGAATGCGCTCGTTGAGGCTGTCGATGAGGGAGGCGGTCTGGGCAGTGGGAAGGGCGGCCATGGGCAGGTCTTGTCTCCAGCGAAAGTCGCATCCAGGGGGCAGGGCCGCGCAGACGCCTCAGGGCGTCTTCTGTCTGTTGCAGCTGTCTCGCGCAGCTGTCTCTTTCATCGGGGCGGCCAGGAATGGCGGCCATGTTATCAAAAGGCGCTGCCCAGGGGCAGGCCACGACACAAAGACCAACCAATTCACTCGGGATTGTCAGCTTCGGTCCGCTGTCTTACCATGGGGGTAGCCAAACCCTGATGCGCGGCCTGGCGAAGGAAGTTACCAGGCCGCAGCCCGACCAGCGAGAACACCATGAGCAATCCGATCCAGATCACCGACAGCGCCCAGGACTACCTCGCCGAACTGCTCGAGAAGCAGAATGTCGAGGGCATCGCCGTGCGTATCTTCATCACCCAGCCCGGCACTCCCTACGCCGAGACCTGCCTGGCCTACTGCCGGCCCGGTGAGGAGGAGCCCACCGACGAGCGTCTCGAGCTGCCCAAGCTGTCGGTTCACCTGGACAAGAACAGCCTGCCGTTCCTTGAGGAGGCGGTGGTCGACTTCAACAAGGACCGCATGGGCGGCCAGCTGACCATCAAGGCGCCCAACGCCAAGATGCCCAAGGTCAACGCCGACAGTCCGATGGAGGATCGTATCAACTATATCCTCTACAGCGAGATCAATCCCGGTCTTGCCGCCCACGGCGGCGAGATCAAGCTGGTGCAGCTCACCGACGAACAGGTGGCGGTACTGGCCTTCGGCGGCGGCTGCCAGGGCTGTGCGGCGGTGGACCTGACCCTCAAGGAGGGCGTCGAGAAGACCCTGATGGAACGTATCCCGGAGCTGGCAGGTATTCGCGACGTGACCGACCATACTGACACCACGAACGCCTATTACAGGTAAGTCGGGCGGCTGGCTCTGCCATCCACCGGCGTCATGTGCTTTCCGAAGGCTCCGCTGCGGCGGGGCCTTCATTGTTTTCGGCGTCCTCTCTTTCTTTTCCCTCTTCATATTCCTCACGCGCGGCCGGGATCTGCCATAGACAGCGGTGGAGCTGCTGCTCCAGGTCGCGCAGGCGGCGCGCCTGCTCCTCCAGCAGGCGCTTCTGTTCATCGATGCGGGCCTGCAGCAGGGTCTGCTCATGCTGGCGGGTGTCGACGAGGGTCTCGGCCTGACGACGTGCCCAGTCGGTCTCGCGGTGCTGCTTCTCCTCCTCGGCCAGCTTTCCGCGCGCCTCCATGAGCTGCTGTTCCAGGCGCTCCAGGCGCACTGCGACCTGCTTCTCCCGTTCCGCCGCGGCCTTCTCGCCGGCCAGGCGCTCCTGGCGGGCCTCGTCCAGCAATCCCATCAGTCGGGACTCGGCGCTCTCGTGGCGCTGCTCCTCCCTCGTCAGACGCTCGCGCTGCCGGGCCTCCAGGCTTTCCACGGCCCGCTGGTGCTCGCTCGCCTGCTGGGCCATCTCGCCGCGAATCCGCTCCAGCAATCCCTCCAACTCGGCATGCCGAGTCTCCAGGTGGCGGACCGTCTCGTCGAGCTGCTCCCGGCGTGACTCGGCGCGGGCCAGGGACGTGTTTCGCTCCTCGAGACGCTGCTCGGTAGTGGCCAGGTGGGCGACCAGGGCGGATTCGCGCTGCTCGGCATCCTCGGCCTGACGGCGCGCCTCGGCGACACGTGTCTCGGCCTCCGCGACGCGGCGGTCGGCCTCCTCGCGATAGTGGGTCAGCGTCTCATTGGCGCTCTCCTGGGCCTTCTGCCACAGCGCCTCGGCCAGTTCCTGAAGGGCGCCAGGCATGCCGCGGGGCGGGGGCACATCGCGGTTTTCCTCGCGCCGGGTGCGCCATTCCCGCAGATGGTCGCTGATGGTAGTGAAGCTGCCGGTGCCCAGCACTTCACGCACCTTCTGCACGCTGGGCGACTCGCCCCGCGCCAGCAGGTCATCGATCGCCCGCTGCACGTCCTCGTACTGCACACCGCTGCGTGCCATCTCTCTGCTCCTTGCTCGATGCAGGCCGGCGCGGGGTCGAGCACCATCGCGCGGCCGTGGAGGGCGCAGCATAGCTCGAGAAGGGCCGAATGGGAAGATAATTACATAAAACGTAATACGTAATATACATTACGTTTTGGGTGATAAAATCAAGATTACGCGACTTATCTTGCTTTTATTTGCGCGGAGTCGGGATACTAAGACGCAAGGGCAAACAGAAGGAGACAAGGGTGGATCACCAGACCCGTGACGAGACAGGCCGCAAGCTCCTGCCCACGCCGGCAGGGGAGCTGCTGTCCGCCGCGCCCGCCGGGCAGGGCGCCCATATCGCCGCGCGCAGCGACGCGGAGGCGGTGGGGCAGTGGCTCGCCGAGTACCGGGCGAGCCTGCAGACCCGGCGCGCCTATCGGCGGGAGGCCGAACGCCTGCTGCTGTGGCTGGCGGAGCAGGGGCTCCGCCTCGGGGAGGTGCGGCGCGACCATCTCGATGCCTTCGAGGGCTTCCTCGCCGACCCGCGCCCGCGAGAGCGCTGGGTCGGGCCACCCCGGCCCCGCCAGGCCGATGACTGGCGGCCCTTTCGCGGGCCGCTGGCTCCCGCCAGCCGGCGTCAGTCGCTGGTGATCCTGCAGGGCATGTTTGCCTGGCTGGTCGAGGCCGGCTGGGTAGCCCACAACCCCTTCCGGCTGATGCGCGACAAGCGTCGCCGGCTGGACAACCGCCAGGGGGGCATCGAGCGCTATCTCGAGCGCCCGCTGTGGGCGTGGTTATGGGCCTGGCTGAACAGGGAGCTCGGCCAAATGCCCGAGAAGGGGGCGTCATCGCGACAGCGCTTCGAGCAGCGGCGTCGGCGTCTGGTGTTCGGCTTCGCCTACCTGCTGGCACCGCGCATTGGCGAGATGAGTGCGGCGCGCATGGGGGACTTCCTGCGCCGCGAGGGCCGCTGGTGGTGGCGGGTGACGGGGAAGGGCGACAAGACGGCGATGATCCCGGTGCCGCCGGACATGGTGGCGCTGCTGGCGGAGTGGCGAGAGGGCCTCGGGCTCGCTCCGGAGCCACTGCCGGATGATGCCAGCCCCCTGGTGCGATCACTGGACGGCCGGCGGGGCCTGGGCGACAACCGCCTCTATCGGTTGATCCGAGACGCCTTCCGCGAGGCCGCCGAAGCACTGGAAGCGGAGCAGGGGGAGGGCGGACGGCCCTGGGCGATACGCCTGCGTGCCGCTACACCGCACTGGCTAAGACATACGGCGCTGACCCATCAGGCCCAGGCCGGAGTGGAGCTGCGCTACCTGGCCGCCACGGCGCGTCACTCGCGCCTGGATACCACCGCCCGCTACCTGCACGCCGAGGACGAAGCCTGGCACCGCCAACAGGCGCGGCACGGACTCACCGCATCAAGACCCCTTGACTCCCAAACTGGGAGCTCGTAGGATTCTCCCAAAAGGGGAGGTCGTGTGAGAGTCATCGCGAAGCGCACGCTGAGGGAATTCTGGGAACAGGGGTTTGAGGATGCCAGGACGCCGCTCACCGAGTGGCACAACATGATGCTGAAGGCGGCCTGGCTGACGCCACAGGAGCTGAAAGCCGAGGTTCGCACGGCAAGTATCCTCAAGGGAGGGCGTGTCGTCTTCAACATCGGGGGCAACAAGTATCGCGTGATCGTCGCGATACGCTACACCCAGCAGATCGCCTGGGTGCGCTTCGTTGGCACTCATGCCCAGTACGACAGGGTTGATGCGGAGACAATCTAATGAATATCCAGCCTATCCATGACGATGCCGGTCTTGCGCGCGCCTTTGCGCGCATGGAGGAACTCTGGGCTGCCGACGACGGCACTCCCGAGGCCGATGAGCTCGAGGTGCTCTCCATCCTGATCGAGAAGTACGAGGATGAGCACTATCCCATCGCTCCCTCGGATCCCGTCGAAGCGATCAAGTTTCGCATGGAGCAGCAGGGTCTGACGCAGCGAGACCTCGAGCCCTATATCGGTTCGAGTGGCCGTGTGTCCGAGGTGCTCAATCGCAAGCGGAAGCTGAGTCTCAACATGATCAGGCACCTGCATGAGGGGCTGAAAATTCCCTACGAGAGCCTGCTGGCAGAGCCCCTTAATCCAAGCCCAGAGCGGACGCGCACGGCCCCCAGCCGATATAATCGCCGCCTTTAGCACAAGGAGACACCATGACGACCGAAGCCACCGCCGAGCAGGCGCAGCAGGCGCTGATTGAAGAATTCGGGATGTTCGACAACTGGATGGACCGCTATCAGTACATCATCGACATGGGCAAGGCACTGCCGGACTTCCCCGAGGCGTGGAAGAGTGACGAGCTCAAGATCCAGGGCTGCCAGTCCAATGTCTGGATGCGTCATGAGCGCGACGGCGAGAGGATCCACTTCGACGCCGTCTCCGATGCCGCCATCGTCTCGGGACTGATCGCCGTGCTGATGCGCATCTACAGCGACCGGACCGCCGCCGAGATCCGCACGACAAGCCCGCACTTCCTCGCCGACCTGGGGCTCGACAAGCACCTCTCGGCGACCCGCAGCAACGGCCTTAATGCCATGCTCAAGCGCATCTACGAGGTGGCCGAGCAGGAGGCCGCCTGACGGTTCGAGGCACCCAGGACTCAACGGGCCCGAGAGTCGTCCTCTGACTTCCGAAGCATGAAGTCATCGTCCAGTTCCGGGTCGTCGCGGCAGAGTTGCTCGCTGGGCCCGCCGGGCACCGGGTCGATGCCTCCCTCGCAGCCGGGATGGCAGCGAGCGATTCGGCGAACCGCCATCCAGCCGCCCCTGAGCGGGCCATGGACACGGATCGCCTCCGCCGTATAGCTCGAGCAGCTCGGCCAGTAGCGGCAGCGCGGCCCCAGCAGCGGGCTCAGGGTAACCTGATAGACCCTGATCAGGCCGATCATGAGCCACGCCAGCCCCCGGCGCAGCGCCCGCAGCAGGCGGGCCAACCAGGCGGCGAGGCAGGGCATCCCTATTCCTTGCCCTTTCCGTAGAGGGTGTCGGGGTCGATCAGCGGTTCCGTGGTGATCCGTGCCTCGTCTCCCTCCAGCGCCACGTAGAAACAGCTGCGCCGACCGGAATGGCAGGCCGGGCCGGTCTGGTCCACCTGCAGCAGCAGGGTGTCGCCATCGCAGTCCAGGGCAGCGGCCCGAAGGTGCTGCTGCTGGCCGGAACTCTCGCCCTTGCGCCACAGCTTGCCCCGCGAGCGGGACCAGTAGCAGACCCGGCCGGTGCGCAGGGTCTCCTCCAGCGCCTCGCGATTCATCCAGGCCATCATCAGCACCTCACCGGAGTCATGCTGCTGGGCGATGGCGGGAAGCAGGCCGTCGGCGTTGAACCTCGCGGCATCGAGGATCTCGGCCAGGGGGTGGCGGCTGTCGCAGGGAGCCCGTTCGAGGGCCTTGAAGTGTTCGCTCATGGTCGGTCCGGAAGGAAGTGATGGAATGGGGCTGGGTGGTCGGCTCAGGGGGCGGCGTGGCACGCCTCGCAGTGGCCGAGCAGTTCGATGGTCTGGCGCTCCACGCGAAAGCCCAGGTCACGGGCCCGCCGCGAGAGCTGAGCGTTGACGTCGTCCAGATGCAGCTCCTCGACCCGCCCGCACAGCCGGCAGATCAGCAGCTGGAAGCCGTGGGCATGTTCCGGGCAGGGACAGGCCACGTAGGCATTGAGCGATTCGATGCGATGCACCAGGCCCTGGTCGATCAAAAACTCCAGGGCGCGGTAGACGGTGGGCGGCCGAGCGGCGGCATGCTCCTCGGCCAGTCGGTCGAGCAGGTCGTAGGCCTTCAGGCTGCCCGGAGCCTCGGCGATCATCTCCAGCACGCGTCGGCGGATCGGGGTGAAGCGCGCGCCGCGCTGCTGGCACTGCTGCGCTGCCTGGTCGAGCAGGGCACGGGAGTCTGGCATGACGACCATCAACTGGCGAAATGAGAGATCTATTCTACGCGCCGGACCCCGACCCGGCCAGCGGGCGTCAGACGGCCTCGGCGGTCGCCTCGGTGCTGGTCTCGAGTTCGCTGCGGCGGGCAAAGTGGTGCTGGGCGAAGGCCACCCGCTCCTCGGGGGGAACCCCTGACGGCTGACGCTCGATCAAGTCGAGACGACGGCGCAGCCCCTCGCCGTTGGCCATCTGGATGGCCAGGCCCGGCCGGGCATTGAGCTCCAGCAGCATGGGGCCGTGGTCGCGGTCCAGCACCACGTCGGTACCGAGATAGCCCAGCATCCCGGTCATCTCGTAGCACCCGGCCGCCAGCAGCAGCAGGGTGCGCCAGTCGGGGATATGCAGGCTGGCCAGCTCGTGGCCGGTGTCCGGATGATCGAGGCGGGTGCGGTCGAACTGCACGCCACGGATGGCGCTGCCGGTGGCAATATCCAGGCCCACCCCCACGGCGCCCTGATGCAGGTTGGCCTTGCCGTCCGAGGCCGCGGTGGAGAGGCGCATCATCGCCATCACCGGGTAGCCGAGGAAGACGATGACGCGTATGTCGGGGACGCCCTCGTAGGTGTACTCCGCGAGCCGCTCGTCGAAGTTGATCAGCGCCTCGACCACCGCCACGTCCGGGGAGCCCCCCAGGGAGTAGAGGCCCGAGAGGATATTGGAGGCGTGTCGTTCGACGTCCTTGAGGGTCAGCCGTACGCCACTGGGCTTGACGAAGGCGCCATCCTCGACGTGATCGATCACCAGTATGCCCTTGCCACCGCTTCCCTTGGCCGGTTTGATCACGAATCCATCGTGGCCGCGCAGCATCTCGCGCAGGTGCTTGACCCCGAACTGGGTGGCGACGGTGCCGATCAGGGCCGGCGTGGTGATGCCATGCTCCTGGGCCAGTAGCTTGGTCTTGAGCTTGTCATCCACCAGTGGATAGAGGCGCCGATCATTGTAGCGGCCGATATAGCGGATATTGCGCCGGTTCATACCGATGATGCCCTTGACGCGCAGCTTGTCCGGGGAGGTCCAGTTGCCCATCGTCCAGTTCCACATGGCGCTCAATCCTCGGTGATGGGCTTGAAGCGGCGCAACTCGAGCAGCCGGTAGCCGGTGTAGTTGCCGAGCAGCAGGATCAGTGCCATCAGGATCATCTGCACCCCCAGGAAGTTGAAGGTGATATGGCGCACCCAGGGGTTGGTCATGGCCAGGAAGGCGATCACGGCGGTGAGCAGGCTGCCACCGCCCTGGATGAGTACCTCCCGGGGGCCTTCCTCTTCCCACAGGATCGACATGCGCTCGATGGTCCAGGAGAGAATGATCATCGGGAAGAAGGTGATGGTCAGCCCGGCATTGAGCCCGAAGCGGTAGGCGAGCACCGAGAACAGCGAAATGATGGCGATCACCGTGATGATCACCGCCGTGACCCTCGCCACCAGCAGCAGGTTGAGGTAGGAGAGATAGTTGCGGATCACCAGGCCCACCGCCACGATCAGCAGGAAGCCGACCAGCCCGGTGATCAGGGTGGTCTGGATGAAGGCCAGGGCGATCAGCACCGGCATGAAGGTGCCCGAGGTCTTGATCCCCACCAGGATGCGCAGGATGACCACCACCAGGGCGCCGATGGGAATCAGCAGGATGGTCTGGAACAGCGCCTGTTCCTCCAAAGGCAGGCTGTGGATGGAGAAGTTGAGCAGGGTGTCCTCGGCCAGCTGGCTGCGCACCGCGGCGGCCGCCGGCTGATTGCGGTTGAGCATCGAGAAGGTGACCCGTGAGTTGGTCCCTCCCTGGACCTCGAGTACCGCCTGGCCAGAGGCTTCCCAGAGCAGCAGGTTGTCGGGACGCCCCTGTTCGCCGGTGGCCGGGTCGAACAGGGCCCAGCGCTCGCCGTCGAACACCTGCACCCACTGGCTGAGGGTCTGACGGCGGCGGGCATCCTCCAGGAGGAGACCGCTGACCTCCCGGGCCGGCACGCCGGCCTGGTTGAGCAGACGCACCAGCAGCTGACCACGCTCGAACTGCGTCAGCAGCAGACGGGAATTCTCGCCCTGGCGCTCGTCGCCGAAGTCGCGGATCAGCTCACGCGCGAAGGTGAAGGCGTCGGCACTCCGGTTCCAGGCGCGTTCGATCACCTGGGCGGCCGCGGTGTCGTAGGGACGCTCCCAGATGATGTCTCCGCCAAGGGCAGGGGGCTCTGTCGGCACAGGGCGGGCGTCAGGAGTCGCCAGCATCTGGGTGGTGTAGTAGAGCTGCTGACTGCCGGAAGCCTCACGTATCGACCACTGGGCGCGGCGGCCACCGTTCTCTTCGAGGAAGGCCAGGCCGTAGCCCGGCGAGGCGGTATGCTCCGTGAGCATCCGGAAGGACTGCTGATGGGAAGGCAGCGCCATGTTGACCAGTACCGGGCCGCCCTGGGCGGTGAAGTTGACCAACGCCTCGACCTCCCAGACCTCGCGCTGTTCGCCGGGGGTCCAGGGTACCTCGAGGCTGATGTGGCGATGGACGCTCAGACCGATACCGGCCACCAGCAGCAGGCCGACGAGCAGATAGAAGGGCAGTCGTGACATGGGGCTTCCTTGGCGAGGTCAGGAGAAGGCGTGGCCGGGCAGGGCGGCTCAGCGCTCTTCGTCGTCTCGGTCATTCTCGTCGGCTTCGGCCTCGTCGGCCGGGCGTCCGCCGGGGAACTCGGGACGCTCGTGCAGGTAGGTCTCGGCAACATCGATGACCGCGATATCCATCAGGAAGCGCCGGCCGAGCAGCACCGGATAGTTGAGGTGAGAGCGGTCGTTGAGGGTGAACTCCACGAGTTCGCGGATCGGGCCCAGGGTCATCATCAGGCTGACCACCGGGCGGGAATCTTCGCCAGCGGCCTGGACGATGCGCACACGGCGTTCCACCGGGGCCTCGATCCACTCATCGCTTGTACCATCCACCACCACATCGTCATCGGTGAGGCCCAGCTTGAAACGCACCCAGTTGGCGCCGTCGCGCTCGAAGCGGGTGATCTCGCTGGCCGACAGCGATGAGGTATTGGCACCGGAATCGACCCGTGCCTTGAGATAGGTACCCACGTCCGGCAGGCCGATCCATTCGCTGCGGCCCACCACGGTCTTTGTGCTCAGGGCGGGCTCATCGGTGGCGCACTCCTGGGCGATGGTGGTCGGTCCGCTCTCGACGCGCTCCAGACGCTCGATGTCGGCACGCAGGTGGCGCACCAGGCTGCCGACCTCGCGCACGTCGGCCACCAGGGTCTCCTGACGACGGGCGCTATCGGCGAGGCTCGACTGATGCAGGTCACAGCGGGCCACCAGGTCGGCTTCCAGGCGATCGACGCGCAGCGTGAATTCCTCGGAACCCAGCACGGGCTCGGGTTTGCCCTGGTCGATGGGCATGGCGCAGCCGGCGATGAGCAGCAGACCGAGGGAGAGGGCACCGGAGGAGAGCAGGCGTCGCGACATGAGGCAGGGATGATCCTTGATTCGGTTGCGTGATGATAAGGAGTCGCCGGCAGGCTTGTCCAACGGGGGATGGGCAGAAGGGCGTGAAGAATAAGGCAATACAGGTGAAGAAGTGTCACCAAGGGGCCGTGGGGCGTAATGGACCTATAGCC
>NZ_JACUUD010000242.1 GCF_014859505.1 Halomonas sp.
GAGGCCGCCTACGCCGAGGGCGACCCCTGGCGCCAGGCGCTGCTCGAGGTGCTGCGCGGCCATCGGCAGGCGCTCATCGAGCGGGTGGCCGGCTGGCCCGGGGTGACCCTGAGCGCGCCCGAGTCCACCTACCTGGCCTGGCTCGACCTGCGCCAGGCGCCGGCCCTGGCAGGCAGCGATTCGCCCCAGCAGGCGCTGCTGCAGCGCGCCGGGGTGGCGCTCTCGGACGGCGCCGACTTCGGGACGCCGGGGTTCGCCCGGCTCAACTTCGGCACCACGGCGACCCAGCTGGAGGCGGCCCTGGCACGCCTGGACGGCGTGCTGGGCGAATAACTCAGTAGAGCAGGGCGAAGAGTTTGCGACGGTAGGTGACCGTCAGCGGATGGTCGGCGCCCAGGGCGTCGAAGACCCGCAGCAGGGTCGTGCGGGCGGCATCGTCGCCGTAGGCGCGATCGGCCTTCATCAGTGCCAGCAGGGCGTCGAGGCCGGCCTCGTAGTCGCCGTCGGCCACCCGACGCAGGGCGCGCAGGTACTGGGCCTCGCTGTCGTCACGCTCGCCCAGGGCGGCCAGCTGCTCGGCGCTGGGGGCTTCCTCGCCGAACTCGATGCTGGCGCGCACGCCGCGGGCCGGGGCGGCGTCGCGCTCTTCCGGGGGCAGGTTAGCAAGCAGGGCGCGGGCGTCGGCGGCGTTGCCCTCGGCCACCAGGGCGCGGGCCAGCTCCACCTGGAAGGGGTAGTGCTGGGGATTCTGCTGCACCAGCTCCTCATAGAGGGCGCGGGCGGTGGCGGCATCGCCCGCGGCCAGTGCCTCGGCGGCCTGCTCCTCGGGGCTGGCGGGCGCATCCTCCGGGGCGGGGAAGTAGCGGGCCAGCCACTCGCGCACTTGCTTCTCGGACAGTGCGCCCTGGAAATGGTCGACCAGTCCGCCCTGGCTGATCAGCTTGACGTCGGGCACCGAGCGCACGCCTAGCTGGGCGGCGATCTCCTGATTCTCGTCGATATTGAGCTTGGCCAGGATGAAGGTGCCTTGGTGTTCCCTGGCCAGTTTCTCCAGCACCGGCATCAGGTTCTTGCAGGGCTCGGACGAGGGAGCCCAGCAGTCGAGCAGCACCGGCACCTGCATGGAGAGTTCCAGCAGCTGCTGGATATTGCTTGCGTCGACGTCGACGATCACCTCGGGGGCATCGCCGGCGGGGCCGGGGGCAGGATCGCTGGCGCCGGAGGGCGTGTCGGCGGCGAGTGGCTCGCCGGTGCGCGGATCGACAATGGGCATGGTTGGAGTTCCCGGGTCTGAGTGGATTTCCAAGGGAGATGCGGGTGACGATGGGTGTATTCAAGGGGAGGGGCGCGATGGGGATCCTGTGGCGGCGGTGTCGGACTACCCCGCCCCGCAGGCCTATCGCGCCTGGCCGGGACCCAACAGCAACACCTTCACCGCCTGGGTGGCGCTCAAGCTGCCCGGTGTCGAGCGCCTGGGCATGGCGCCCCTCGTCAAGGGGACGGGCGGCGGCTAGCCTGCGGGTGCCGTGCTCATGTTTCGCATGAGAAACCTGTTACCTCATTGTCCGGCCAGGGGTGCTGACTGTTGCGCCGGGCTGAGCGTTGCTTGGCGAACAGGATTCTCCTCCTGCGCCCATTGTTTCCAATAGGAAACATGGTCTATTCTTTTTGCATTCGAACCCGACTCGGTCCGGCGGCTCGGCGATGGGCGCCGGACCGATCATCCTGATCCGAAAACAGAGGCCGCCACGATGAGCCAACTGAACCGTACTCCCCTTCATGACCTCCATGTGGAACTGGGCGCCCGACTGGTGCCCTTCGCCGGCTACGAGATGCCGGTGCAGTACCCGCTGGGCGTCAAGAAGGAGCACGAGCATACCCGTGCCGTCTGTGGCCTGTTCGACGTCTCCCACATGGGGCAGCTGCTGCTGCACGGGCCGTCCCCGGCCGAGG
>NZ_JACUUD010000243.1 GCF_014859505.1 Halomonas sp.
CCTCGCCTTCCGGGGTGAAGAGCTGCACCACCCCGCCGATGGCATCGGCACCGTAGAGGCTGCCGCGGGGACCACGCACGATCTCGGCGCGCTGGAACATCCGCGGGTCGAGGAACTGCCAGGCGGGGCCGCCGAGAGTCGCGGAGCGCAGACGAATACCGTCGATCATCAACAGGCTCTGGTTATTCGAGGTCCCGCGAATCGAGACACTGCTTGTCTTGCCGAAGCTGCCGTTGGAGGTCACGTCCACCCCGGGCTGGCCGCGGAAGAGGTCGGTCAGGCTCACCGGATCCTGTCGGCGCAGGGTGGCCTCATCGAGCAGGGTCACGGATGCGAGCGATTCATCGGCGGTGCGCGGCACCAGGGCGGCGGTGACCACCAGGGGGTTGAGGCGTGTCGCCTCTGCGGTGGTGTCGGCCGAGCCCTCGGCCCGAGGCTCAGCGGCCTGAATGGCCAGCGGCAGGGCGGCCAAGGCGAAGACCGCCAGGCCGCGGGAGGCAATAGTCGTGTTCATGTCTGTCCCTTGCTTCGCCGTGCTCACCCGCACGGCGTCCAGCTTTTTTTTGAGGGCCGGCGCAGAGGAACAGAAGGAAGGGAAGCGGCGCGAATGGCGCGGTCGATGCCCTGCCTGAAGACCGCCCTCCGCGATTCGGCATGCGCTCTCGGGCCGGTCTCCGGACTGACGAGCCAGGGCCTGGTCGCGATGCCAGGGGCCCTGCTGAACCGCCGCCTTCCCATGCCGTAGGCACAGTGGCACTGTGGCGGTTCTTGACTCGATCACCGTTGCGGGGGCAGCGTCGGACTGGCGGGCTGTCTGGAAGAGCTCCGCGCACCGACTTCCCGTTTACCTGGCGGCACTCACTCCGCCAGCACCTGAGAGTGCGCGTACGCTAGCAACCCGCAGCCCCGGGGTCAACGTCGAAAGTCGAACGCCTGATTCAAAGCCATTCTATTTCAATCGCTTGCAAAGCCCATGGCGCACCTGCCAGACAGCTCGGCTGCGCGATGCGACCTCCTGGGAAAGCCAGCCGTTGAGGTCACGCAGCCGGCGCGCCTCAACGGCCATGGGCACGATGCCACACCCCATCTCATCGAGGATCAGCAGCGCCTCGCCCTGCGCCTCTCGCTCCGTCTCCTCCAGCGCCGAGAGCTGCGCCCGCCAGGCGGTGCGCACGGCCTCGTCGTCGGCCGTCGTGGCCAGCAGGGCCTTGAGCCAGTCCCCCCAGCCGGTGACCACCAGGACACCGCCCGAGGGCGGCAGGGCGTCCCAGCCTGCGGGCGATTCTTCCGGCGCCAGCCGATGCCAGACCGCCTGAGGATAGCGCTCGGCGACTAATGCGCGTCGTCCAGAGCAGGCACCGCCGATGACGCACAGCATTGCCAGCCTCCTCTTTCGCTCTCGATCACGAAACGGCGCCCCTGGGCCTGGCCGACCACCCCCTCCCAGAAATCGGTCGCCTCCAGGCGACGACGCAGCTCGCGGATGGCACCGCCGTGGCTCACCGTCAGCACCCGGCGATGCCCCTGCTCGGCGGCCTGGGCCAGCACGTCCTCGAGCCAGGCTTCGAGGCGCGCCCAGAGATCGTCGGCGGACTCACCGCCGGGCGTCGCCTGCATGCCGGCGCTGTCGACCCAGGCGCGATAGCGCGGGTCATCCTTGAGCTCCTCCCAGGTGCGCCCCTCGTAGTCGCCGAAGTCCAGCTCACGCAGGCGCGCATCGAAGGATGCCATCCCCTCTCGCCCCGGCAGCACATGGGCCAGGGTCTGACGGCAGCGGATCAGGTCGCTGCAGTGCACGGCGTCGAAGGCCTCTCCCGCCAGGTGGTCGCGCAAGCGATCCATGTCCGGCACGGCATCGGGCAGCAGCAGCGGAATGTCGCGCTGGCCCTGGTAGCGACGCTCCTGGTTCCAGGCGGTCACGCCGTGCCGCACCACCACCAGCTCCAG
>NZ_JACUUD010000244.1 GCF_014859505.1 Halomonas sp.
TGGGGCTGATCGCGGTGCTGCTGCTGGTGGTCTACGTGCCGATACTCGCGGGCTGGTCCGGCGCCTGAGCGGCGCCGGCTGTCACGCCCTGGCGCTCAACCCAGCACCTTGCCGGGATTGAGCAGCCCATGGGGGTCGAGGGCTTGCTTGAGCAGGCGCATGGTGGCGATCTCCGTCTCGCTGCGGCTCAGGCTCAGGTAGTCGCGCTTCTCCAGGCCGATGCCGTGCTCGGCAGAGATCGAGCCGCCGATCTCGGCCAGGGGCGCGTAGACGAGCCGCTCCACCGCCCGCCGGCTCTCGGCGCCGCCATCACGCACCGTGATCATCAGGTGCAGGTTGCCGTCGCCCAGGTGGCCGAAGGTGACCAGGCGCGCCACCCCGGGCCAGGCCTTCTCCAGGCGCTGCTCCAGCGCCTCCACATAGGCCTCCATGGCGGGAATTGGCAGGCTGACGTCGAAGGAGAACATCGGCTTGAGCGTGCGCACCAGCACCTCGATGTCCTCGCGGATCGCCCAGATCGCCTGCCGCTGGGCCTCGGAGCTCGCCAGCACCGCGTCGGTGATCAGCTCCGCCTCGAAGGCCTCTTCCAGCAGCGCCTGGAACTGCTCGGCGTCGTGCTCGGCGTCCATGCCCTGGCTCTCGAGGATGGCGTAGAAGGGCGAATCGGTGGCCAGCGGCGGGGTGTGGGCGCCGCTCTCCTCGGTCATCAACCGATAGTGGCTGTTCCACAGCGCCTCGAAGGCGCTCAGCCCGATGCGCCGGGGCGCCAGGTTGAGCAGGGTGGTCAGCGCCGCGAAGCTGGGCACCGCCACCAGGGCGCACTGCTCGCTGGCCAGGGCCGGCTGCAGGCGCAGCACGGCGCGGGTGACGATGCCCAGCGTCCCCTCGCTGCCGATGAAGAGCTGCTTGAGGTCGAAGCCGGCGTTGTTCTTGAGCATGTGATTCATGGAGCTCAGTACCCGACCGTCGGCCAGCACCGCCTCGAGCCCCAGCACCTGCTGGCGCATCATGCCGTAGCGGATCACCCGGATACCGCCGGCGTTGGTGGCAATGTTGCCACCGATGGTGCAGGAGCCCCGGGCGCCCAGGTCCAGCGGGAACTGCATGCCGATCTCGGCGGCGGCCTCCTGGACCCGCTGCAGCGGCACGCCGGCCTGTACGGTGAGGGTGCCGCCCACCGGGTCGACCGCCTCGATCGCACTCATACGCTCCAGGGAGATCACCAGCTCACTGGGCGCCGCCACGGCGCCGTGGACCACCCCGGTCAGCCCACCGTGGGTGACCACCGGCTGGCGAGCCGCATGGCAGAGCGCCATGACGCGGCTGAGCTGCTCGGTATTCCCGGGGCGCACGATGGCCGCGGCCTCGCAGGGAGCCGAGGTGAACCAGTCGACGCTGCGCTGGCGCACGGCCTCACCGGTCAGAAGGTTCTCGGGGCCGACGATCTCGGCGATCTGTTCAAGCAGTTGCTGCATGGTGGATTCCTGTAATGCCTTGTTCTGCTGTCATTCTCCCCCAACCCTCTTCCCAGGGCGAGCGACGATGGGTAATGTCGACAGGCCACGGGCCCTGGCCGCCCGCCTCTCCCGACACTGCCATCAAGGATGCTGCATGCTCTCCAAGCGCTCGACCCTGCCCGCG
The DNA here is from genome assembly GCF_014859505.1 of Halomonas sp. Taxonomy (GTDB): domain Bacteria; phylum Pseudomonadota; class Gammaproteobacteria; order Pseudomonadales; family Halomonadaceae; genus Halomonas. Next base: position 1,642 of record NZ_JACUUD010000244.1, read on the forward strand.
ACCCTGCTGTTCGGCACGCTGCTGCTCACCGGCTGCACCACCTACACCTTTCCCGACGGCAGCCAGGAGACCCTGTGGGGCGTGCCCGCCGACGACGAGACGCTGACCCGCGAGGAGCGCGACCGACAGGCGCCCCGCTACCGGGCGCCCGGCGAGATGCCGAAGTAATCCCTCGGGGCAGGCCCTCAGGCCGGCGGCGTGACTCAGCGCCGCTCGAAGACCACGCTGAGGTTGTTGGCCGGCATATCCACGACGCGGGCGAGCTCGAGGCCACGGCCCTGCGCCTCGGCCACGA
>NZ_JACUUD010000096.1 GCF_014859505.1 Halomonas sp.
GCAGGAGCACACCGAGACCTTCACGGCCTTCCCCTGGGAGAAGACCGACCGCGCCGCCGCGCTGCGCGACGCCGCCAGGCTCTGATCCCGACGACACGGAGAGAAAAGATGTCCCGAAAGATCTACTGCATCGCCAACTTCAAGCCCAAGCCCGGCCGCGAGGAGGCCGTGTTCAGGGCCCTGCAGTCGCTCGAGCCCAATGCCCATCGCGAGGATGGCTGTATCCAGTACACCGTGACTCGGCATATCGATCATCCCAACGCCCAGGGCGCCAGCTACCCCATCGTCTTCCACGAGATCTGGGCCAGCCGCGAGGCCTTCGAGGCGCACTGCAGCCGTCGGGAGATCAAGGAGTTCTTCGCTACCCATGTGGAGTCGCCCGAGGGAGACGTGCACCACGCCAACGTCTGCGTCTACACCGACGAACCCCACGGCTACGACGCTCCGGCACTCTGATTCCAATGATAACGGCACGGGCCTGTCTGCCCGTGCCCTTCCATCCCGCAGGAGATCCTCATGACCGAGCAGAAGATGAACGTCGAAAGCTTCAACCTCGACCACACTAAGGTGAAGGCCCCCTACGTGCGCCTGGCCGATATCAAGACCGGTGAGCACGGCGACACCATCCACAAGTACGACATGCGCATCTGCCAGCCCAATAAGGCGCACATGGAGATGCCGGGGCTGCACTCCCTGGAGCACCTGATGGCCGAGCTGTCGCGCAACCATTCGGACAAGGTGGTCGACATCAGCCCCATGGGCTGTCAGACCGGCTTCTACGTGGCGATGATCAACCATGACGACTACGAGGGCGTGCTGACGCTGCTCGAGAAGACCCTGGAGGACGTGCTGGTGGCCGAGGAGGTCCCGGCCTGCAACGAGATGCAGTGCGGCTGGGCGGCCAGCCACAGCCTGGAAGGCGCCCAGCAGATCGCCCGCGGCTTCCTGGCCAAGCGCGACGAGTGGAGCCAGGTCTTCGCCTAACCCCCTTGTCAGCAGCCCCTGCGCTACCAAGTCCCGGGCAAAGGGGCTATGTTGGGCCTTCAGACAGATGGGTTGACAGTGTTTCCGATCGTTGGAGTTCCTGACCCGTTTGATGCGGAGGGGATTGGATGAATCACCCGGAACTCGATATCGAGAAGATCACCCGCCAGTTGGAGGACACCAGGGCGGCGTTGATCGACCAGAGCTACCAGAGCAAGGAGAGTCGCGCCACGGTCATGCTGGATCAGCAGTCGGTGGGGCGCCTGTCGCGCATGGATGCCCTCCAGGGCCAAGCCATGGCCAAGGCCGAGGAGGATCGCCGTCAGTTGGCGCTACGCCGGATCGAAGCGGCGCTGACCCGGATCGGCCGTGGAGAGTTCGGGGAGTGCATCGAATGCGGCGAGTGGATTTCCGCCAAGCGCCTGAAGTGGGATCCGACCGTGCTCAAATGCATCGACTGTGCGGAGTGACATGACCCAGAAAGACGTTGCCATAGACCGGGCGGTCGAACACCGCCACCTCGACCACACCCTGGAACGCATCGAGGCCAATCGGGAAGAGCTGGACCAGCGGCTGACGGCCTATGCCGAGGAGATCCAGGCCCAGAAGGAGTACCTCTGGTCGAACCGCGATGAGATGGATCATATCGAGAAGATCGCGGCGAGGGAGTCGATCGAGCAGTCCGTCATGTCCGGCGACAACGCCCTGGCCCGTCGCCAGAAGCTCGACAAGCTCCGCCACTCCCCCTACTTCGGGCGCTTCGACTTCGCTCGCGGCGGCAAGGCCGAACCGTTCTACATCGGCGTCCACCACTTCCATGATGACCTCGCCAGGATCAGCCGGGTGCATGACTGGCGGGCGCCCATCGCCTCGCTGTTCTACGACGTGGAGACCGGCACGGCCACCTACGAGAGCCCCGAGGGCCCGGTGGCCGGCGAGGTGACCCTGAAGCGGCAGTTCCGCATCAAGGGCGGCGAGATCGAGCTGATGATCGACAGCGCGGTGCACGTGGTCGACGACGTGCTCCAGGATGAGCTCGGCCGCGCCTCCGACGAGGGCATGAAGAACATCGTCGCTACCATCCAGCGCGACCAGAACGCCATCATCCGCGACGACGAGGCCCAGGTGCTGGTGATCCAGGGGGTGGCCGGCTCCGGCAAGACCTCCATCGCTCTGCACCGGATCGCCTACCTGCTCTACCGCTTCAAGGACACTCTGCGCTCCGAGGACATCCTGATCATCTCGCCCAACCGGGTGTTCTCCGACTACATCGCCAACGTGCTCCCGGAACTCGGTGAGGAGACGGTCAACCAGGTCGGCATGGAGGAATTGGCCGACGAGTTGCTCGATGGCCAGTATCGCTTCGAGAGCTTCTTCGAGCAGACCGCGGCGCTGCTGGAGAAGGACGACGAGGCGATGAAGGCGCGGCTGCGCTACAAGGCCTCGCCGGCGTTCCTGGCTGAGCTCGACCGCTACGCCGGCCACGTGGAGGCCAACCGCTTCGCCGCCGAGGATATCTGGATCGCCCGGCGCCTGGTGCCCGCCTGGCTGCTCGAGGAGGTGTTCCGCAAGCATCGCCACCTGCCCACCAATGAGCGCTTGAGGCAGGTGAGCTGGGAGATCGAGCGCAAGATCGGCAACCAGTACAACTATGACCTGGAACCCGAGGAGCGCAAGCAGCTCAAGGCGGCGGTCAAGACGATGCTGCGCCAGCAGACCCTGCGCGACACCTACAAGGGCTTCTACGACTGGCTGGGGCGTCCCGAATTGTTCAAGACCGCCTCCCGGGGCCGGCTCGAGTACGCCGACGTCTTCCCGCTGATCTACCTGAAGATGCGCCTGGAGGACGTGCGCTCGCGCTGGCGTGACGTCAAGCACCTGCTGGTCGACGAGATGCAGGACTACACCCCGGTGCAGTACGCGGTGATCGGCCGGCTCTTCGCCTGCAAGAAGACCATCCTCGGCGATGCCTTTCAGTCGGTAAATCCCTATACCGGCTCCGGGGTCGAGGAGATCCGCCGGGTGCTGCGCCAGTCCTCCTGCGTGACCCTCAACAAGAGTTACCGCTCGAGCCTTCCGATCACCCGCTTCGCCCAGCGCATTTCTCCCAACCCCGACCTGGAGGCGATCGAGCGCCCCGGGGAGGAGCCCGCGGTGATCCGCGCACGCACCCGCAAGGCGGAACTCGCCATCATCGCCGAGCTGGCCCTTGAGTTCACCGCCTCCGACCACAACACCTTGGGGATAGTCTGCAAGACCCAGAAGCAGGCGAAGCGGGTCTTCGAGGCCCTGGAGGGCGGCGAGCACGGCGAATTCGAGCGACTGCAGATCCTCGGCGAGAATAGCGCCGCCTTCGGCCGGGGCATCGTCGTCTGCACCGCCCACATGGCCAAGGGCCTGGAATTCGACCGGGTCATCGTGCCCGAGGCCACCGCGAAGAACTATGCCACCGACATGGAGCGTAACCTGCTCTATGTGGCCTGTACCCGGGCCATGCACCGTCTGGCGCTGACCCATGCCGGTCCCCGGACCTCCTTCCTGGACGAATCGCTGTTACGTTGATCCATGTCCTATGCAAGGCGCCCTGCATGGGGTAGAAACGTCAAGACAGATAACGACATACGCCAGCCAGGAAATGACACGATGACCGAACAGGTGATGGCCGCCATCGACGGCTCGAAGTTCTCGGAAGGGGTGTGCGACGCCGCCGCCTGGGCCAGCCAGGCTCTTGGCGCGCCGTTGACCTTCCTGCACGTGGTGGACAACCATCCCCAGACCGCCGAGGCGGACCTCTCCGGCAATATCGGCCTGGGCTCCCGGGAGCACCTGCTCGAGGAGCTGTCCCAGCTCGACGAGCAGCGCGCCAAGGTGGCCCAGGAGCAGGGCCGCCTGACGCTCAAGGCCGCCAAGGGGCGGGCCGTCGAGGTGGGGGTCGCGGAACCGGGCACCCGCCAGCGCAATGGCACCCTGGTGGAGACACTGGAGGAGCTGCAGGAGGAGATCCGTCTGCTGATCATTGGCAAGCGCGGCGAGACGGCCCACCAGGACAGCGGCCATCTGGGTTCCAACCTGGAGCGGGTGGTGCGTACCCTGCACCGGCCGATCCTGATGGTGCCGGACACCTTCGAGGCCCCCGAGACGGTGATGCTCGCCTTCGACGGCAGCAAGACCACCCGCAAGGGCGTGGAGATGCTGGCCAAGAGCCCGCTGTTCGCGGGCATTCCCGTTCACGTGGTGATCGTCGGCGCCGAGACCGGCGATAACCGCTCCCAACTCGACTGGGCGCTGAAGACCCTGCGAGACGCCGGCCACGAGGCCGTGGGTTCGATCCGTGCCGGCGAGGTGGAGGCCACCCTGCGCGGCTACCAGGAGGAGCAGGGCATCGACCTGCTGGTGATGGGCGCCTACGGCCACTCGCGCATCCGCCACCTGCTGGTGGGCAGCACTACCACCGAGATGCTGCGCCGCGCGAAGGTGCCGGTGCTGCTGCTGCGCTGATCGCGGCGGCCACTGGGCGCACGACGCCACGGCGCTCCCGAACGGATGAAGGGAGCCCGGGGCGTCCTGCTGTCAGGGGCAGCTGTCGCCGACCATCAGCTCGGTGGTCAGCAGGCTCGAGGCGGGCGGGGTCAGGCCGAGGATGATGCGGGCGGCCGTGCGGCCCTTCTCGGTGCTGTCCTGGCGGACCGTCGTCAGGTGCGGGGCCCGGTACTGTCCCTCGGCGATGCCGTCGAAACCGGTGATGCGCAGGTCCTCGGGGATGCGCAGGCCGCGTTGCTCGGCCAGGGTGACGGCGGTCAGCGCGATGCGGTCGGACATGCACAGCAGCAGGTCGGGGCGCTCGTCGTCGGGCGAGTCGAGGATCGCCTCGATCACCGGGGCGCACACCTCGAAGGTGTTCTCCTCGATGTTCCACATCGGCACCCCGGCAGGGTCGACCCCGTGCTCCGCCAGGGCGCGGTGGAAGCCGGTCAGGCGCGAGCGGGTGATGGTCTGCTCGGCCACCAGCAGGGCATGGGACGGGGTGATGCGACCGTTGCAGGGCTCGGCGGTGAGGCGCAGGTTGACGATGGCCGGCCGCCGCGGGGGCATCCGCAGGGCGTGGCGGGCGATGGCGAGGCAGGCGGCCTCGTTGTCGACGTGGACGGTGGGGCGGCCGGCGATGTCGAAGTCCACCGAGACCAGCGAAGCCTGGGCAGGCAGCCTGCCGAGCAGCGAGGGGCTCGGCATCAGGCCGTAGACGATGAAGCCGTCGGCCATGCTCGCCGAGCCCGGGATCTGGCCCTGGGTCTGGCGCGAGGAGAGCAGCAGTAGGGTGTGGCCCTGGGTGTCGAGCACCTCGGCCACCCCGGAGAGGAACTCGCTCGCCACGGCATCGTTCAGGCTGTAGGTGAGGCTCTCGGCGAGGATCACCGCGATGATCCGCGAGCGCCCGGTGCGCAGGCTGCGCGCCATGGCGTCCGGCCCTCGGTAGCCCAGGCGGCGCGCCTCGCCGAGGATGCGCTCGCGCAGGGCGGGCGAGAGCTGGTCCGGCCGGTTGAAGGCGTTGGAGACGGTGGCCGTGGAGACACCGAGCTCCCGTGCCAGATCCTTCAGCGTGATACGACGGGGGGTAGACACAAGCGCGGTTCCTTCGCCATCTGGATCGATTCAGTCAGCTCGCTATCCTAGTGGTCCGCGCGGCATTTGGCCACCGCCGCGCGACGCGGTCCCGACGACGGGGCGCGCCGCGAGCCTCAGGCCGCCGCCCGGGCTGTGGCGGCCGGCAGGGCGCGGCCCTCGCCATCAAACAGGTGCACATGCTGCGGGTCCGGCGAGAGGGCTACCCGCTGTCCCTCCTGCCAGCGGCTGGGCGCTTCGCTGCGGTGGATCAGCAGGGGGCCACCGTCACGGGCGTCCAGATAGACGTAGACCTCGTTGCCGAGGTACTCCACGTTGACAATCTCGAAGGCGTTGTCGCCGCTGGCCTCGGCCAGGCGCAGGTGCTCGGGGCGCACGCCCAGGGAAAGGGCTGTGCCGGCGGCGTGCTCACCGGCCTGCTGAGGCAGCGCCAGGTCGCCGACGCCCTCGACCGAGACCCGACAGCCCGCCTCGGGGTGTCCGGCCAGGCTTGCCAGCAGGAAGTTCATGGTCGGCGAGCCGATGAAGCCCGCCACGAACTTGGTTGCCGGCCGCTGGTAGAGCTCATGGGGGCTGCCTACCTGCTCCACGCGTCCGCCGTTGAGCACCACGATCTTGTCGGCCAGGGTCATGGCCTCCACCTGGTCGTGGGTGACGTAGATCATGGTGGAGCCCAGGCGGTTGTGAAGGCGGGCGATCTCGTTGCGCATCTGTACGCGCAGCGAAGCGTCCAGGTTGGAAAGCGGCTCGTCGAAGAGCAGGATGCGCGGCTCGCGGGCCATGGCGCGGCCCATGGCCACGCGCTGGCGCTGGCCGCCGGAAAGCGCCTTGGGCTTGCGGTCGAGCAGCTCCTCGAGCTGCAGGATGCGGGCGGTGGCCATGACCCGCTCGTGGATCGTCTCCCTGGCCTTCTTGGCGAGCTTGAGGCCGAAGGCCATGTTCTCGTAGACCGTCATGTGCGGGTAGAGGGCGTAGGACTGGAAGACCATGCCCACGCCGCGCTCCCGGGGCGGCAGCTCGTTGACCACGGTCTCACCGATGCTGAGCTCGCCGTCGCTGATCGACTCGAGCCCCGCGATCAGCCGCAGCAGGGTGGACTTGCCGCAGCCCGAGGGGCCGACGAAGACCACGAATTCGCCATCGCCGATGTCGAGATCCACATCCTTGATGATATGGGTACTGTCGAAGACCTTGTTGACCCGGTCGAGTTTGACGCTTGCCATCTGTTGACTCCTTGCCGGCCCCTTCCGTTGAGCGTTCCTGGCGGGGCCGGCGTCTTGTTATGGGCGCGGCGGACCGCTCAGGATACCGCGAACCAGGCGGCCTGGTAGGCCGGCAGCCGCAGGGTGTCGCCGTCGAGGGAGGCCGTGAAGCCATGGCCCTCGAGGGCGTGGTCGATCGCCAGCGGCAGCCGGGTCTCCCGTGGCTCGGCGGTCAGGTTGAAGAGGCAGAGGATCCGCTCCCCGGCCCCTTCGCGGACGAAGCCGACCAGCGCGTCGCCCACGTCGACCAGGCGCAGCTCGCCGTCGAACAGCGCCGGGTGCCTGGCGCGGAACGCCAGCAGGCGGCGGGTGGCGTTGAGCACCGACGCGCTGTCGTCCTCCTGCCGCGCCACCGAGAGGGGCAGGTGGCGCGCCTCTAGGGGCAGCCAGGAGGCGACGCCCGGGGCGGTGAAGCCGCCGCTCTCGGCATCGGTCCAGGGCATCGGGGTCCGGCAGCCGTCGCGGCCCTTGAACTCCGGCCACAGCACCTTGCCGTAGGGGTCCTGGATGCGCTCGAAGGGCACCTCGGCCTCGGGCAGGCCCAGCTCCTCGCCCTGGTAGAGGCAGACGCTGCCGCGCAGCGAGAAGAGCATCGCCAGCATCACGGCGGGGTAGGCCACCGGGTCCTCGCCGGCGCCCCAGCGGCTGGCGCTGCGCTCCACGTCGTGGTTGGAGATCGCCCAGCAGGGCCAGGCATCGCCGGCCAGGCGCTGGAAGCGCTCGATCACTTCGCGGAGATAGGCCGCCGAGTGGGGCTTGTTGAGCAGGTCGAAGGTGTAGGCCATGTGCAGCTTGTCGCCGCCGGCGGTGTACTCGGCCATGCGCTCGAGGGGGTTGTCGTCGCCGATCTCGCCCACTGTGGTGGTCCCGGGATACTCGTCCATCAGCGCGCGCAGCTCGCGCAGGAAGTCGAGGTTCTCCGGGCGGCTCAGGTCGAAGACATGGCGCTGCCAGGTGTAGGGGTTGGCCTCCGGGGCGCCCAGGGTCTTGGCCTCCCCCTCGGGGACCGGCGGATTGTCGCGCAGTTCGGCGTCATGGAAGTAGAAGTTGACGGTGTCCAGACGGAAGCCGTCGACGCCGAGTTCCAGCCAGAAGCGCATGTTGTCCAGCTGGGCGGCTCTTACGTCAGCGTTGTGAAAGTTGAGGTCGGGCTGGCTGCTCAGGAAATTGTGCAGGTAGTACTGGCGCCGGCGCGGGTCGAAGGTCCAGGCCGGGCCGCCGAAGATCGACAGCCAGTTGTTGGGCGGCGTGCCGTCCGGCTTCGGGTCGGCCCACACGTACCAGTCGGTCCTGGCATTGGTGCGGTCCTGCCGGCTCTCCTGGAACCACGGGTGTGACTCCGCGGTGTGGCTGATCACCTGGTCGATGATCACCTTCAGGCCCAGCGCATGGGCCCGGGCCAGCAGCGCCTTGAAGTCCTCCAGGGTGCCGAACATCGGGTCCACGTCGCGGTAGTCGCTGACGTCGTAGCCGAAGTCGAGCATCGGCGAGGTGAAGAAGGGCGACAGCCAGATCCCGTCCACGTTGAGCGAGGCCACGTAGTCGAGCTTCTCGGTGATGCCCGCAAGGTCGCCGATGCCGTCGTCGTTGGCGTCCATGAAACTGCGCGGGTAGATCTGGTAGATGACGCCACCGCGCCACCAGAAGGTGTTGTCCTGCATGGGGGATTCCAGAATTGACAGGGTGAATGGAGGCCTCAGCCCTTGACGGCACCGGCGGTCAGCCCCGAGACGATGCGCCGCTGGAAGATGATCACCAGCACCACCAGGGGCACGGTGACGATCACCGAAGCGGCCATGATCGGGCCCCAGGGCAGCTCGTAGGCGCTGCCGCCGGAGAGCAGGGCGATGGCCACCGGCACGGTGCGCTGGCTGTCGGTCAGGGTGAAGGTCAGGGCGAAGAGGAACTCGTTCCATGCGGCGATGAAGGCCAGCAGGCCGGTGGTGGCCATGGCCGGCCACATCAGCGGCAGGAACACCTTGGTGATGGTGATCCAGGGGGTGGCTCCGTCCATGATCGCCGCCTCCTCGAGCTCCATGGGCAGCTGGCGCATGAAAGTGGTCAGCACCCAGACGGTGAAGGGCAGGGTGAAGATGGTGTAGCTCAGGATCAGGCCGCCCGGGTTGTTGTAGAGGTTGAGCGCGCGGATCACCTCGAAGAGCCCGGAGAGCACCGCCACCTGGGGGAACATCGATACGCCCAGGATCACCAGCAGCACCGTGGAGCGGCCGCGGAAGCGCACCCGGCCCAGGGCGTAGGAGGCGGTGATGCCGAGCAGCAGGGCGATGAACACCACGCTGGTGGCGACCAGGATCGAGTTGAAGATCGCCTGGATGAAGCTGCGCTGAGTGAACACCTGCACGTAGTTGGCGAGATCCAAGGTGCTGGGCCACAGCTCGACCCGGAAGAGGTCGCCGGAGGGCTTAAGGGAGGTGATCACCGCGTAGTAGAAGGGGAACACCGCGACGACCACCACCAGGGCCACCAGCCCCCAGAAGCCGACCCGTGCGGCGAGCTTGTTGAACCGGCGCGAGGTCATGCGTCACCTCCCAGGTTGAGTTGCTTGCGGCCCAGGTAGAGATAGGCGATGGTCGCCAGGGCGATGATCAGGAACAGCAGGGTCGAGGCGGCGCTGCCGTAGCCCACGTCCTGGAACTCGACGAGCTGCTGGCGGGCGTAGATCGACATGGACATGGTGCTGGTGGAGTTCGAGGTCAGCACGTAGATGACATCGAACACCCGCAGGGCGTCGAGCAGGCGGAAGATCACCGCTACCATCAGCGCCGGGGTGATCAGCGGCAGGGTGACCCTGAAGAACACCCGGACCGGGTGGATGCCGTCCACCTCGGCGGCTTCGTAGCAGTCCTTGGGCAGCATCTGCATGGCGGCCAGCGCCAGCAGGGCGACGAAGGGCGTGGTCTTCCACACGTCGACCATGATCACCGCCCACATGGAGTAGCTGGCGTCGGCCGTCCAGGCGATGGGGTCGGCGATGATGCCGAGCGTCATCAGCAGCTCGTTGATGATCCCGAACTGGTCGTTGAGCATCCAGGCCCACATCTGCGCCGAGACGATGGTGGGAATCGCCCAGGGAATCAGCACCGCGGCGCGCACCAGGGTGCGGCCCTTGAACTCGGCGTTGAGGATCAGGGCCACGATCACCCCGAACACCACCTCCAGCGATACCGAGACGATGGCGAAGAAGAAGGTGTTCCACACCGAGCGCCACCAGACGGGGTCAGCCAGCACGCCGTACCACTGGCCATCATCGCGGACCAGGTAGTTCTCCAGGCCGATGAAGAAGATGTTGCTGAGATCGGAGAGGGAGGCGTCGGTGAAGCTGAAGTAGAAGGTGCGCACCAGCGGCCATCCGGCCACCAGGGTGAGCACCACCAGCATCGGGGCGAGGAACAGCCAGGCGGCCTTCACCCGCTGGCGGCGCACCTTGGTGCTGCGATACTGCGCGCCGTGGTTGACGGTTGAGGTCATGGGAAGGCTCCCGGTTACCAGTTGCGGCGCTTGACGCGCGAGAGCTCGCGCTCGAGGTCGGCCACGGCCTGCTCGCCGCTGCGGCTGCCGGAGAGCACGTCATGGCTGGCGCTGAAGAAGGCGTTGCTGACGCGGCCGTAGGCGTCACCGGTCACCGCCGAGGGGCGGGCCACGGCGTTGACGAAGGTGTTGTAGAGCTCGCCGAAGAAGGGCACGGCCTCCAGCACCTCCTCGTCCTGGTAGAGGGCCTCGAGGGTCGGGTTGTAGGCGCCGGCGATGGCGCGACGCTTCTGTTCGTCATGCCCGGTCAGGAAGGCGACCAGGTCCACGGCCAGTTCGGGATTCTCGCTGTAGCGGGAGATTGCCAGGTTCCAGCCGCCCAGGCCCGCCGCGCTTCTGTTCTCGCCGCCCGAAGCCGCGGCGCTCTGGCCATCGCCGCCCGCCGGCAGCTGGGTCACCCCCACCTTGTCGCGCACCTCGCTGCCCTCGCTCTGGGCCAGGGACCAGGCATAGGGCCAGTTGCGCATGAACACGGCATTGCCGCCCTGGAAGACCCCGCGGGCCTCCTCCTCGGTGTAGTTGAGGACTCCGTCGGGGGCGATATCGCCGACCCAGCTGGCCGCCAGGTCCAGGGCTGCCGCGGCGCGGGGGTTGTTGATGCTGATCTCGCCGTCGGGCTCCACCAGGGCGCCGCCGCCGTGGCTCGCCACCCACTCCAGGGCGTTGACGGTCAGGCCCTCGTAGGCCCGCCCCTGGAACACGAACCCGTGCATGCGCTCGTTGCCGGCCTCGCGCTCGGCCGCCTTGATCTCGCGGGCGATCTCGGTGAGCTCCTGCCAGGTCCCGGGAATCTCGTGACCATACTGCTCGAGCAGGTCCTTGCGGTAGTAGAGCACCCCGGCATCGGTGAACCAGGGCATCGCCACCAGGCGGCCATCGACGGTGTTGTTCTCGACGATCGCGGGGAAGTGCCCCTCGCCGGCCTCGTCACCCAGCGCCTCGCGCAGGTCGAGCAGGTGGGTGGCGAGCAGGCCCGGCCAGACCACGTCAATCTGCATCACGTCGATGTCGCTGGAGTTGGCGGAGAGGATCTGCTGGTAGAGCGACAGGCGCTCGGTGGAGGAGTTGGGGGTGGAG
>NZ_JACUUD010000245.1 GCF_014859505.1 Halomonas sp.
CAATGGCACCAGTCTGGGCCATGAGTCGCTGCCGGAGAAGATGGAGCGCATGATGCGCGACCCGAACGAGCTCGAAGGTTACCTGCGAAGGGGCGAGCATCAGATGCGCTGGTCCAGAAGCGACAGCCGGCGTTTACACCTGATCGAAGGAGTCGCCGAGTACTGCCGGCACTTTCCCCGGATCCGGCCGATACTGATAGAACGGCTGCATGGATGGTGCGAAGATGACTTGAAGGACATGCTCTACCGCTTGACACGGTTTGACCTTCCGCATCCGCTTACAGTGCAACGTGCTGAATTTATTGCCTTCCTGACGCTGACAAGGAGAGCGCGCCTGCTCGGGGCGCTGGAGAACTGACATGACCCGCTTTATCGAACATCTGGTGGAACCACAGCGGCTGCTGCTCTTCTGGCAGGCCCGCGAGAGCAAGAAGCGCTCTCGCTATCGCGTGGGTCAGCTGGTGATGAAGGGCGGTCAGGTGGCGCTTCAATATGACCACGGCCCCGAGATGGCAGAGGCGAAGCAAATGGGCTTCGAAGGATATCCCGCCTTCCCGCTGAAGCAGGTGGAGCACAGCCACCAGGTGATGGAGGCCTTCAAGCGGCGATTGCCGCCACGGAGCCGAGGGGATTTCAGCCGTTATCTGGAGCTGCGTGCCCTCCCTGCCGATGCCGAGATCAGCGACTTCGCCCTGCTGGGTTACAGCGGTGCCAAGCTACCCAACGATGGTTTCGAGCTGGTGCACCCCTTCGATGATCCGCCTGAAGCCTTCGAGGTGCTGCTGGAAGTGGCAGGGTTCCGACATGAGGCCGAACTCGATGCCTCGGAGCTGAACAAGGGCGACTCAGTTCAGTTCGTGCCGGAGCCTGAAAATCCGGTTGATGCACAAGCCATCAGGATGGAGAGCGCCCTACGAAAGCTGGGTTATGTTCCACGGGGGCACCTGGACATGCTGCACCGTATGCTGGACCAGGGTGCTGCCCTCGATGGCGAAGTATTTCGCATCAACGGCAGCCTCGAGCGCCCCCTGGTCTATGTGCTGACCCGGATCCGGCTGGATGACCGACCGGCGATGCCGGCCAATGTGTTCCGGATACAGGCCTGAGCCTGATGCGCTGAGCGCCACCCACGTGCCTTAACACGGCCCCCGCCTCTTGGCTCTCATGAGCTTACGCGGGGGTTCTCATGTGCGCTCGTCATTGATTCGCCACACCTGTTTCAGGCGCTCCACGGTGTGGGACCACTTGGGCGTGGTCGGCTTGCAGACGGTGTTCTGGTTGCCGAACAGTCCCACCTCGCTGAAGGCCTCCTGGCGGCTGACGGTATGCAGCCAGCGCACCGGCACCAGGTACTCGGCCTCGTCGTCGTCCCTGGCCGGGTCGATCTGCGGGTAGCCTTCGGTCAGCGTCATCTCCGGGAGGGTTCTCGGCCCCTCCTGGGTGTCGAAGCGATACGCATCGGCACGGCAGCGCTCGCCGATCACCTCGCCGACGCCCACGTAGCCGGTCTTGGGGATATAGACCCACACCCGGTCACCCTCCGAGAGCATGGCCAGGGTCTTGGAGTACCAGGCCGCGCCTCCTCCGCAGATGAAACCGAGGCGGCGGGCATCCTCCCACGGGTAGTCGGGGCCGAAGGAGGCGTAGAACTCGCCGTTCCAGGGTTCCTTCTTCGCCTTGCGGGCAATGGGCTGGGTGGGCTCGTCCGGGTCGATCATCCAGGCGCGGCTGAGGTAGCGGTTGCCGCCATCCTCGAAGGCGGCGAAGAACATGGCGTTGATCGACAGCTGGGCGTGCTCGTTCAGATAGGTGATGATTCGCTCGCTGCTGGCATCGAGCCGGGTGGCGACCACCACCATCTGATGGCTCTCGTTGAGTGTCACACTATCCAGTGGAATGCCGAACTTGGCCTGGAA
>NZ_JACUUD010000246.1 GCF_014859505.1 Halomonas sp.
GGCGACCGTCATGCCCGCCAGCATGGCGCCAGCCGGCGACGGCCCATCATCTACAGCCTGGCACTGGCCATCTACTGCACCTCCTGGACCTTCTACGGCGCGGTGGGGCAGGCGGCCACCGGCGGCTGGTCCTTCGCCAGCATCTACATCGGGCCAATCCTCACCTTCCTGCTGTTCTGGCCGGTGCTGGCCAAGATGATCCGTGTGGCCAAGCACCAGAACGTCACCTCCATCGCCGATTTCATCGCATCGCGCTACGGCAAGGCCCAGTCCCTGGCCGCCTTCGCCAGCCTGGTGGCCCTGATCGGCACCCTGCCCTACATCGCCCTGCAGTTGAAGGCGGTCTCCACCTCCTTCAGCGTGCTCACCGCCGCCGGTGACTCTGCCGACACCCCGCTGTTCGCCGACACCGCCCTCTACGTGGCCGTGGTGATGGCAGCCTTCGCGATCCTGTTCGGCACTCGCCACACCGACGCCACGGAGCACCACGAGGGGCTGATCCACGCCGTGGCCTTCGAGTCGTTGGTCAAGCTGGTCGCCTTCCTGGTGCTCGGCGCCTACGTCACCTGGGGCATGTTCGGCGGCCTGGGGGAGCTGTTCGCCCAGGCGGAGGTCCAATTGGAGCTGCAGCGCCAGCTATCCCAGCAGGACTTCGGTCAGAGCTTCTGGGCCCAGACCCTGCTGGCGATGCTGGCGGTGCTCTGCCTGCCGCGCCAGTTCCACGTGGCGGTGGTCGAGAACACCCACCCGGACGATGCCGCCAAGGCGCGCTGGCTCTTCCCTCTCTACCTGGCTGCCTTCGCCTTCTTCGTGCTGCCGCTGGCGGCCGCTGGCCTGACCCTGTTCGCCGACGGCGGCATTGAACCGGACACCTACGTGCTGGCGCTGCCCATGGCGGCGAACAGCCAGTGGCTGACCCTGCTGACCTTCATCGGCGGCTTCTCGGCGGCCACCGGCATGGTGATCATGGCCGCGGTGGCGGTATCGATCATGATCTCCAACGAGATCGTCATCCCGGCGCTGTTCCGCCTGCGCTGGTTCGACACCAAGGCCCGCGACTATGGCCGCCTGGTGCTGCGCGCCCGGCGCATCACCATCGCCGCGGTGCTGGCCATGGCCTACGGCTTCTATCAGCTGATCGGCGAGTTCACCTCGCTGGCCTCCATCGGCATGCTCTCCTTTGCTGCCGCCGCCCAGTTCGCCCCCGCACTGATCGGCGGCCTCTACTGGAAGCGCGGCAACCGCCTGGGGGTGGTCGTCGGCATGAACGCCGGCTTCGCCATCTGGGCCTACAGCCTGCTGATGCCGGCGATGATCTCCGCCGGGGTGCTCCCGGGCCACTGGCTCGACGGCGGCCCGCTGGGGCTCGCCTGGCTGGCGCCCACTTCACTGTTCGGGCTTAACGTGGGCGACAGCTTCACCCACGGCGTCATGCTCTCGCTGGGGTTGAACCTGTTCTGCTACATCTTCGTCTCCCAGGTCACTTCACAGCGGGTAGTGGAGCGGATCCAGGCCTCGCTCTTCGTGGACAGCGTCGAGACCCGTCAGACCTCGGTGAACCGTCCCTGGACCGGCGCCACCACCGTGGGCGACCTCAAGGTGCTGTGCGAGCGCTTCCTCGGTGCCGGCCAGGTTAGCCGAGCCTTCCACGACTATGCACGGCGCAGCGGCTCAACGCTGGAGGACGGCGCCCGCGCCTCCATCGACGTCATCCAGTTCACCGAGCGCTTCCTGGCCTCGGTGCTGGGGGCCTCCTCGGCACGCATCGTGGTCAACTCGGCGCTGCAGGGCCGCGGCATTGGCATCTCCGACGTGATCTCCATCGTCGATGAGGCCTCCCAGGTACTGGAGTTCAACCGCGCCCTGCTCCAGGCTACCATCGAGAACATCAACCAGGGCATCAGCGTGGTGGA
>NZ_JACUUD010000010.1 GCF_014859505.1 Halomonas sp.
ACACCGGGCACTCTATGAATCGTTCAATGGCAAGAATCGCGAACTCGACGATCCGGGCGAGTTCGAATTGGCATGGCGTGGCGCACCGGTTGGTGTGCGGCGTCCGCCTCACAGCACCGCGGCGGTTGGCCGCAACTGCTCCCTGAACCTCCTTTAGCAAGCATAGATACACCCCCGCGGTGCCTGAAGGTCGCCGGGGCTGGCAACCGCGCGAGTTCTGGGTACAATCCCGCGATGATTGAAGTAGACGGAGATACGATGGAAACGGAACTGAACGAGTTCGAGCGCAAGATGCGCCGCGACATCAACACTTTCATGGACAAGGCTCAGGACACCAGGCGCAAGGCGGCGACATCGCCCCCCGAATGGCCCAGGGAACCCGGCGAGGAGGCCAAGACCAAGGCGCCGCGCAGCAAGGCGGCCGGCTCGCCCAAGACCGGCCACCTGGTGAAGCTGGCGGTGCGCACCAAACCGCTCGAGCTGGACACCGTCTTCGAGCACGTCTCCTCCAGCATCTCCAGGATCGAGGCTCAGTTCGAGGCCGAGAAGGCCGCCCGCAAGGCCGGCTATCCCATCATCGGCCATGTGATCGAGACCACTCGACTGTAATGCCTTCCCGCCTGGGCCAGGCGTTGGGGGTTTCCAGCAAGGAGCCGCCCGTGAGAATCACCCAGCTCAATATCTACCCGGTCAAGTCGCTGGGCGGTATCTCCCTGGATGAGGCGCGGCTGACCGCCGAGGGACTGGCCCATGATCGCCGCTGGATGGTGGTCGACGATGTCGGCCGTTTCGTCACCCAGCGTCAGCTGCCGGCCATGGCGCGCATCCGCGTGGGCCTCGAGCCCGATGCCCTGGTGCTCACGCACCCCGGGGCATCGCCGCTGCGGGTGCCACTGGAGGCGGGAGAGCTCTCCCGGCGCTCGGTCTACGTCTGGGAGGACCGCTGCGATGCCCTGGACGAGGGCGCCGAGGCCCGTGAGTGGCTGGGCGCGGTGCTGGGCGATCTGCGCGGCAGCGGCCTGGGCCTGGTGCGCTTCGCCCCCGACCACCACCGCCCGGTGGAACCGCACTACCTGGCGCCCGGCGAGCGGGCCCACACCGGCTTCGCCGACGGCTACCCGCTGCTGGTGGTGAGCGAGGGGTCGCTGGCCGAGGTCAACCGGCGCCTGGTCGCCAAGGGGCTCGCCCCGGTGCCCATGAGCCGCTTTCGCCCCAATATCGTGATCGAGGGTGCCGAGCCCTTCGCCGAGGATGGCTGGGACACCCTGGCCGCGGCCGATGGCGCCTGGCGGCTGGGGCTGCGCAAGCCCTGCCAGCGCTGCAAGGTCACCACCGTTGACCAGCAGAGCGGCGAGATCAGTGTGCCCGGCGAACCGCTGCGTACCCTGGTGGAGATGAACACCCGTCTGGCTCCCGGCGGCTACTTCGGCCAGAACGCCATCGTGCTGGCGGGGGAGGGCGCGCGCCTTGCCGTCGGCGATGCTCTGGTGGCGAACCCAGCGGCATCGTCCTGAACAGAGCGTATTTCTGGAACGGTTTTTCACATACTTCCTGCTGGGCTTTGATGGCGGGCCCCATTCGTCTCCATCAGGAGCCCATCATGATCTTTCATGTCTATCTGTCCGGCGAGATCCTGCGCTACGTGCTCGAGGCCTGATTCAGCGGCCTGCCCCTCTTCCATGCTGCATTCTGGCGGTAAAGTTTTACGGACTTTTTAGCTGGCCTCGTGATTCCATCGCCGGGTACTGCCTCGGCACGACATGCCGGGGCAGGTGACTGAGCCGATGGGATGGGCATGGGCATGGCCGCAGCAGAGATGATGCGTCGATGGGGGGGCAGCCGGGTGCAGGGCTGGGCACCTGTGCTCAAGGTGATGTCGGTGCTGTGGCTGGTCCTGGCGCTGTTCATGGCGATACCCTGGGTGGTCCTGCTGATCGAGCAGGAGCCCGACGCCCGGGCGTTCGGCCTGTCGATGGGTATCGTGCTGGGGGCCGTGGCGCTGACCTGGCTGGCGACACTGAGGGTCAGGATCGAGCTCAAGCCCTGGCAGATGTTCGTGCTCACCACCCTCAGCTGGGTCTCGATCAGCGGCTTTGCGAGCCTGCCCCTGGTGCTCGGGGCGCCGCAGCTCTCCTTCACCAATGCGGTGTTCGAGTCGGTCTCCGCGATCACCACCACCGGCTCGACGGTGCTGGTCGGCATTGAATCGCTCTCCGACGGCCTCAAGCTGTGGCGCGGCATCATGCAGTGGCTGGGCGGCATCGGCATCATCGTGATGGGAATGGCCATCCTGCCGTTCCTCAAGGTGGGGGGCATGCGCCTCTTCCACACGGAATCCTCGGACTGGTCGGACAAGGTGATGCCGCGCACCGGCGGCATCGCCAAGGCAACGCTGGGGATCTATTGCGGCTTCACGTTCACGGCGATGCTCGCCTACTGGCTGGGTGGCATGGCGCCGCTGGATGCCGTGGTACATGCCATGACCTCGCTGGCCACCGGGGGCTTCGCCAACTCCGACGCCTCCTTTGGCGCCTACGCCGGCCAGCCCCACCTGCTGTGGATGGCAAGCCTGTTCATGCTGGCCGGTGCCCTGCCCTTCGTGCTCTACATCCGCCTGCTGCGCGGTTCGCGCGGCTCGCTATGGCGCGACCAGCAGGTCCGGGGGCTGCTGCTGTTGCTGCTGGTCGTGATCCTGTTGCTCACCGGGTGGCGCATGTGGGAGGGCACGCCGCCCTTCGAGGCGCTGACCCATGTCACCTTCAACGTGATTTCGGTGGTGACCACCACCGGCTATGCCTCGGATGACTACACGACCTGGGGCGCGCTCGCCGTCGTCGCCTTCTTCTACCTGACCTTCGTGGGAGGCTGCAGCGGCTCCACCAGCGGCGGCATGAAGATCTTCCGCTTCCAGGTGGCCACGATCCTGCTGCGCAACCAGCTCCGCTACCTGATCCATGCCAGCGGGGTCTTCGCCTCACGCTACAATAATCAGCCGCTGACCGACGATATCACCCGTGGCGTGGTGGCCTTCTCGTTCTTCTTCTTCCTGACCATTGCCGGCCTGGCCCTGGGCCTTTCGATGATGGGGCTGGATATCGTGACGGCGCTCTCGGGGGCGGCCACGGCGGTGGCCAACGTCGGCCCGGGGCTCGGCGATACCATTGGCCCGGCCGGCAACTTCGTGTCGCTGCCGGACGCGGCGAAGTGGCTGTTGTGTGTCGGCATGCTGCTGGGGCGTCTCGAGATCCTTACCGTGCTGGTGCTGCTGACGCCGATGTTCTGGCGACAGTAGGCTGCCAGCTGACCTGACCCGAGGAGGGCCGGATGAGCATGACACCCGAAGGGCAAGACCAGGCGATGCCGTCGCGATCCGCCCGCCTGCTGGTGGCACTCAGCGGCGGCAGCGAGGATGCGACCCTGGTACGTGCCGCACACCGCCTGGCGGAGCGCGATGGCGTTCGCTGGCGGGCCATCCACTTGGACACCGGCCGCGACGATGCCGAGCGGCGTCTGGTACTGGAGCGCGATTTCGCCATGGTGCAGCGCCTGGGCGGCGAGACGCGCGTGCTGCAGGGCCAGGATCGCGCCTCGGAGCTGCTCGACCATGCCCGTGAGCACCAGGTGGCCACCCTGCTGGTGGGCTGCTCGCGCCCCTCCGGCTGGCGGGTGTGGCGCCGCACCCTGGCAGAGCAGCTGCTGCGCCGTGGCGGTACCTTCGACCTGGTGGTGGTGGCCGAGGCTCGCAAGCGGCCGCGCTTTCGCCCGCGTCGGCGGCAGCTGTCCCTGCGCCTGCACGAACCGCTGGTCGCGCTGGCGAGCACGCTGGCGGCCCTGGTGGCGGCCTGGGGGCTCGACTTCTGGCTGGACCTGGCCAACCTCTCGCTGGTGTTCCTTGCCGCCGTGCTGGCCAGCGCGGCCCTGGCCGGGACCCGCGCGGCGATGCTCAGCGCCGTGCTCGGCTTCCTGGCCTTCAACTTCTTCTTTACCCAGCCGCGCTTCTCCCTGGCGATGGTCGAGCACAGCCAGTTGGTCACCGTGGTCTTCTTCCTGCTGGTGGCCCTGGTGGTGGGGCAGCAGGCCGGCAGCGGGCGCCGCCGGCTGCTGGCCCTGCGTGCCAGCCGCGAGCAGACCCACCGCCTGCTGAGTTTCTCCCGGGCCCTGGCGGCGGCTACCGATCGCGCCCAGGTCACCGACATCGGCCTCTCGGCGCTCGAGCGCTGGCTGAGGGTGCCGGCCGTGTTTCTCGAGCGCGATGCGACCGAGCCGGGCCTGGCGGTGCGTGAGGCAGTGCCGCCCGGCTCGACGCCCGACGCCGGTGCGCTCTCGGCGGCCACCTGGAGCTGGCAGCACCGCCGCCCGAGCGGGCATGGCACCGGGGATCTCGCCGACCAGCGCTGGCGCCTGCTGCCGCTGGTGGAGCATGACACCGTGCTGGGCGTGCTCGGGCTGGAACTCGCCGTGCGCGACGCCGCCATCGGCCCCGACCACGAGGCGCTGATCGATGCCGTGGTCAGCCAGCTCGCCATGGCGCTGGAGCGGACCCGCCTGGTAAGCGAGCTGGGCGAGGCGCGCCTCTCGGAGGAGAACGAGCGGCTGCGCTCGGCCCTGCTGTCGTCGGTGTCCCACGACCTGCGCACCCCACTGGCCTCGATCATCGGCTCGGCCAGTTCGCTGCGCGACCTGGAGGCCCAGCTCGGCGCGGCGGATCGCCGCGAACTGCTCGATGGCATTCTCAGCGAGAGCGAGCGGCTGAACCGCTATATCCAGAACCTGCTGGACATGACCCGGCTGGGGCAGGGTGACATGAAGATCGAGCGGGACTGGGTCTCCCTCGACGACCTGGCGGCGTCGGCGCTCAAGCGTCTCGGTCCCTCGCTGTCCGGCCTGACGGTGGAGCGCGACTGGCCCGACGACCTGCCGCTGCTCCACGTGCATCCGGCGCTGATCGAGCAGGCGCTGGTCAACGTCATCGACAACGCGGTGCGCTTCTCGCCCGAGGGCGGGACGCTGCGGCTGGAGGGCCGCTGGCGGGAGACGGAGCACCGGCTCGAGATCCGGGTAACGGACCAGGGGCCGGGGATCCCGCCGGAGCTCCGCGAGACGGTGTTCGACATGTTCACCACCGGCGGCGACGGCGACCGCAGCCGCTATGGCAGCGGGCTCGGCCTGGCCATCTGCCGCGGCATGCTGGGCGCCCACGGCGGGACCATCGCCGCCAAGCCCGGCCCCCACGGGGAGGGCACGACCATCGTGATGCAGCTGCCGCTGCCCGAGGAGAGCCCCCATGACGAATGAGCCGCAAAGGGTGCTGGTGGTGGACGACGAGCCGCAGATCCGTCGCTTCCTGCGGATCAGCCTGGCCTCCCAGGGCTTTCTGGTGAGCGAGGCGGCGACCGCTGGCGAGGGCCTGAGGAAGGCGCTGGAGGAGGCGCCGGATCTGGTGCTGCTCGACCTGGGCCTGCCGGACCTGGATGGCCAGCGCGTCCTCGAGACCCTGCGGGCCCGCAGCGCGGTGCCGGTCATCGTGGTTTCCGTGCGCGAGCAGGAGGGCGAGAAGGTCCGGGCGCTGGACAGCGGCGCCAGCGACTACGTCACCAAGCCGTTCGGCATCCAGGAGCTGCTGGCCCGGGTGCGCTCGCTGCTTCGCCGCCCGCTGCCTAGCGCCAGCGACCCGGCCAGGTTGCGCTACCGTTGCGGCGAGTTGCTGATCGACCTGGGGGCCCGGCGGGTCACCCTGCACGATGAGCCCGTGCATCTCACCCCCAAGGAGTACGCGGTGCTGGAGCGCCTGGCGCAACAGGCGGGCAGGGTGGTCACCCAGACGCAGCTGCTGCGCGACGTCTGGGGGCCCAGCCACGCGGACGACACCCACTACCTGCGCATCGTGGTCAGCAAGCTGCGCCACAAGCTGGGCGACGACCCCCAGGCGCCCGAGCTGCTGCAGACCGAGGCGGGCGTCGGCTATCGGCTGCTGGCGGAACCCGAGCCCCGAACGGGTACACGCGAGGAGATCGTGCCATGAAGATCATCGTTCTCGGCGCCGGCCAGGTCGGCCTGACCTTCTTCTGACGGGGAGCCGGTCCTCGCCAACCGTATGGCTTTCCTGGTCTACGCTGATCAGGGAAACCCTACGGGCTCCAGGCAGGGGGGATGCGCATGGGGTCCGCCAACTGCTTGCCCGGCGACCCCCGCAGCGACTGGGCCCGCCCAGCGCGGGTCATGCCGGCAGAGGAGCGTCAGGATGACCCTGGAGTGCTACCATCCGATCATCTACGTGCGCGGTTTCGCCATGCGTGACAGCGAGATCGAGGCGACCGTCAACACGCCCTATATGGGCTTCAACCTGGGGGCGACCCGGGTACGCCAGGGCCCCAGCGGGGAGTTCAACTCCCTGATCTTCGAGTCGCCGGTGATCCGCCTGATGAAGGACCACGGCTACCGGGACGTCTACGCCGAGGGGGCGGAGCGCGAGGACCGGCTGCCGCGCCGCACCCTGCTGATCCACCGCTACTACGAGGGGGAGGGCGGTGAGGGGCAGCGCCCCTCGATCCCCGAGGCGGCCCGGGCACTCTCCGAGCGCATCCTGTGGCTGCGCGAGCGGATCTGCGGCGACGACGAGGAGGCGCTGGCGGCCTTCAAGGTCTATCTGGTCGCCCACTCCATGGGTGGGCTGGTCTGCCGCTGCCTGCTGCAGAACCCCGAGGCGGGCAGCGCCGAGGCGCGGGCCTGTGTGGACAAGGTCTTCACCTACGGCACCCCCCCACGATGGCATCGAGATGGCCGGGCTCAACGTGCCGCGCTTTCTGGGCCTGTGGGACATCAACAACTTCAACCGCAAGAGCATCGCCGGCTACCTCAAGCTTTCCCCGCGCGGGGGCCGGGTCAATCGCCTGGGGGGGCACTTCCCGCCGGAACGCTTCTTCTGCCTGGTGGGCACCAACCACCGCGACTACAACGCCACCCGCCACGTGGTGGGCTCCCGCAGCGACGGCCTGGTGAAGATCGACTGTGCCTGGGTCGAGGACGCCCCGCGGGTGCATCTCTACCTGGCCCACAGCGGCCCCTTCGGCATGGTCAACTCCGAGGCCGGCTACCTCAACCTGACGCGCTTCCTGTTCGGCGATGCCCGCATGCTGGGGCGCATGGTGGTCGAGCACCTGCCGCTGCCGCCCTCGCTGCAGCAGGCTCGTGACGAGGGGCGCGAGATCGAGGGCAGCTACCACTTCGAGTGCACGGTGATGCCGCGGCTCTACCTGCACATCGATCCCTGGCAGTGAGGCATCGCCTGGGCATCAAGGACAACGCCGCCCCCGGCCATGGCCGGGGGCGGCGTTTCTCGCGGTCGCGCCCTGTGTCAAGCGCGCCTGTCGGATCGAGAGAGAGGCTCAGAGGGTCATGAAGGGCGTGGCCTCGCCGTCGCGGAACTGGTAGACGTCCCAGTCGCCCTGCTTGGGCCCGGGCATGCCGGGGGTGCCGATGGGCATGCCGGCCAGGCCGATGCCGCGGGTGTCGGGGCGCTCCTCGAAGAGCTTCTCCAGCGCCTCGAAGGGCACGTGCCCCTCGATGGCGTAGCCGCCCATCTGGATGGTATGGCAGGAGCCCAGGCCATAGGGCAGCCCGACGCGCTGCTTTATCTTGCCCACCTCGATATCGTCGACGATCTTCACCGTGACCCCGCGGGCCTCGAGCTGGCGGGCGTACTCGTCGCAGCAGCCACACTGGGGGTTCTTGTACATCGTCGCCTCGTCGGGCAGGGCGGCGTGGGCGGTGCCGGCGCCCAGCAGCAAGGCGGCGGAGAGCAGGAGAGTGGAGCCTGTGCGGTTCATGAGCGGGCCTCCGGAAGGTCGCGGGACGTGGGGCGGGAGGTGAACAGGTACTTGGTGAGCGCGGCGATGCCGAGGCCGAGCAGGGACAGCATGGCGACGGGCATCAGCCAGCCCAGCCAGGACAGGTTGCCCATCAGGGCGAGGCAGTTGTTGAGCATGGGAGTATCTCCTGACGAACGGTTACGAATGGGTCGGGAAGGCGCACGGCCTTCGGGGCGGAGAGGTCCGCCGGGCGTTCGGTCAGGCCCTGGGAGGGCGGCGGGGGGGCAAGGTGCGGTGGGCGATCACAGCCAGCGCCGGGGCGAAGGCCGGGAAGCGGTGAGCGGCCGTGGCCAGGTCGATGGCGGGTGGCAGCGCCGCGCAGCTGGCGCAGCGAGGCTCGTCCGGCGTGTCGCCGTCGAGCAGCTGCGCCGGCGCGGCGAGCCCGCAGTCGGCCTGGTGGCTCTCCATGGCGCCATGGCTCGAGAGGCTGGTCACCGCCAGCAGCAGCGCGAGGAGCAGGGCCAGCAGGCGGCCTCCTCCTGCGCTGTGCCTTGATGCGATGACGGTGCGAGTCATGACGATGCCTCCTGGATGATGGTGTCAGGATGCCGCGTCGGCAGCGCCTGCGTATTGACCCAGGGCAACTTCCCGGCGGGCCGCTCACTCCTCGTGGCGATGGCCGTGCCGGTGCAGGAAAAGATGCATGCCGAGGCAGAGCCCCATGGGGAGCAGCAGCCAGGTGCCAGCGCCAAAGGGGTTGCCGCGCCACAGCACGATGAGCATGGCCACCCCCATCAGCACCAGGCAGGCGGTCATCATTGCGTGGTGCAGGCGGTTCATCGGGTATCTCCTTGCGGGTTCGTGCGGGTGAAGCCCCGCTTGAGCAGCAGCGAGTTGCCGATCACCGAGAGCGAGCTGGCGGTCATGGCGATCACGCCGATCATGGGGTGCAGCAGGCCGATGGCGGCGATGGGAATGGCCGCCACGTTGTAGGCGCTGGCCCAGATCAGGTTCTGGACGATCTTGCCGAAGGTGGCGCGGCTGAGGTGCATCGCCTCCACCACGCTGGTCAGCTCGCCGCGCACCAGGGTGACGTCGGCGGCCTCGATGGCCACGTCGGCCCCGGCGCCGATGGCGATGCCGACGTTGGCCTGCTTCAGCGCCGCGGCGTCGTTGATGCCGTCGCCCACCATGGCCACGTGGTTGCCGTGCTTCGCCTGCAGCGCGCGGATGGCATCGACCTTGCCCTCCGGCAGCACGCCGGCCTGGACCTCGTCGATGCCGACTTCCTCGGCCACGGCCCGGGCGGCGCGCTCGTTGTCGCCAGTGATCATCACCACGTGCAGGCCGAGGTCATGCATCCCGCGGATGGCCTCGATCGATTCCTGCTTGAGGGTATCGGCCACGGCCACCAGGCCGAGCGCCTGGCCGTCGGCGGCGACGATCACCACGGTGCGTCCCTTGGCCTCGAGCTCGTCCATGGCGTCATCCAGGGCCTCGAGGCCGGTCACGCCTTCTTCTTCCAGCAACCGGCGATTGCCGATCAGCACCGTTTCGTTGCCTACCTTGCCGGAAACGCCGCGTGCCCCGGTGGAGCGGAACTCGCTGACCTCACCGGGTTTCACGTCGCGCTCCCGGGCACCGTCGACGATGGCTCGGGCGATGGGGTGCTCCGAGGCGTTCTCCACGCTCGCCGCCAGCGTCAGCAGGCGGTTTTCGTCGACGCCCTCGGCGTTGACGGCCTCGGTGAGCGTCGGCTCGCCGCGGGTGATGGTGCCGGTCTTGTCCAGCACCATGACCTTGATGTCCTTGAAGGTCTGGATGGCCTCGCCGGAGCGGATCAGGATGCCGCGCTCGGCGCCGATGCCGGAACCCACCATCAGCGCCGTGGGCGTAGCCAGGCCCAGGGCGCAGGGGCAGGCGATGACCAGCACGGCCACCGCGGCCAGTATCGCCAGCACCGGGGTGGCGGCCTCGGGGTTCACCCAGGGCAGGAAGGTCGCGCCCCAGTCGAGGACAGGGCGCAGGGCCTCCGGGAACAGCGCCCAGACGATCAGGCTGGCCAGGGCGATCAGCAGCACCGCCGGCACGAAGCGCCCGGTCATGCGGTCGGCAAACTCCTGGATCGGCACCCGGGACCCCTGGGCTTGGTCGATCAGGCGCACCACCTGGGAGAGGAAGGTATCGCCGCCGACCCGAGTCGCCTTGACCCGCAGGCGCCCCTCCTTGTTGATGGTGGCACCGATCACGCTGTCCCCGGTGCTCTTGTAGACCGGTATCGACTCACCCGTGGCGATGGACTCGTCGAGATGGCTCTCGCCCTCGACCACCTCGCCGTCGGTGGGGATCTTGTCGCCGGGGCGCACGATCATGATGTCTCCGGGCGCCAGCTCCTTCACCGGCACCTCGACCTCCTCGCCATCACGCTCGACGCGCGCCGTCTTGGCGCCCAGGGTCATCAGGCGGCGGATGGCCTGGGAGGCGCGCCCCTTGGCCAATGCCTCCAGGTATCGGCCCAGCAGGTGGAAGGTCATGATGGTGGCAGCCATCTCGATGAACGAGGTCATGGGGTAGACGAAGCCGACCAGGCCGATCAGGTAGGGCGGCAGGCTGCCCATGGAGATCAGCACATCCATGTTGAAGGTGCCGTTCTTCAACGAGCGCCAGGTCGACCTGTGGGTGGCGATGCCGCCGTAGAGGAATACCACCGGGAAGGCCAGCACAGCGACGATGGCCAGGTAGCCGGGAATCGGCTGCCAGAACATGTGCGGTATCATCAGCAGCATGATCAGGATGGTGGGCACAGCGGCGATGATCAGCCGCTTGCGCGCCTGGGCGAGGTAGGCCTCCTCGATCTCGGCGTCGCCGTCGGCGTCCTCCGCCTCGTCGGCCTGCACGGCGGCCACGTCATAGCCGGCGCCTTCCACGGCGCGCTTCAGGTCGTCGCCGTCGGGGCCATCCGTGGCAACGGAGACCAAGACACGGTGACTGGCGATATTGGTCTCGATCTCGTTCACGCCATCGAGGCGTTCGAGCGTCTTGCGCACGATGCCAGCACAGTGGTCGCTGCCCATGCCGGGCACCGTCAGCCGCACCTGGCGCTTCTGG
Source organism: Halomonas sp. (assembly GCF_014859505.1). Lineage (GTDB taxonomy): Bacteria > Pseudomonadota > Gammaproteobacteria > Pseudomonadales > Halomonadaceae > Halomonas. The sequence continues at coordinate 10,917 of NZ_JACUUD010000010.1, forward strand.
GAGCCGCCGCCGCTCACGGCGGCCACGTCATAGCCCGCCCCCTCGACGGCCTTCTTCAAGGCGTCGCCGTCGGGCCCACCTTCCTCGATGGTCACGCGCACATGGTGGTTGGCGATATTGGTCTTTATCTCGCCTACGCCATTGTGGCGTTCGAGCGTCTTGCGCACGATGCCGGCGCAGTGATCGCTGCCCATGCCGGGCACCGTCAGGGTGATCGTTCTGGACCTGGTGTCACTCATCACGTGCCTCCTGCTGCTGTCGCCGAGTGGACGGCCAGGGTTGGCCGTCCTTGATGTTGCTTACTCAGTGACTCCGCCGCTCAGTGATGGGCATCGTGGTCCTCGGGATCCACCTCGGCGGGCGCCGCCTGGCGGAGCTGCTCGCGCTGCTCATCGGTCATGAGGTCGTGCATGGCGTTACGCATGCGCACCATCTCGGCCATCATCTCGCCGTGCAGCTCGGCCATGCGGCCATGCAGTGCCTGCACCTGCTCGGGATCCGGACGCTCGCCATGCATCTCGGCCATCAGGTCGTCGCGCAGGTTCATCAGGCGGCCCTTGCGCTCGAACTGGGCGGGGCGGTGTTCCTGCATCAGCTCGCGCATCTGGCTGCGCTGGTCGGGCTCGAGCATCGACATCATGCCCATGCCCTCGGCCATCATCGGGCAGGGCATCATGCCGCCGCCCATCATGCCGCCCTGGCCGCCGCCGCTCATCATTCCACCCATCATGCCGGGGCCCATGCCGCCCTGGCCGCCGCCGCCCATCATGCCACCCATCATGCCGCTGCCCTGGCCGGGCTGACTGTCCGGCATGCCCTGGGCGAGGGCGGCGCCGGCACTACCGGCACCGAGTGCCAGGGCGAGTCCGAGGGCGAGGGTATGCTTGCGAAAGTTCATGATCGTTCTCCTTGCGGTTATTGGGCCCTTTCATGGGCCTCTGGTTGAGTGTAGAAGGTATGTGTTACACAAAGGTCAATGCCGAGACGGCAGGTCTTTTCCATTGAGCAAAATGAAAAGGTGTCAAACGGTTAACCTGCGTGCAGGACCCAGGTTGCGGTGCTCCGCATGGCCATGAAATACTCGCGCTTCCGCTTCCATTGCCTGACAAGGCCGTTTCACCCCATGCGTAGACTCTCCTCTCACTGGCTGCTCTGTCTGATGATGGCCCTCGTTCTGGCCATCGCAGCGCCGGTGGCCACGGGAGGGCACCATGGCGATGCCGCCTGTGTCGAGAGCCTGGTCGAGCAGGATTCGGCGGTCGCATGGGAATTGTCTGCAATGGTCGACCCGGGTGAGTCCGATGCTCCCGCGGCTTCGTCCTGCGGCTCGCCCTGCGCCCAGTGCGTCGCCTCCATGGCTAGGCTGGCCGACGATGCGGTGGCAGCTTCCATTCCCCTGTCCGGGCCCGGCCTGGGCACTCCCTCTGGTCCTCCCGCTCCCTTCGAGCGGCCTCCTCGCGCCTGAACCTCTCTTTCCCTGATGGTGCCGCGGGTGATCGAACCGCGGTGTGAGTGTTCATGTCACGAGGACTACCTGATGAATCGTCGCGATTTCCTGCGCTACTCGGCCCTGGGTGGCCTGGTCATCTCATCGGCGGGCTACATGGCCTTTGCCGCTACTCGTAATCAACTCAACGGCATGGCACTCGCCATGTTCCCCGAAGGCGGCCAGCCGCTTCAGCCGCTGCCGCGTATCAACAACCTGAGCGAGACGGCCGGCCGCTTTCACAGCGCGCTGACCCCGGGCCCTCATTCGGTGCCGCTCGGCGATGGGTTCGAGGCCAGGCTCTGGCTCTACAACGGCAAGGTGGCGCCGCTGATCGAGGTGCGCGAGGGGGATGAGCTGGATATCACCCTGATCAACGAGCTGGAGCAGGAGACCACGGTGCACTGGCACGGCGTTCCGGTTCCCCAGGCCCAGGATGGTGCTCCCTGGGATGCCGTGGCGCCAGGCGAGTCACGCCGCTATCACTACACCTTCCCCGAGGGTAGCGCCGGCCTGCACTGGTTCCACCCCCACCCCCATCAGGGCACCGCCCGTCAGGTAGCCCATGGTCTGGCGGGGGCGCTGCTGGTGCGCCCGCCTCAGGATCTGCTGCCCGTGGAGGTGGAGGAGCACCTGCTGGTGGTCAGCGACCTGCGCCTGGCGGCCAACGGTGAGGTGGCGCCGCATACCGCCGAGGACTGGATGAACGGCCGCGAGGGGGAGTTGCTGCTGGTCAATGGGCAGCGTGAACCGCGCCTGGACGTGGCGCCGGGCACCACCCTGCGCCTGCGGCTGATCAACGCCTGCGCCGGCCGCTACCTGCGCCTGCGCCTGGACGAGCACGAACTCACCCTGATCGGCACCGACGGCGGGTTGCTCGAACGGCCGCAGCCGCTCGAGGAGCTGCTGCTCACCCCGGGCGAGCGCGCCGACCTGCTGGTGCGGGTGAGCGAGCAGGCCGAGGGACGCTTCCAACTGGCCAGCCATCCCTACGCGCGGGGCTGGATGGGACCCCGGCCGCCCCATCTTGACGAGGTCGCGCCGCTGCTGGCCATCCATACCCTCGACTCGAGTGTACACCCCTCGGTCGCGCTACCCGAGCGGCTGGGCCGCGTCGAGCCCCTGGGCGAGCCGGCGGTGCAGCGTCGGGTGGAACTGACCGAGGAAATGCCGGGGCATGACGATAACGGCGCAGGACATGGCGACGCAGGCGGCATGCCGGAAGCGGGTCATGGCGACCATGGCGGGATGTCCGGCTCCTCGGGTGGCCACGGCGATCATGGCGGCATGTCGGCAGCGCCGGGCGGCCACGGAGCCCATGGCGGCGACGCGATGTCCGATAGCGACGCCACGATGTCCCACGGTCGTACCGGGATGGCCCATGGCGACGCCGGTCGCGAGGCGCCCCACGGGATGGACCATGGAAATGGCCAAGGCATGCCCGAGATGGCCGGCCGGCCTGCGGTGGACTTCCTGATCAACGGCCGTGCCTTCGCCATGGACGAGGTGCTGTTCGAGGGGCAGGCCGGCGAGGTGGAGGAGTGGGAGGTCTTCAACAACTCCCACATGGACCACCCCTTCCACGTGCACGGCACCCACTTCCAGGTGATCGCCACCCGCGATGCCGACGGCGAGTGGCGCGAGGCGCCCTGGCTGGCCTGGAAGGACACCGTCAACCTCGCGCCCTACCAGCGCCTCAAGCTGCGCATGGTGTTCCGCGAGCCCGGCGACTGGCTGTTCCACTGCCACATCATCGAGCACGAGGAGCTGGGCATGATGGCGACGATCCGCGTGAGCTGATCCTGCCTTGGCCTGCTTCGGCGCCATGCGGCGGTTTCGCATGGCGCCGGCCACACCTGACGAAGGATAAGGAAATGACGTCATGACCCGTTATCGATGGCCACTTGTCATGGCCGTGCTGCTGACCCTGCTGGCGGGCTGTTCCCGCGAGCCGAGCGGCACCAGCCTCGAGCAGCTACGACAGCAGACTCACATTCACGGCCTGGCCTTCGACCGAGCCGACAGCGACCGACTGTGGCTGGCGACCCACCATGGCTTCTATGCCGTGGGTAGCGATGGAATGGCCCGCCGGGTCTCGGAAGACACCCATGACTTCATGGGCTTCGCACCCCATCCCGAAGAGGCCGAGACCTTCTTCGCCAGCGGCCACCCGGCCAGGGGAGGCAATCTCGGGGTGGTGAAGTCCCGCGATGGAGGTCGCAGCTGGTCACGGCATGCGGCGGGCGTCGATGGCCCGGTGGACTTCCATCAGTTGACCATCAGCGCGGCCAGCCCCGGCGTGCTCTACGGGGCCCACGCCGGCCAGCTCCAGGTCAGCGAGGATGGCGGTGCCAGTTGGCGGGTTCATGGCAAGGCACCGGCCGGGCTGATTGCCCTGGCCGCCTCGAGCCGTGACCCCGAGCAGCTCTATGCCGCGACTCAGACCGGACTCCTGATGAGCCCGGACGGCGGCGAACGCTGGCGCCAGGTCCATGCCGAGCGCCGCCCCGCGAGCCTGGTGGTGGCCAACCAGGGGACGCTCTACGCCTTCATGCTGGACGTCGGCCTGCTGCGCGCCGAGGAAGCCAGCCGTGACTGGGAAGTGGTGAGGCGTGGTTGGGAAGAGCGCTATCTGATGCATCTGGCGGTGGATCCGAGTGACCCCCAGCGCCTGGTTGCGGCTGATGACCTGAACCAGCTGCTGATCAGCGAAAACGGTGGACGCGACTGGTCGCGCCTCGAGTGAACCGGGAGGTACCCCCATGCTGCAATACCCCAATATCGACCCGGTGGCCATCAGCCTCGGCCCCTTCGCGATCCACTGGTATGGCCTGATGTACGTGGTGGGCTTCGTCGCCGCCTGGTGGCTGGGGCGCCGACGGGCCCACCGCCTGGGCCTGACCCACGATGACATCGGCGACCTGATCTTCTACGCCGCCGTGGGCGTGGTGCTCGGCGGGCGGCTGGGCTATGCGCTCTTCTACGGCAGCGAGCAGTGGCTGGCCGACCCCCTGTGGCTGCTGCGTATCTGGGAGGGCGGCATGAGCTTCCACGGCGGCCTGATCGGGGTGCTGGTCGCGGCCCTGGTGTTCGCGCGCAAGCACCGCCTGGGCTTCTTCCGGCTTACCGACTTCATCGCCCCGTTGGTGCCGATCGGCCTCGGTGCCGGGCGGATCGGCAACTTCATCAACCACGAATTGCCGGGCCGAGTCAGCGAGCTGCCCTGGGCGATGCCCTTCCCGCACATGGGCCCGGAGCCACGCCACCCCACGGCGCTCTACGAGTTCGCCCTGGAGGGGGTGGTGCTGTTCGCGGTGCTCTGGTGGCTGTCCCGCGAGCCACGCCGCACCGGGCTGATCTCCGGGCTCTTCCTGCTGCTCTATGGCGTCTTCCGCTTCGCCGTGGAGTTCGTGCGTCTGCCCGATCCCCACATCGGCTTCATCGCCTTCGGCTGGGTGACCATGGGCATGCTGCTGACCCTGCCGATGATCCTGGCCGGCGTGGCGCTGATCGGCTGGTCGCGTCGTCAAACCATGGAGGTAACCTCATGAGCCATCACGATCATCGTGTCGGTGTATCCGAGATCCACCTGGTGACCCGGCATCTGAAGCTCGAGCCCAACGATGAGGCGGCGATAGGCGCCGCAGTGGCCGATATCGATGCGCTCTACGGGCTGGATAGTGTCTCCTACGATGCCAGAAGGCACCGGCTGGACTTCGCCTATGACGCGACACGGCTGTGCATCGACTGCATCGAGGAGATACTCGAGAAACACGCCGTGACCATCAGCCAGGGGTGGTGGAACCGGTTCAAGGAAGATCACTATCGATTCGTCGATCAGAACGTGAAAGACAACGCCCGCCAGGAACCCTGGAGCTGCCATCAGTCGCCGCCTGGGGGAAGGAAGAAGTGACTGGAAAGAGGCTCAGTCTCGCCACCCCAGAATTCAATGTGGCGCTCTTTGCCTTGCTGCTCAACTTCCCCTGGGAGTTCCTGCAGGTCCCGCTCTTCGCCGAGATGCCGACCATGGCGCACTGGGACGCCGTCCTGTTCTGCACCCGGGCGACCCTGGGTGACGTGCTCATCGCCCTTGTCGCCTACTGGGTCGTGGCGGGGGTGCGGCGACGGCGCGACTGGCTGCGCTGCCCTGACGTCAAGGCGATCGCCGGCTTCGTGGCGGTGGGCGTCGTGATCACGATCGGCCTGGAGTGGCACGCTACGGTGCTGCAGGATCGCTGGCAGTATGGTGAGCTGATGCCCACCCTGCCGCTGCTGGGCACGGGGCTGGCCCCGCTGCTGCAGTGGCTTATCTTGCCGCCGCTGATCGTCTGGCTGGCGCGTCGCCAGCTGTTAGGCGTGAGCTATCTCCAGAGAGGGGGCAGCAGGTGAGGGGGGCGCGAGAATCATCCGCCTCAGGCCAGCTGCCGGCCCGGCGACGTCGACCCTGGCGCCGGCTGCTGGTGGTGGTGGGCATCGCTCACCTGGTGGGCCTGGTCTCGTCGCTGGATGCGATGATGTCGAGCCGTACCTCCCAGGGGGCGGTGGCGTGGATCGTCTCCCTGAACACGGTGCCCTATGTGGCAGTGCCCGCCTACTGGGTGTTCGGGCGTGCCAGGTTCCAGGGCTATGTCTCGGCGCGGCGCGACGAGGACTCGGCGCTGGGGCAGGCGCTGGCCGACAAGCTGGCGGAGTTGCGCGCTCACGGCGTCTCCGTCGCTCACGCCGACAAGCACCTGGTGGGCGTCGAGCAGCTGGCCAAGCTGCCGTTCCTCGGTGGCAACCGGGTGGAGCTCTTGATCGATGGCGAGCAGACCTTCGAGAGCCTGTTTGCCGGTATCGAGTCGGCCGAGCGCTATCTGCTGGTGCAGTTCTACATCGTGCGCGCCGACGAGGTGGGGCTGGCGCTGCAGGCGCGGCTGATCGAGAAGGCGCGGGCGGGGGTGGAGGTCTTTTTCCTCTACGACGAGATCGGCAGCTATGCGCTGCCGGGCCGCTATCTCCAGGAGATGGAAGAGGCCGGGGTCCGGGTGCACCGCTTCCACTCCACGCGGGGCACGGGCAATCGCTTCCAGCTCAATTTCCGCAACCATCGCAAGATCGTGGTGGCCGACGGCGAGCGGGCCTGGGTGGGGGGCTTCAACATCGGCGACGAGTACCTGCATGGCCACCCGAGCATCGGTCCCTGGCGCGACACCCATCTGATGATCGAGGGGCCGGCGGCGCTGGCGCTGCAGCTGGTGTTCCTCGAGGACTGGCACTGGGCCACGGAGGAGTTGCCCGAGCTGCCCTGGTCGCCGGTGGTGCCGAGCCACCATGGCACCCCGGTGCTGATCCTGCCGACCGGCCCCGCGGATCGCTTCGAGACCGCGAGCCTGATGATCCAGCAGGCGATTCATGCCGCCCAAGAGCGGATCTGGATCTCCAGCCCCTACTTCGTGCCCGACGAGGGGGTGCTCTCGATGCTCAAGCTGGCCGCCCTGAGCGGCGTGGACGTGCGGGTGCTGATCCCGGAGCGGCCGGACAACCCGCTGACCTACTTCGCCGCCTACGCCTTCCTCGATTCGCTGCTCGAGGCGGGGGTCAAGGTCTATCGCTACGAGGAGGGCTTCCTCCACGGCAAGGCCTTCCTGGTGGACGACATCGGCGCGGCGGTAGGCACCGTGAATCTCGACAATCGCTCCTTCCGCCTCAATTTCGAGGTCACGGCGCTGGTGCTGGACCCCGGCTTGGCCGCCGAGGTCCAAACCATGTTCGAGGTTGATTTTGCCGGATCGAGGCGGATGCGCCCTGGCGAGCTCGATGGGTATCCGCTCTGGCATCGGGTCGCTGCCCGCGCGTCATATCTGCTGGCGCCGGTCTTGTGAACCTCGGTTGCCACGACAACGGTCGGCGTAAGGTAGTGGGGTCCTCGGTGACAAATCTCAACACGCTTGCGGCTCATGACGGGGGCGATCCCCGTTACACTTGTAGACACGATAAACCTTCTTCGGCCGTTCAAGCCGAGGCTGCCTTGACGAGGTGAGTAGATGGTAATGACAGGCTGCAGACCAGGTGCGTCGGGGGACTCCCCGAGGTGGTTGGCGCGAATTCAGGGTGGACTTCTCGCCGGCGCGCTCCTCCTCTCGGGTGCCGCGCAGGCCGAAGAATCCGAGTGGCCTCGCGGTCACTATCCACTGCCCGATGAGGGCAATGTGATCGGCGAGACCTACGCCGTGACGGTGGAGAATCACGAGGACACCCTGATCGACATCGCGCGTCGGCACAACATCGGCTACGAGGAGATCGTACGCGCCAACCCGGAGGTGAGCATCTGGATCCCGGGCGAGGGCACCGAGGTGATGATTCCCGGTGGCTTCATCCTGCCCGATGCCGAGCGCACCGGGATCGTCATCAATATCGCCGAGCTGCGCCTCTACTACTACCCGGAGGTGGGCGAGGGCGAGACGCCGCGGGTAGAGACCTACCCCATCGGCATCGGCCGTGAGGGCTACGACACCCCGCTGGGAATCACCAAGACCACCATGCGCCTGGAGGATCCGGCCTGGTATCCGCCGCGCTCGATGCGTGAAGAGGCGGCTGCCCGAGGGGAACCGGCGCCTGCCGTGGTGCCGCCGGGCCCCGACAATCCGCTGGGTCGCCACGCCGTGCTGCTCGACATCCCCGGCTACCTGATCCACGGCACCAACGATCCCGACGGCATCGGCATGCGCGCCAGCCGCGGCTGTATCCGCATGTTCCCGGAAGACATCGAGACGGTCTTCGACAACGTGTCGGTGGGCACCCAGGTCAATATCATCGACCAGCCCATCAAGGTCGGCTGGCAGGACGGCCAGCCGCTGGTGCAAGTCTTCCAGCCTCTGGAGGAGCAGGAGCATGGCATGTCGGCGCTGATCGAGACCATCGCCCGCCTCAACGAGGTCAACGCCAACGGCCAGGCCTTCGACTACGAGCAGCTGCGTGGCCTGCTCGAATCGCCCAGCGGCCAGCTGGTGGCCCTCGAGCCTCCCGCCGAGCCTGAGCCCGACGAGGCGCCGGCCCTGAACGGCCTCTTCGAGGAGCTGGCGCTCAGCGACGACTGACGCGCGTCAGGCTCACGGAACGGGCGCCCTTGGGCGCCCGTTGTCGTCAGTGGGCGTGCGCGCGGCAGGTCTGCCAGGGAAGGGTCACTCGTCGTCGAGGCAATTCCGGTCAGGCAGCGCCTGCACCAGCTCCAGCGCCACGCAGAGCCGCACCAGTTCGGCCAGGCTCGATGCCCCCAGCGCCTTCATGGCACGCAGCCGGTAGACCTCCACGGTCTTGGCGCTGATGCCCAGGTGCTCGGCGACCTCGCGGCTGGTCATCCCCTCCGCCACGTGCACCAGGATCTGCCGCTCCTTGGGGCGCAGCGCCGCATAGCGAGCCTGCAGGGCGTCGCGCTGCTCGCGGGACTGGCGGGCCCGCTGGTGCTCGCGCAGGGCCTGCTGCACGGTGTCGATCAGCTGCTGGTGGTTGAAGGGCTTCTCGATGAAGTCCAGGGCACCGGCCTTGAGGGCCGCCACCGCCATGGGCACGTCGCCGTGGCCGGTCATGAAGATCACCGGGAGCTCGTCGCCGCGCTCGTTGAGGCGCTGCTGGACCTGCAGGCCGGAGAGGCCCGGCATGCGCACATCCAGCAGCACGACGTCGAAGGCGTCGGGGTCGGCGGCCAGGAAGGCCTCGCCGTCGGCGAAGGCGCGGCTGGCCAGGCCCACGGAGTCGAGCAGCCAGGCCAGCGACTCGCGCAGGTCCTGGTCGTCGTCGACGACGGCGATGCAGGCGTCGGGAGTGTCGGTCACGGGTGTCTCGCGGCAGCCAGGGGAGCGGGTTCGGCCAGCAGTGTAGCGGCAAAGGTGGCTCCCCCGGAACCGTCGGCGGGCAACAGGCGCAGGTCGCCCCCCATCGCTTCCATCAGCGAGTGGCTGATGGCGAGCCCCATGCCGAGCCCCTCCGAGCGCCCGGAGTGGAAGGGGGCGAAGATGCGCTCGGCTTCCCTGGCCGGCACCCCGGGGCCCTGGTCGCTGACCGTGAGAGTGACCTCGCGGCGCCCACTCTGGCGGGCACGCAGGCTGACCCGTCTGGCGCCGGGGTGGTCGCGGCTCGCCTCCAGGGCGTTGAGCAGCAGGTTGACGAGCACCTGCTCCAGGGCCACCGGGTCGGCGATCACCCGCGGCAGCGCCTCTGGCAGGTGGTGTTCCAGGCCGATGCCGGCCTGCTGGAACTGCCACTCGCAGAGCCGGCAGGCGGCGTCCACCACCTCCAGCAGAGGAACCGGCCGCGGCCGGGTCTGCCCCTTGCGCACGAAGGCGCGGATATGGCGCAGGCGCTCGGCCAGGCGGGCCACCTGGTCGCTGATCCGCGAGAGCGGCAGGCGCAGCGTCTCGGCCGGCAGGTCGGGGTCGGCGTCGAGCTTGAGCAGGGCGCCGCTGGCGTAGTTGGCGATGGCCCCCAGGGGCTGGTTAAGCTCGTGGGCGATGTTGGAGGCGAGCTCGCCGGTGGTGGCCAGGCGGTTGGCGTGGGCGATCTGCTCCTGGTGGCGGCGGGCCTGGGTCTCGGCGGCCTTGCGCAGGCCGATATCGCGGTTGAGCAGCGACACGTGGCCCGGCTCGCTCCCCGGGCCCCGGTGGGCCATCACCACGCTGAGCACCGGTACCGGCCCGTCGGGGCCGCGCATGGCAAGCTCGCCGCTCCAGGAGCCGTAACGGGCCACCGCGGGCAGCACGATATCGCGCAGCTCGGCCAGCGACCCTTCGCTGTAGGCATCGGCCAGGCGTGCCGCGCCGCCCTCCCGGGGCAGGCGCAGCAGGCGCCTGGCGGCCTCGTTGGCGTAGAAGAGCCGCTCGCGTTCATCCATGAACAGCACGTGGTCGGTGGTGGATTCCACGACCCGGGCCAGGCGTTCGCGGTTGGCCTCGGCGCGCAGACGCCGGCTCACGTCGCGGGAGACGCTGAGGATGTCGAGCAGCTCTCCGGTGGCCGGGTCGCGGCGGGTGCGGCTGGTGGTCTCGAACCAGACGTAGTGGCCGTCCTTGGCGCGGAAGCGGTAGGTCTGCTGGTAGAAGCCGGCGTGGTAGTAGACCCGGGGCGACTTGTTGAGCAGGTCGGCGAGATCCGCCGGGTGGAAGAGGTCGTAGGCGGAGACGCCGATCAGCTCCTCGGGCTCATAGCCGAGCAGGTCCCGGGCGGCGCGGGAGGCGTAGAGGAAGGTGCCGTCCCGGGCGTGGCGGCTGATCAGGTCGGTGGTGCTCTCGGCCAGCCACTGGTAGTGGTCGCGCTCGCCCTGGAGCTGCTGCACCTGGCCGGTGAGCCGCCGGTTGTGTGCCTCCAGCTCGGCGCAGCGCGCCGCCAGCCCCTCGGGGCCTTCGCCTTGCCCTGCCATCAGCGCGCCGGGTCCACTCGGCCGTCCAGGGAGGCGTTGCGCCGGAACCAGCCGGCGATGCTGGCCCGCGGCAGGCGGGTCGGCAGCACCTCGTGGGGCACGCTCTCGGCGAGAAAGCAGGCGAAGGTGCCGGCGCTGGGCGGCACCCGGGCCACCTCGCGCTCGGGCTCATCGGGGGCGTAGAGCACCATCTCGCCGCCGCCGTCCTCGGGCCAGTCGGGGTTGAGGTAGCCCACGGTGGAGACCACCCGGTTGGCGCGTCCGCGGAAGCTGTCCAGGTGCCGGCGGTAGAAGGCACCGGGCGGGTAGTGGGCGAAGTGGGCCTCGTACTCGAACAGCCCCAGGAACAGTGCCCGGTTGAGCGCCTGCTGCACCTCGGCCATGGCCGAAAGATAGCGGCGCTGGGCGAGGCTCTCGCGGTCGAGCCAGAGGATGGCGTCGCCGCGGATATCGCGACGCAGCTGCAGCTCGTGGCCGCGGCCGATGCCGGCGGCCTCCAGGGCGTCGCGTTCGGCCAGGGCGGTGAGTTCGGCATGAAGCTCGGCGCACAGGTCGGCATCCAGCACCCCCTCGCCCAGGTACCAGCCCTGCTCCACCAGGGCATCGATCAGGCGTGGCAGGGCCTCGGAGGCCAGCGCGGGGGGCAGGGCGGAGGGGAGGGGCAGGCTCAGTGTCGTGGTCTCCTGGGGCGAACGGGTCAGCGGCTGGCCTGCTGCTGGATGCGCAGCAGGCGCTCGGGAAAATAGCAGAGCCGGCCGGGCGGCTTCTGGTCCAGGCTCACCGGGCAGCCGAAGCCCTCGGCCAGCAGCTCCACCAGCATCATTGCCGAGAGGCCCCAGATCACCTGGCCCCCCACATGGTAGTTGGGCACATAGAGGGGCCGGCCGTCCATGGGGATGACGTCGGTATGGTGGCGACGGTCCTCCAGGAAGTGGGCGAGGGGCACCTCGAAGATGGCGTCGAGCTCCGTGGGGTCGGGGGTCAGCGGCAGGTCCGGTGGAATCAGGCCCACGTAGGGGGTGACGCGCAGGCCGTGCAGTGAGACCACATCCGACAGCCGACCGAGCAGCTCCACCCGGTAGGGGGGCAGGGCGATCTCCTCATGGGACTCGCGCAGGGCGGTGGTCAGCAGGTCAGGGTCGCCCGCCTCGCGCTTGCCGCCGGGGAAGGCCACCTGGCCACTGTGGGTGTTGAGGTGGGCGGCGCGGCGGGTGAGCAGCAGGGTGGGCTCGGGACGGTCGACGATGGGCATCAGCACCGCCGCCTCCGGCAGCTGCAGCACGGACCGCCGGGGATGGTGCGCTTGCAGGCGTTCGCGAAGATTCTCTAACATGGGGTTTCCATCGGGTTTGATTCCTTCTACCCGTCCCTCGAGAGCGGCGTCAAGCCCGCCAGCCTGCCCGGGAGCCCCATGAACTTCTGCAGCCACTGCGGCCATACCGTGCGTTTCGCCATCCCCGAGGGGGACGACCGCCCCCGCTACCTGTGCGATGAGTGCAGCACCATCCACTACCAGAACCCGCGCATCGTCGCCGGCACCCTGCCGGTCAGCGGCACCCGGGTGCTGCTCTGCCGCCGCGCCATCGCCCCGCGCAAGGGGTACTGGACCCTGCCGGCGGGCTATATGGAGAACGCCGAGACCACCGTGGAGGCGGCCGCCCGGGAGACCCGCGAGGAGGCCTGCGCCGAGGTCGATATCCATGGACTCTACACCTTGATCAACCTGCCCCACATCAACCAGGTCTACATGATGTTCCGGGCCGATCTCACCGGCGGCTTCGGGCCCGGCCCCGAGAGCCTGGAGGTGGCGTTGTTCGAGGAGCACGAGATCCCCTGGGACGAGCTCGCCTTTCCCACCATCGAGCGCACCCTGCGACACTTCTACGCCGACCGCCGCGATCAGCTGTTTCCGCTGCACGTCAGCGACATCACCCCCGAGGACCGCGAGCGCTACTTCGGTTCCGCCTGACCTTGGTTGTGCCTGACCTCGGTTGCGCCTGACAGGGGCTCGGCCTGAGCGTCAGTCGAAGGTCTCCAGCCTCCAGACATCGTAGGCCGGCTCCTCGTAGGGGTGGGCCTGCTTCAGCGCCGCCACCGCCGCGCGGATCAGGTGGTCCTCGCAGACCAGTTCCACCTTGAGCTCCTCGACGCGCTCCAGCTCGCCGACGCGGCCGATATGCGGGTTGGCGCCTGTCAGCGGGCGGAACTGCCCGGTGCCCGGCGTCTGGAAACAGCACGCCTCGTAGTCGCCGATGCGCCCCGCGCCGGTGGCGAACACGGCTTCCTTGACCGCCTCGGCATCCGCCACGGGCACGAAGAAGGCCAGCTTGTACATCATCGGTTCTCCTTGTCGGTGGTTGACGGCAGGGGACTCGAGTTCCCCACCGTTCCTTGTGCCATGGCTCCGTCTGTTGGGGCCAGGAAAAAAAATCCGCGACAGAATGAACTTCCTGTCCAAGACATGTACAAATGTGGTGTCGCGTACAAGGATGCCCTCTGGCAACTCCGAGCGATTCAGGGCCTTAGACACACTTGCCCGCTGGACAACTTCCCGAGGAGTGACACCATGACAAGCTTCAAGACAGCAACCCGTTGGATGGGCGTCGGCATGACCGGCCTGATGATGGCTGGCGCCGTACACGCCGGCAGCCACTCCCATGCCGAGCAATCCCATGACATCGTCGATACCGCCATCGCCGCCGGGCAGTTCGAGACCCTGGTGGCCGCCGTCGAGGCCGCCGGCCTGGTCGACACCCTGAAGGGCGAGGGTCCCTTCACCGTCTTCGCGCCCACCGATGATGCCTTTGCCGCCCTGCCCGAGGGCACCCTGGACGAGCTGCTGCTGCCCGAGAACCAGGAGACCCTGCAGGCGATCCTCACCTACCACGTGGTGGCCGGCAAGGTGATGGCCGAAGACGCCATGGGCCTGGACAGCGCCGAGACCGTTCAGGGTCAGGAGATCACCATCACCACCATGGATGGCAGCGTGTTGATCAACGATGCCACCGTGATCCAGGCCGATATCGAGACCAGCAACGGCGTGATCCACGTCATCGACGGGGTGCTGCTGCCCGAGTGATTTTCCCTCTTCGCGTTTCCTCCAGTCCCTTGCTCTTGCCGTCCTTCGGGGCGGCTTTTTTGTAGCGTGTTTCCGGCCGGTGACTCCGGCGCCTACGGCGAGGCCTTCTGGCACGACAACGCCCCGGCCGATGGGCCGGGGCGTTTGGCGGGCCAGATGCGTCTTACCAGGCCTTGTAGGGCAGGAACTTGCCGTTGAGGGTCAGCAGCACGCGGTCCCCCTTGGGGTCCTCGATCTTGTCGACCTCCATGGTGAAGTCGATGGCGCTCATGATGCCGTCGCCGAACCTCTCCTGGACCACGTCCTTGAGGGTCTCGCCGTAGACGCCGACGACCTCGTAGAGGCGGTAGATGAAGGGGTCCTGGGGGATCGCCTCGTCCCAGGCCTTGGTGGGGAAATCGGTGAGCGCCTCGGCGACCTCGCCCTCGACCTCCAGCACGTCGCAGAGCTTGTGGGCCACCTCGTGGCTGGCGCTGTTCATGCCGTAGCAGGCGGAGGCCACCCAGACGGGTGACATGTTCACGGCGGTGGCGATGTCGTCCCAGCTCATCTTCTTGCGGGCCTTGGCGGCGAGCAGGGTGTGGCGCATCTCGAGCTTATCCATGGTGCGTCTCCTTGGGAGTGAACTTGACCAGCTTCTGGATGGGGGAGGCGGATGACGGGGCATCCGCGCTGTCGGACTCTGTCGCCGATTCGGTGACCGGGTTGACCGGGCGCGGGTAGTGCAGCCCGAGGCGGTCGAGGTCGACGGTGCGCAGCTCGCCCGAGCGATTCACCAGGAAATCGACCAGGTAGTTGCGGATGATGTAGAAGTGTGGGTGCTTGACGATCTCGGCCCGGGCGCGGGGCCGGGGCAGGTCGATCTCCACTGCCTCGGCGATGCGCGCCTGGGGGCCGTTGGTCATCAGGAAGATGCGGTCGGCCAGCAGGATCGCCTCGTCCACGTCGTGGGTGATCATGAACACCGTCTGGCGGTCCCGGCTCCAGATCTTCACCAGCTCGTCCTGGATGACGCCGCGGGTGAGGGCGTCCAGCGCCCCGAAGGGCTCGTCGAGCAGCAGCAGCTCCGGCCTGGTGGCAAAGGCCCGGGCGATGCTGACCCGCTGGCGCATGCCCCCGGAGAGCTGGGCCGGCTTGCGATCCTCGACGCCCTTCAGTCCCACCATCTCCAGGTACTCGAGGCTGTGCTCGGTGACCTGGGTCTCGTCCCAGGCCTTCCAGCGGGCACGGACCCCGAAACGCACGTTCTCCAGGGCGGTCAGCCACGGCAGCAGGCTGTAGTTCTGGAACACCACGCCGCGCTCGAGGCCCGGACCCTTGATCTCCCTGCCCTCCATCACCATGGCGCCATCGCTGAACTGATCGAGGCCGGCCAGGGCATTCATGATGGTGGACTTGCCACAGCCGGAGTGGCCGATGATGCAGACGAACTCGCCCTTCTCGAGGCTGAAGCTGACGTTCTCGAAGACCGTCAGGCCCTCGCCGCCCTTGGCGCCGGGAAAGCGCTTGGCGGCCTGTTGAACTTCCACAAAGGCATGACTCATGGTTCTCTCCTGTGGGGGATGCGTGCGGGTGGTCATTCCTGGTAGGCGACCAGCCGGGCGACGGCGCCGAGGGCCAGGTCGAGCAGCATGCCCACCACGCCGATCAGCAGGATCGAGAAGATCACGCTGGTCAGGTCGAGGTTGTTCCACTCGTTCCACACGTAGTAGCCGATGCCGGTGCCGCCCACGAGCATCTCGGCGGCGACGATGACCAGCCAGGCGATGCCGATGGAGATGCGCATGCCGGTCAGGATGGTCGGGGCCGCGGCGGGCAGGATCACCTGGAAGGCGGTCTTCATCGGCGACAGCTCATGAGTGCGGGCCACGTTGACCCAGTCCTGGCGCACGCCGGCCACGCCGAAGGCGGTGTTGAGCAGCATCGGCCAGATCGAGCAGATGAAGATCACGAAGATCGCCGAGGCCTGGGCATCGCGGATGATGAACAGCGCGAGCGGCATCCAGGCCAGCGGCGAGATGGGGCGCAGCACCTGGATGAAGGGGTTGAGCGCCTTGTAGGCCAGCGGCGACATGCCGATCAGAAAGCCGATGGGAATCGCGATCAGCGCCGCGGCGAAGTAGCCGGTAAGCACCCGGAACAGCGAGTAGCCGAGCTGGATGCCGATGCCCTTGTCGTTGGGGCCCGCGTCGTAGAAGGGGTCCGACAGCTGCTCCCAGGCGCGCACCATGATGTCGGAGGGGGGCGGCACCCGGGCGGTCTCGTCGGCGCCACCCATCAGCAGCTCGTACTCGCTGAGCTCGGCGCCGCCTCCGCCGAGGACCGGGGCGCGGTCGAGCCCCTCCCAGAGGCCGAGAAGCAGCGCCAGGATCACCGCGGCGAGCAGGCCGGCGCGAAAATTGAGACTGAACTTCCACTCGGTGGTCGTGCGATCCATGGTTCAGCTCCTGCGGATAGCAAAGCTCTGCACATAGGCTTCGGGGTCGGTGTAGTCGAAGGTCTTGCCCATGATCTGGTAGTTGCGCGAGGTCTCCTCCGGAGCGTCGTAGCCCAGCTCGCGCATCACCTCGGCGGCCTCGGTGGCCAGGAAGACGTCGCGGGCGACCCGCTGGTAGTCCACGTCGCCATCGATGTAGCCCCAGCGCTTCATCTGGGTGAGAATCCACACCGCCATGGAGTGCCAGGGGAAGGGGTCGAAATCGATGCGGTCGGGCACGTTCTGCACGTTGCCCAGACCGTCGGCGAAGCGCCCGGTGAGCACCTGCTCGATCACCGTCACCGGCTGGTTGAGGTAGTTGGTGGGGGCGATGGCCTCGGCGATCTCCGAGCGGTTGGCGGGGTCGGAGGAGTACTGGGTGGCATCGATGATCGCCCTCAGCAGGGCGCCGTAGGTGTTGGGGTTCTCCCGGGCGAAGGTGGCGCTGGTGGCGAAGGCGCAGCAAGGGTGGCCGTCCCAGATCTCCTTGGTGAGCAGGTGGATGAAGCCGATGCGCTCGAATACCGCGCGCTGGTTGAAGGGGTCCGGCGAGAGGAAGCCGTCGATGTTGCCGGCGCGCAGGTTGGCGACCATCTCGGGTGGCGGGATGACGCGGATCTGGATGTCCTGGTCGGGGTCGAGGCCGTGTTCGGCCACGTAGTAGCGCAGCAGGAAGTTGTGCATCGAGTACTCGAAGGGTACCCCGAAGGTAAAGCCCTTCCACTGCGTCGGGTCGCGCTTGTCCTGGTGGTCGTTGTGCAGCACGATCGCCTGGCCGTTGATGTTCTCGATGGCCGGGGTGATGAAGGCGCGGCGGCTGGAGCCGGCCCCCAGGCTCATGGCCAGCGGCATCGGCGAGAGCATGTGGGCGGCATCGTAGTTGTCGTTGAGAGAGTTGTCGCGGATCAGCGCCCAGCCGGCGGTCTTGATCACGTTGACGTCGAGGCCGTAGCGCTCGTAGAAGCCCATGGGGTGGGCCATGATGATCGGCGTGGCGCAGGTGATGGGGATGAAGCCCACGTCAAGGCGGGTCTTTTCCAGCGGGCCGAGGTCCTCCTTCACCGCCGCCTTGATGGCATCCATGGGGAAGAGGGTCGCGAGGGCCGCGGCCGCGGTGCCACCGCCCACCAGCTTCATGAACTGGCGACGGTGCATGTCGCTGTGGCCGAACATGCCGCGAACCAGGGCGCTCTCGACGACGCGGTCCATCATCGCCTCGCTGTCCCGCGGCGCGGCCGAGGCGGGCGACTGTGCCTCTGCGGGGCGGGTGGCGCCGCTGGCGGCCTCGGAGGTGTAGGGGTGCGCATCCGTGCACGTCTTGCAGCCACAGTCGCGTCCATGGACCAGGGATTGCCGGTGGTCGAAGGGGTTGCCCAGACTGTTGTGGTCGTTGTTCATGGTCGTCTCGCTTCGCTAGTGCAGGGGAAGGCCTGTCATGCGCCAGCCTGGTGCAGATACGCTGCCCGCTGGCCGTTCACCCAGGATGCTGCGAAGCGCGTGCCATCCTGGGCAATTCCCGAGATCCTTTAATTATTTCAGCTACTTGGCGAGATTTCCCTGCCTGCCCAACGGGCCTTCTGGGAGTGGCGAGATCTCGTCAATGACGAGATCTCGTTGAAAGATTGACGATTTCTCGTCTTTGGCGCGCGCCTTGTATGGAAGGGGGGATCCATTGCTGCGAGACCCTCGCCATGTCCCTGCCCGATCTCTCCCCGCCATCGCTTGTCCAGGAGGCCTTCGCCCGGGCGCCCCAGGCGCTGCTGCTCATCGACCCCGTGATCGATCGCCTGCTCGGCGCCAATGCCGCGGCCTGCCAGCTGCTGGGTGGCGACCTCGAGGCGCTCACCGCCCACCCCTTCAGCCATCGCCTGGGGGCCTCACTGCCGCTGTGGGTCAGCTTCACCGACGAGGCCCTGACCCGCTCCCCCGCCTGGTCGGATGACCTGGTGGTTCTCGACCTCAAGCGCCAGCCGCGCCACGTGGAGGTGCAGGCCCAGGCGCTGGAGCGTGGGCGGCTGCTGCTGACCCTGGTCGATCGCCAGAAGGCCGAGCAGCGCCGCGCCAGGGCCGACCTGCGGCGCCAGCACCGGCGCGGCCAGGTGGGCTGGGAGCGGGTCGAGCAGGTATTCGAACGCATCGAGCGGCAGAACCAGCTGATCCTGGGCGCCGCGGGGGAGGGGATCTACGGGCTGGACGCCGAGGGCCGCACCACCTTCGTCAACCCGGCCGCCGAGCGGATCCTGGGCTGGAGCAGCGAGGACATGGTGGGCCACGATGCCCACCTGCTGTTCCACCACACCCAGGCAGATGGCCGCCACTTTCCGGTGCAACAATGCCCCATCCATGCTTCCTTCAGCGATGGCCAGGTGCACCGGGTCGACGACGAGGTGTTCTGGCACAAGAACGGCGAGGCGATCCCGGTGGAGTACACCAGCACGCCGATCTTCGAGATGGGGCGGCTGGTGGGGGCCGTGGTGCTGTTTCGCGACATCTCGGAGCGCAAGCTCGCCGAGCAGCAGCTGCGCGATGCCCTGGCCGAGGTGGAGTCTCTCAAGCAGCGCCTGGAGTTGGAGAACCAGTACCTGCAGGAGGAGATCAAGGCCGAGTTCAACCATCGCGAGATCGTCGGCGAGAGCGCGGCCGTGGCCCACCTGGTGCGCCAGATTGCGCTGGTGGCCCCCACCGATGCCAACGTGCTGATCAGCGGCGAATCGGGGACCGGCAAGGAGCTGATCGCGCGGGCCATCCATGCCGGGGGGGCGCGCGGCGGCCGCCCGCTGATCCGTGTCAACTGCGCCGCCATCCCCCGCGACCTCTTCGAGAGCGAGTTCTTCGGCCACGTGAAGGGCGCCTTCACCGGGGCGGTCAACGACCGGCCGGGCCGCTTCGAGTTGGCCGATGGCGGCACCCTGTTCCTCGACGAGGTGGGCGAGATCCCCCTCGAGCTGCAGAGCAAGCTGCTGCGCGTACTGCAGGAGCAGCAGTTCGAGCGGGTCGGCGACAACCGCACGCGGCAGGTGGACGTGCGGGTGATCGCCGCCACCAACCGCGAGCTGCGCGAGATGGTCGCGGCGGGGACGTTTCGCGAGGACCTCTACTTCCGCCTCAACGTCTTTCCGATCGCCTCGGTGCCGCTGCGCGAGCGCAGCGAGGACGTACCCCTGCTGGCGCGGCACTTCCTGCTGCGCGCCTGCCAGAAGTTCAACAAGCCGGGGGTGAGGATACCGCCGGCCCAGCTCGAGGTGCTCAAGCGCTACCCCTGGCCGGGCAACATCCGCGAGCTGGAGAACGTGATCGAGCGCCAGGTGATCGTGGCCCAGGGGCGCCAGCTGGCCTTCGACGAGCTGAGCCCGGCGGCCGGCGATGAGCGGGTGGCGCCGACTGGCCAGGCGCTCCCGCCGCCCCGAGAGTCGGCCGAGGCGGGCCTTTTGACCGAGCACGAGCTGTCACGCCGCCAGCGCGAGAATGCCCTGGCGGCGCTGCGTGCCAGCGCTGGCAAGGTGTCGGGGGAGGGCGGGGCCGCCGAGCGACTGGGCGTGAAACCCACGACCCTGCGCTCGCGCCTCAAGGCCTGGGGGATCGCGCCCCGGGACTTCAGGGCGAACTGAGCGCGCCGCCTATCCCCGAAGCCTTGCGAGCAGGCGTTGCCACCAGCGGGGGGAGGGAGGCGCCGGCGGTGCCGGCATCAGTGTCTCTCTCGGCCGTTCGAGGAAATCGGCGATGGGGTCGACCTGGCTCGCCCGGTCGAGCATGGGGGCGTGGCCACAGCCGGGCACCTCCAGCGTGACCAGGCCCGGTTGGGCCTCGGCCATCTTCGCCACGCTGTCCCGGCGCAGCAGCGGGGAGTCGGCGCCGCGCACCACCATGAGCGGGCAGCGGATGGCGCGCCAGTCGGCCCAGGTGTCGCGGGGGGTGTCGTGGATGAATTGCTCGCCGATGCGGGGATCAAAGTGGTAGGTCCAGCTGCCGTCGGGCAGCCGGCGTGCGCTGCCCAGGGCCAGCCGCCGCCAGGCGTCGTCGCTGTCGATGCCGAACCCGACATAGTGCTGGCGCAGCTCGGCCTCAAGGTCGCCGAAGCGGGTGAAGCGGTGGGGGGCGGCGAAGTAGCGGCCCAGGTCGGCCAGCCCCTGGGGGTCCAGCTCCGGGCCCACATCGTTGAGCACCAGCCGCTCGAGGCGCGGGGCCGTCTCGGAGTCCGCCGCCAGCAGCATGCCGATCAGCCCCCCCATGGATGTGCCTACCCAGGGCACACTGTCGAGCCCGAAGTGGTCGAGCAGGGCGATGGCCAGTGTCGTGTAGCGCGAGTAGAGGTAGTCCTGGGCGGGAAAGAGCGGCCAGCCCGAGAGGCCTCGCCCCGGGGTGTCGGGAGCGAGCACTCGCCAGGTGGGGCCCAGCGCCCGGGCGAAGTCCTCAAAATCGCCGCCATGGCGGGCCAGGCCGTGCCAGGCCATGACCGTTCTGGTCGCCTCGGGGTGCCAGATGCGCACCGCGACCTCCAGCTGCTCGACCCTTACCAGTTCCAGCGCATCCATTCCCTTTGCTCCGTTTTCGGGGTTGTGTCGCCGCCTCGGAGCAGCTTAGCGGCGGACCGGGCTCGGGTCGAGATGGCAGGAATTCTATACAAGTCTTGATCAATACTTATTCTATGTATAATATTCAGTGAGGGTTCGTTAACCCTGCTCTTGAAATGACCTGTCTCTCGTTTCAAGTCCCGTCTGTACCAACCCTGCTTGACCGCCCCGCCCCGGGCGGTTTTTTTCTGCCGTCCAGCGGATCGGAAGGGGAAAAGTGACTAGTATACATACATGAATGTAGCTATAATTCAGGCCTGTTTTCGACCCGCTCGACGGCGCTTTCCCCCGCCCCCGCCCCCGGGCCCACCGACGAGATCACCCAGAGTGGAGACTTCCATGCGATTGGCACCCCTGAAGGGGCACAGGCCCCTGACACTTCTGGCCCTGGCCGGCCTGATGGCCGTCGGACTGTCCGCCTGTGGGCAGGACAACGACGAGGCCGGAGGGCCCGGCGGCGGAGGTGACCGCCCGCCGCCCCCGGTCGTGGTGGTCGCCGTGGAGCCGCGCAGCGTGGAGGTGATCGTGGAGTATGCGGCCCGCGTGCGAGGGTCCCGCGAGGTGGAGGTGCGCGCCCGGGTCGAAGGCATCCTCGAGGAGCGCCTCTACACCGAGGGTCAGGTGGTCAGCGAGGGGGATGCGCTGTTCCGGATTGATCGCGAGCCCTACGAGATCGAACTCAAGCGCGCCGAGGCGGAGCGCGCCAACGCCCGCGCCGAGCTGAACCAGGCCAACCGCGAGTGGCAGCGGATCTCCACCCTGTTCAACCAGAATGCGGTCAGCGAGCGCGAGCGTGACAGCTCGCTCTCCGCCCGGGAACTGGCCGAGGCGCGCCTGGCCCTTACCGAGGCCGGCGTGGCCAACGCCGAGCTCAACCTCAGCTACACCGAGGTTCAGGCGCCCCTTGCCGGGCTGACCGGGCTTGAGAGCTTCCCCGAGGGCAGCCTGATCGAGCGCGGCACCCTGCTGACCAGCGTGACCCAGCAGGACCCGGTCCATGTGCGCTTCTCCCTGCCGGAGCAAGATGCCGCCCTGCAGCGTGCCGCGCGCCGCGCCATGACCGATGCCCAGGCGGAGGCGCCTCGCGAGGCCTGGCTGACCCTGCCCGACGGCAGCGAGTATGAGGAGATGGGTCAGATCGATTTCACCGACAGCACCATCGACCCCCGCACCGGCAGCGTCTCGGCTCGGGCCGTCTTCCCCAACCCGGAGGGCATGGTGGTGCCGGGCCAGTTCGTGCGGGTGCGCGTGCTGGTGCAGGAGCTCGACGATATCTTCCTGGTGCCCCAGGAGGCGGTGGGCCAGGGCGCCGAGGGGCCGCGGATCTTCGTGATCGTGGAGGACACCGCCTACGCTCGCAGCGTGGAGCTGGGCCCCATCGTCGACAATCGCCAGGTGGTGCTCTCGGGCCTCGAGGCCGACGACCGCATCGTGGTCAGTGGCCAGGTGACCCTGCAGGACGGCATGCCGGTGCAGGTCAGCGTGGCGGACTCCGCCGAGGAGGTCGTTGACGACGAGACGGCCGGCGAGGTGTCGCTGGACGACGAGCTCGCCGCTGACGAGGAGGCGTGATGCTCAGGTTCTTCATCGATCGACCGATCTTCTCGTCGGTCATCTCCATCATCATCGTGCTGGCCGGCCTCGCCGCGCTGCGCATGCTGCCCGTGGAGCAGTATCCCGACGTGGTGCCGCCCCAGGTGGTGGTGCAGGCCGCCTACCCCGGCGCCAGTGCCGAGGTGATCGCCGAGGCGGTGGCCGCTCCCCTGGAGCAGGAGATCAATGGCGTCGACAACATGCTCTACATGGAATCGGCCTCCACCGACTCCGGCAGCCTCCAGATCACCGTCTCCTTCGCGATGGGCACCGACCCCGACCAGGCCGCCATCAACGTCAACAACCGGGTCCAGGCCGCCACCGCTCGCCTTCCCCAGTCGGTGCGCGACCAGGGTGTGCGCGTCGAGGCGCGCTCCACCAACATCCTGATGGTGCCGGTGCTCTTCTCGCCGGACGGCAGCCGCGATGTGCTGTTCATGTCCAACTATGCGCTGCTCAACGTGCTCGACGAGCTGGTGCGTATTCCGGGCGTGGGCGACGCCTCGCTGTTCGGCGCCCAGGACTACTCCATGCGCATCTGGCTCAGCCCCGACAAGCTGGCCCAGTATGACCTGACCCCCAACGATGTGGCCTCGGCAATCCGCGAGCAGAACGCCCAGTTCGCCGCCGGCAGCCTGGGCGCCGAGCCCTCGCCCGAGGGCCAGGCCTATACCTTCACGGT
The DNA here is from genome assembly GCF_014859505.1 of Halomonas sp. Lineage (GTDB taxonomy): Bacteria > Pseudomonadota > Gammaproteobacteria > Pseudomonadales > Halomonadaceae > Halomonas. Next base: position 34,198 of record NZ_JACUUD010000010.1, read on the forward strand.
GACCACCCGCGGCCAGCTCTCCGATCCCGAAGAGTTCGAGGCCATCATCCTGCGCGCCGAGCAGGACGGCAGCACCCTGCGCCTGGGGGATGTGGCCCGCGCCGAGCTGGGCTCCCAGAACTACGCCTTCTCGGCCACCTACAACGGCCAGAACGCCGTGCCCATGGGCGTCTACCTGCAGCCGGGCGCCAACGCCCTGGAGACCGCCGAGGCGGTGCACGAGGCGCTGGAAGACATGGCCGGGCGCTTTCCTGAGGGGCTCACCTACACGGTGCCCTACGACACCACCGAGTTCGTCGAGATCTCCATCCGCGAGGTGTTCATCACCCTGCTGATTGCCGTGGCGCTAGTGGTGGTGGTGACCTTCCTGTTCCTGCAGCACCTGCGGGCTACCCTGATCCCGGTGGTGGCCATCCCGGTGTCGCTGATCGGTACCTTTGCCGGCATGCTGGCCTTCGGCTTCTCGGTCAACCTGCTGACGTTGTTCGGCCTGGTGCTGGCCATCGGCATCGTGGTGGACAACGCCATCATCGTGCTGGAAAACGTCGACCGGCTGATCAACGAGCAGGGCATGAAGGCCCGCGAGGCCTCCATCGAGACCATGAAGCAGGTGGCCGGCGCGGTGGTCTCCTCCACCCTGGTACTGGTGGCGGTCTTCGCCCCGGTGACCTTCCTGGGTGGCCTGACCGGCGAGCTCTATCGCCAGTTCGCGGTGACCATCGCGGTCTCGGTGGTGGTCTCCGGCGTGGTGGCCCTGACCCTGACCCCGGCCATGTGTGCGATGCTGCTGGACAAGCAGACACACAGGGTGGCCAGGCCCTTCCAGTGGTTCAACGCCGGCTTCGATCGGCTTACCAACGGCTTCAGTTGGCTGGTGAGCAAGCTGCTGCGCCACGCGGTGATCGGCGTGGTGCTCTTCATCGGCGTGATCGCCGCGACGCTGTTCACCATGTCGCGCCTGCCCCCGGGGCTCGTGCCCCAGGAGGACCAGGGTGTGGCGCTGGTGGTCTACCAGCTGCCCCAGGTATCGGCGCTGCCGCGCACCGAGGCGGTGCGTGACGAGGTCTCGGCGATGCTGCTGGAGATGGACGAGGTCGACGAGTTCACCTCCTTCGCCGGCTTCGACATCATCGCCGGCGCCCTGCGCACCAATACCGGGGTGGGTTTCGCCAACCTCTCGGACTGGAGCGAACGGGAAGGCCCCGGGCAGGACGCCCAGTCGCTGGCCGGCCGGATCATGGGCATGGGCGGCGGCATTCCCGAGGCGCTGGTGATCGCCTTCACCCCGCCGCCGATCATGGGGCTGTCGCTGACCGGTGGCGTGGAGGGCTACCTGCAGGTGCGCGGCGACGCCACCACCCAGCAGATCGCCGACCTGGCCAACCGGCTTGCCGCCGCGGCCAACGAGCGCCCGGAGCTGACCAACGCCCGCACCACCCTGGATACCACGATCCCGCGCTATCGCGCCGAGCTGGACCGGGAGAAGGCCCGCGCCATGGGGGTGCCTGTCAACGAGGTGTTTGCCGCCATGCAGAGCACCTTCGGCTCCATGTACGTGAACGACTTCACCCTCTCGGGGCGCAACTGGCAGGTGAACCTGCAGTCCGAGGGCGAGTTCCGCAGCCAGCCCGAGGATCTCAACAAGGTCTTCGTGCGCTCCCAGGGCGGCGAGATGATCCCGCTCTCCTCGGTGGTGACCCTGACCCGCGAGTCGGGGGCGGACATCTTCAACCGCTACAACGTCTACTCGGCTGCCAAGTTCCTGGCCGACGCCGCGCCGGGCTTCACCACCGGCCAGGCCAAGGACGCCATGGACCAGGTCGCCGCAGAGGTGCTGGAGGGCGGTAACGTCCAGCTGGGCTGGACCGGCGAGGCCTTTCAGCTCGACGCCGCAGCCGGTGCCGGCGCCCTGGCCTTCGGGCTGGGCCTGCTGATGGTGTTCCTGATCCTGTCCGCCCAGTACGAGCGCTGGACGCTGCCCCTGGCGGTGGCCACCGCGGTGCCCTTCGGGGTGCTGGGGGCGGCGCTGGCCGCCATGCTCCGCGGCTTCCCCAATGACATCTACTTCCAGGTGGGCCTGCTGGTGCTGATCGGCCTGGCGGCCAAGAACGCCATCCTGATAGTGGAATTCGCCGCCCAGAACCGCCGCACCGGGATGAGCTCCACCGAGGCCGCCCTGGGCGCGGCGAGGCAGCGCTTTCGTGCCATCCTGATGACGGCGCTGACCTTCATCATCGGCACCCTGCCGCTGGTGTTCGCCACCGGTGCCGGTGCCAACAGCCGCCAGGAGATCGGCACCGTGGTGGTAGGCGGCATGATCCTTGCCAGCTCGCTCGCGCTGATCTTCGTGCCGCTGGCCTACAAGGTGCTGGAGGACCTGGTGACCTGGCGCCGCGAGCGCAAGGCCAGCCGCCTGGACAAGGAGGTTCCCCATGCATAAGGCACTGCCTGTGCTGCTGCTCTCCACCGCCCTGCTGGCCGGCTGTGCCGTGGGGCCCGACTACCGGGCCCCCGCGCTGGACCTGCCCGAGGAGTGGCCCGAGCATGTGCTGCTCTCCGCCGAGGCCCGCGCCGACTGGCAGCAGTGGTGGCGCCAGTTCGAGGATCCCTATCTGGACGGCCTGGTGGCGCGGGCGGTGGAGGATAACCTGGAACTGCGCCTGCAGCTGGCGCGGATCCAGGAGGCCCGGGCGAGGCTGGGGCTCACTCGCGCTGAGCAGCTCCCCTCGGTGAGCGCCCAGGCCGAGGCGGCTCGGGAGCGCACCCCGGGAACCCTGTCGCCCTTCGGCGAGAGTACCGACAACACCTTCTCCCTGGCCGGCGTGCTCGACTACGAGATCGATCTCTGGGGGCGCCTGGCCCGTGAGCGAGAGGCCTCGGAGGCGCTGCTCGAACAGAGTGTCTTTGCCCACGACGCGGTGCGCCTGAACGTGATCGCCGACGTGGCGACCACCTACTTCGACCTGCGCAGCGCCGAGCGCCAGCTGCGCATCACCCGGGCCACCGCGCAGTCCCGCGAGGAGACCTTCCGCCTCGAGCAGCTGCGTTTCGACGTGGGTGAGAGCGACGAACTGGCGTTGCGCCAGGCGCAGTCGGAGCTGGAGTCGACCCTGGCCCAGCTGCCGGGTCAGCGGGAGCGGGTGCGGGTGCTGGAAGGCGCCCTGGCGTTGCTGGTGGGCATGAGTCCCGCGGAGCTGATGAGCGAGCTGGACTTCGGCGATAACGATCTGGAGGCGATCTCCCTGCCCGACGGCATGCCGGCGGTGCTGCCCTCGGAGCTGCTCGCGCGTCGCCCCGATATCCGCTCCGCCGAGGCGGGGCTGGTCGCCGTCAATGCCGGCATCGGCGTGGCCGAGGCGAGCCGCCTGCCGCGCTTCAACCTGGGGGGGCTGCTGGGCAGCGCCGCCGGGGATGCCGGGGATCTCTTCACCTCGGCGGCCGGCACCTGGGGGCTCTCTGCCACGGTGATGGGCCCGCTGTTCGACTTCGGCCGCAGCGCTTCGCGCATCGAGACCGCCGAGGCCCTGGCCGAGCAGGCCGAGGTGCAGTACCGCGCCACCGTTGACCAGGCCTTCAATGAGGTACGCAACGCCCTGGTCACCTTCGAGGCCAGCGGCGAGCGCGTCGAGGCGATCCGCCGCCAGTTGACGGCCTTCGAGCGCACCCTGGAGCTGGCGGAGGTGCGCTACCGGGAGGGCTTCGTCGGCTTCATCGAGCTGCTCGATGCCCAGCGCGCCACCCTCGCCGCCGAATTGGCGCTCTCCGAGGCGATGCGCGACCGCCTGACCGCCACCGCCACGCTGTTCAAGGCGCTGGGCGGCGGCTGGCAGGTCGACGGCTGAAGGCCGAAAGGCCCTGGGAGCGAGGGCGGCCCCCCGACAGGCCGGGCCGCCCGATCCAACACAAGGGAGACATGTCATGGCGACCCGAATCACCGCTTACCGCCGGGGCGACGGCATCATGGTGCTCAAGATCAGCTGCCCGGAGCGGCGCAATATCCTCGACGAGGCGAGCTACATGCAACTGATCGAGGGCCTTGCCGCGGCCGAGGCCGACGACAGTGTCAGGGTGCTGATCATCACCGGCGCGGAGAACTGCTTCACGGCGGGCAACGACCTGGCCAACTACCAGGCTCTGGCCGATGCCGAGAGCGTCACGGCGATCACCTTCCTGCGTCGCCTGCACGCCTTTCCTAAGCCGGCCATCGCCGCGGCGGAAGGCATCGCCCTGGGGCTTGGGGTATCGATCCTGCTGCACTGCGATTTCGCCTACGGGGGCCACTCCACCCGCTTCCAGCTGCCCTTCACCCACTTCGCCCTGAGCCCGCTGGGGGGCACCACCTGGCTGCTGCCGCAGCTGGCGGGCCACAAGGCGGCGGCGCAGATGCTGCTGCTGGGGCAGGCCTTCTCGGCCAACGAGGCGAGAGAGATCGGCCTGCTGACGGATGCGACCCCCGACGGCCGGGCGCTGGAGCAGGCCTTCGACTGCGCTACCCGCCTGCTGGCCAAGCCCTTCGATGCGCTGCTGGCCACCAAGGCGCTGATGCGCGAGGGGCAGGCCGAGGCAATCGGTGCGGCGCTGGACCGCGAGGAGCAGGCGCTGCTGGCGCGTTGTCGGACGCCCGAGGCCCAGGGGGCCATCGATGCCTTCTACGCCAGAAGGCGCCATCCGTGACATGACGGAAGGCCTTCGGGCCGGATCAGGCCTGGCGCCTGAACAGCCTGAGCTGGGTCTCCACCAGCAGGTTGCCCTGTTCCGCGATGGAGAACTGCTCGTGATTGCGCAGCCAGTCGTGGAAGAGCCCTCCCAGCATCGACTGCAGCAGGTTGGCGGCGAGCTCCGGTGAGAGGTCCTCGCGCAGCTGGCCCAGCCGGGCCGCGCACTGCAGGTAGTCGCGCAGGGCTCCGCAGGACTCCTCGGCCATCTCGTTCTGCATGGCCAGCGGGTCGATATCGCCGAACACCTCGCAATGGTGGATCAGGATGGCGTGCACGCGGCGGTAGCGCGGCCGCTCCAGGCGCTCGAAGCCGCTGAGGCAGGCCAGGCGGATCGCCTCCAGTGGGGCGTCGGCAAGGCTCGGGTCGCCGATCTCCTCCACCAGTTCCTGAAAGGGCATGCGCACCCGGTTGAGCATGGCATGGAAGAGGTCCGCCTTGTTCCTGAAGTGCCAGTAGACGGCCCCCCGTGTCATGCCGGCATGGCGGGCGATCTGCTCCAGGGAGGTGCGGGCCACGCCCCTCTCCAGGAAGACCTCCTCGGCGGCGTCGAGCAGGGCCTCGCGGGTCGCGGCGGCCTCGGCCTTGGTCTTTCGCGCCATGGGGGGCGGACTCCATCAAGCGGTGGGGCAGTGATTCTACCCGATCGCCATCACTTTTACATTCGTCAATGTATGGTTGGCGGGGTGGCGCTTGCCGCCCTCGCCAACGCCCTGATGACACGGGTATAAAGGGAACCTCGCCCCGTCACAGGATGACCCGACATGGCCCGAGCGCCCTTCGACCTCGCCGGCATACGGATTGCCCCCGGCAGTCGCACCCAGATCGATGTGCCGGTGGCGCGGCTCTACACCCATGCGCCGCTCTACATCCCGGTGGAGGTGGTGCACGGTCGCCAGGCGGGGCCGACGCTGCTGGTGTGCGGGGGTATCCATGGCGACGAGATCAACGGCGTGGAGATCGTGCGCCGTCTGCTGCGGTCCAGGCAGATCCAGGGCCTGCGCGGCACCCTGATCGCTGCGCCCATCGTCAACGTGTTCGGCTTCGTGCAGCACAGCCGCTACCTGCCCGACCGGCGCGACCTCAACCGCTGCTTCCCGGGCAGCGAGTCGGGCTCGCTGGGCGGCCGGGTGGCGGCGCTGTTCCGGGAGCAGATCGTCGATCATGCCACTCATATCATCGATCTGCACACCGGTGCGATTCACCGCACCAACCTGCCGCAGATCCGTGCCCAGCTGGAGACCGGCAGCGAGACCGAGCGCATGGCCAATGCCTTCGGTGCGCCGGTGATCCTCAATGCCGAGCTGCGCGAGGGTAGCCTGCGCCACTATGCCCAGAATCGGGGGATCCCGGTGCTCACCTACGAGGCGGGCGAGGCGCTACGTTTCGATGAATGGGCGATTGCCCCGGGCGTGCGCGGCGTGCTGCGGGTGATGCGCCGGCTCGGTATGCTGACCGGCGAGCACCGCCGTCGTGCGCCGCCGGCGGCGGAGATCGCCAACGGCTCGAGCTGGGCGCGGGCGCCCATCGACGGCATCCTTCGGCCCCAGGTGCGTCTCGGTGCCCGGGTAGCAAAGGGTGAGCTTCTGGGGCGGGTCGCCGACCCCTTCGGCAATGCGGAAGGGGAGGTGCGCTCCATGGCCGATGGCATCGTGATCGGCATGAGCCGGCTGCCGCTGGCCAACGAGGGGGAGGCGCTCTTCCATATCGCCCGCTTCGATGCCATCGAGGAGGCCGAGAGCGCCGTCGAGGACTTCCACTCCAGCCTGGTCCCCCCGCCCGATTCGCTCTATTGAGGCAGCACGCCCGCCGGGGCGCGTCGTCAGGCCGCGGCGGCGGGTTCGCGCTCGGGGACCAGGCTCAGGGCGTCGTCGAAGACGCGCAGGCAGGCGCCCTCGAGGTGGCCGTTCTCGGAGAGGTGGCGGCGGAAGCGCCGTCCCCCCGGCTGGCCCTGGAAGAGCCCCAGCAGGTGGCGAGTGATGTGGTTGAGCTTGGCGCCCTCCTCGAGGCGCTGAGCGATGTAGGGGCGAAAGGCCTGCGCTGCCGCATGACGGCTGGTCGCCGGCCCCGGCTCGCCGTAGAAGGCCTCGTCCACGCCGGCCAGCAGCCAGGGGTTCTGGTAGGCCTCGCGCCCCACCATGACGCTGTCTAACTGCTCGAGCTGCGCCCGACACTCGTCGAGGGTCCTGATGCCGCCGTTGATGCCGATATGCAGTTCGGGGCGGCTCGCCTTGAGGCGGTGCACCCGGGGGTAGTTGAGGGGCGGGATGTCGCGGTTCTCCTTGGGGGAGAGGCCCTGCAGCCAGGCCTTGCGGGCGTGCACGATGAACACCTCGCAGCCGGCGTCGGCCACCGTGGCGATAAAGCGCTCGAGATCGGCGTCCTCATCCTGATCGTCGATGCCGATGCGGCACTTCACCGTGACCGGGATCGACACCGCGTCGCGCATGGCGCGCACCCCGGCGGCCACCGTCTCGGGATGGCCCATCAGGCAGGCGCCGATCAGGTTGTTCTGCACCCGGTCGCTCGGGCAGCCCACGTTGAGGTTGACCTCGTCATAGCCCCAGGCCTCGGCAATGGCCGCGCACTCGGCGAGCTCGCTCGGGTCGCTGCCGCCCAGCTGCAGGGCCAGCGGGTGCTCCACGGCGTCGAAGCCCAGGAAGCGCTCCCGCGGGCTGCCGTGCAGGATGGCGCCGGTGGTGACCATCTCGGTGTAGAACAGCGCGTGGCGGGTCAGGGTGCGGGCGAACGCGCGGTAGTCGCGGGTCGTCCAGTCCATCATCGGCGCGACGGAGAAGGTGCGGTCGAGCTGGGGCATCGGGCATCACGGGGTTGTTCGGTAAGGCCAGCATTCTACCAGCCCCCAGCGCGGGTTGCCCATGTCGGTGATGCTGCTGCCTGGCTCGCCTAGCCGGCCCGGAAGAAGGCGATCGGGTCCAGTTCGTGGAGCCCGATGGTGACGGCGGCCTGGCAGTTCAGGCAGCGCAGGGTGCCGGTGTCGCGGGAGAGTCCCTCGACCCGGAACCGCGTGAGGTTGAGGGTGACCGGCTCTTCGGTGTTGCCGCACTGGCGGCAGATGAGGGTCAGGCCATGTACCTTGTGGGTGAGGGTGATGGTGTCCATGCCGACCTCCTGCTTCGTGATGGGAGAGTACCACCGGGATTCTGGAAGGCAGGACGAGGTGCCCCGACATCTCATTCTGGAACCCTATGCCATCTCCGTCGCGAGTGCCCGTGAAAACGCTTCAAGCGCGACCGGCGATAACCTTGGAACCCTTTCTGCGAGATGACGGCCATGTCCCACGAACTGACGGACCACCAGTTGGAGATCCTGGCGCGGGTGCTGCAGCATGGCGGGGTGCTCTCCTCGCCCTTCGGCTACTCCGACGAGGATGCCCTGCTGCCGGCGCTGCGCGAGAATATCGCGGCACTCGAGGCACGGGGGCTGATCACGGTGACAGCACATGAAGCCCCCGGCCAGGGCGAGACCCTGACGCTGACCGAGGAGGGCTATGCGGCCCTCGGCATGACCTGACGAGCCGCCATCGCCCGGCTGGGCCTCAGGCGGTGAACACCGTGTAGAGCATCTGCAGCGCCAGGATCATCAGCATGACCGCGAACACCCGCCTGAGGAGCGCCACCGGCAGGCGGTGGGCGAGCCTCGCGCCGAGGGGGGCGGTGAGGATGCTGAACGGTGCCATGAGCAGCAGGGCGGGCAGGTAGACATAGCCCCAGGCGGCATCCGGCAGGCCGGCGGTGTCCCAGCCGTTGATGACGTAGCCCAGCGCCCCGGCCAGGGCGATGGGCAGGCCCACCGCGGCCGAGGTGCCGATGGCCTGGGGCAGCCGCACGTTGCACCAGGTCAGGAAGGGCACGGTGAGCGAGCCGCCGCCGATGGCCACCAGCGCCGAGATGCCGCCGATGCCGAGCCCCGCCCCGGAGAGGCCGACGGGGCCCGGCAGGGTGCGGGTCGGCTTGGGCTTCAGGTTGACAAGCATCTGCAGCGACATCAGCACCATGAAGGCGGCGAAGAAGATCGCCAGACCGCGGGTCGGCATCAGGGCGGCGATGAAGGTGGCCAGGAAGGTGCCGGCGAGGATGGCCGGGGTGATGTGGCGCACGATGTGCCAGCGCACCGCGCCGTGCCGGTGGTGCGACCATAGGCTGGCCGAGGCCGACGGCACGATGGCCGCCATGGCGGTGCCCAGCGCCAGGTGGGCGATATGCTCGTGGGGGACCCCCTGGATCACGAACAGCGAGGTCAGGATCGGCACCATGATGCCGCCGCCGCCGATGCCGAGCAGGCCGGCCATCAGGCCGACAAAGCTTCCCAGGGCCAGGTAGGCCAGCCACCACAGGGGATCCACGGGCGTCTCCTCGATCGTCATGGGTTGTCGTGAAGGGGGCATTCTAGTGGAAAACCCGTGCCGACAGGCAATTGCCGGGCCGTGGTACGGTCGGCATGTGCTATGAAGAAGGACAGGGCGTTGCCACTCCGGCACGCCTGGCGACGGGAGGCATGACGATGATGGAGCGCAAGCAGCGGCTCGAGACCCTGCGGGACGAGCTGGTCGAGCGAATCGAACGCTACCGGGACCACAAGGAGCAGCGCGCAGGTCCGCTGGACAAGGACATGGAGGAGCAGGCCATCGAGTTGCAGAATGACGAGGTGGTCGACGCCCTGGAGCGGGAGGCCGAGGAGGAGCTGCGCCAGGTGATGCACGCCCTCGCGCGCGTCGCTGCCGGGGAGGGTGATCTCTGCGAGGTGTGTGAGGAGCCGATCGCGCCCGGGCGTCTCGACGCCGTCCCCTTCACCACGCTTTGCCGGCAGTGCGCCGAGCCTCGTTGAGTGACCGACGGGACGGGCAGCCCGGGGCGGTGATAGCCTTGAGGCAGGAATCATCGCTTCGGAGGTCATGCATGAACGTGTGGTATCGATGGTGCGGCCTGGGCGTGATGCTGGTGCTGCTTGCGGGGTGCGGCGGGAACGGTAATGAGACCGGAGAGGCGCCGGACGAGCCGGAGCAGGTTGCCCAGCCATCTCCCCCCGCTGAGCCCGAGGCCGAGGTGGAGCCCTTTGCCGAGCCGGTAGCGATCGAGTTTGCGGTCAGCCTCGGCAGTGACCGGCGCCTGCTGGTGGAAGGGGAGAGCAACCTGCCGGATAACACCCGCCTGCAGGTGGTGGTGGAGCGAGAGCTCAGCGGCGTCCGCTGGCAGGAGCGTACGACGTTGACGGGCGGTCGCTTCCAGGCCGGCCCCTTTGGATCGGGCAGCGGCCTTCCGGACGGGGGCTACACCATCACCGTCAATCTCTCCGAAGCCACCGTGCAGCCCACGGACGTTCGCGCACGGATCGGCGAGCGGGGCGAGCACCTGAGTGGCCCGCTGGTGAGCACCTCGCGTCACGGCCTGGGGCAGGTCGCGAGCGACTCGCGGCGGTTCCTGATCGGAAGCGAACCCCGTCGTACCCACGATAACGTCGAAGTGCTCGGCGTCGAATAGCACTGGGCGTTGAATAGCACCGGGTGTCGAATAGCATGGAAGCGCGAACGGCGCTCGGGATCGAGTCGCGAGGGCGGGGTGCCAGCGCTACGTCAGAGCGGCGAGGCCTGCCAGCGGGCCAGGAGCATGCCCAGCAAGCGGGTGTCATGGGCAGCTGGGTGGGCAGTGGCGTCGCCCTCCCCGCAGAACTGCAGTCCTCCATCCTCCCGCTGGGAAACCCGGCGGACCCAAAGCTGGCCGTCCTCCTCCACCAGGTAGAGGCCCGGCTCGCGAAAGTCCTCCGTGGGGGCCAAGGCAACGAGGTCGTGATCGCCCAGGAAATCGAAGGTATCGCCCGGCGCTGGGGTCAGCAGGTAGCACTCCTTGTGCCATCGCTGGCCTTGCCCTTGCGGTATGGGTAGCAGGTCATCGGGCACTTCGATGCGGCCGGCAACAGGGTCCTGCCAGGGCGCGGGAGGCTGACGACGCAGGTAGAGGGGCGCTGGCCGGTCCCCTCTGTTGCCTTCGAGCAGCCTCGACAGCGGGCAATCCAGTGCCTGGGCCAGGGCTACCAGCCGCTCATGGCCTATCTGGCGAATGGCACCGGACTCCCAGTAGGAGATGGTCACATCGGAGACGCCAACCCGACGGGCCAGGGCTGCCTTGTTGAGGTTAGCCTCCAGCCGGAGTTCCTTGATGCGCGGGCCTAGTGAATCCATCTATCCATCCTGTCGTTGCATGGGTTGTCTTATCTGAACGTAGAAAGGGCCGGTGCGATCATCGGGGATCCCGTGAGGCTGTGCAATATCTCCCATCAACGCTGAGCCACCGCTGATGCCGGTCACCAGGCCACGGTTTCGCCGGCCCAGTCGTGGAAGCTGGCGGCCCCCCCGAGCGGGCGCTCGCCCAGCACCGCGAGAAGTCGCTCGGCCACGAAGGCCGGCGTGAACAGCTTGCCTTCCGGCACGCGGGCCTGGAAGGGGCGTGAGAGTCCGGTATCTGTGGTACCGGGATGCAGGCAGACCACGGCGAGGCTCCTGTTGAGCCGTCGGAGTTCCACCGCGGCGGTTCTCATCAGCATGTTGTGGGCCGCCTTGCTGGCGCGATAGGCGTACCAGCCGCCCAGGCGATTGTCCTCGATGGAGCCGACCCGGGCAGAGAGGCTTGCCACCAGCGCCGGGTGCTGACCCTTCAGGCTGGGCTGCAGGGCCTGCAGCAGCAGGGCCGGGGTCGCGGCATTGACGTGGAACAGGTGCGCCATGGCCTCGGCGTCGAGGTCGTCGAGCTTCTTTTCGGGGTGAATGCCGAGCGCCTCGTCATGGAGCATGCCGAGGGTATTGAAGACCAGATGGAGCGGCGTGCCGTTCAGGTGGGCGGCCAGGCGCTCGCGCCCCTCGGGCGTGGTGAGGTCGGCAGTCAGCGACTCGAAGCGGGTATCGTCAACCTGGGCCCCTGGCTGTCGGCTGACGCCGATCACTCGCCCCGGCCTGAGGCTGGCCAGCAGGGCATCCACTATCGCGCCGCCGATGCCGCCGCCGGCGCCGGTCACCAGCGTGGTAAAACCCTCGGGAAGTTGCACAAGCATGGTGCTCTCCAGGTTATCCGGATCGAATGCCGAGACATTGACCGCGATCCTGTCGGATGATTCCCCGCGACGGCTGCTGACGCGGCGGCAGGTGCGTATAATGTCTTCGTTCATCCACCCTCGGATCCGGGACACCGCAACGACATGACCGTACGCACGCGTATCGCGCCGTCACCGACCGGCGATCCCCACGTCGGCACCGCCTACATCGCCCTGTTCAACCTCTGCTTCGCCCGCCAGCACGGCGGCCAGTTCATCCTGCGCATCGAGGATACCGACCGGGTGCGCTCGACACCCGAGTCGGAGCAGATGATTCTCGACTCGCTGCGCTGGCTGGGTCTCGACTGGGACGAGGGCCCCGACGTGGGAGGTCCCCATGGTCCCTACCGGCAGAGCGAGCGCGGCGACATCTACGCAGAGTACGCTCGCCAGCTGATCGAGGCGGGGCACGCCTTCAAGTGCTACCGCACCAGCGAGGAGCTCGACGAGCTGCGTGAGGCGCGCAAGGCCGCCGGCATGCAGCTGGCGCTCAAGCCCGCCGACCTGGCCCTGCCCGCCGATGAGCAGGCGCGCCGCGAGACGGAGGGCTGGCCCCATGTGGTGCGCATGGCGGTGCCTGCCAGCGGCACCTGCGTGATCCGGGACATGCTGCGGGGCACCATCGAAGTGGACTGGGCCCAGGTGGATGCCCAGATCCTGCTCAAGTCCGACGGCATGCCCACCTATCACCTGGCCAATGTGGTCGACGACCACCTGATGGGCATCACCCATGTGCTGCGCGGCGAGGAGTGGATCAACTCGGCGCCCAAGCACCAGCTCCTCTATGAGTATTTCGGCTGGGAGATGCCCGAGCTCTGCCACATGCCGCTGCTGCGCAACCCCGACAAGTCGAAGCTTTCCAAGCGCAAGAACCCGACCTCGATCAACTACTACCGGCGCATGGGCTTCCTGCCCCAGGCGGTGATCAACTATCTGGGCCGCATGGGCTGGTCGATGCCTGACGAGCGCGAGAAGTTCAGCCTCGACGAGATGATGGCCCACTTCGATATCCAGCGGGTTTCCCTGGGTGGCCCGGTGTTCGACCTGGAGAAGCTGACCTGGCTCAATGGCCTCTATATCCGCGAGGAGCTCGACGACGAGGGCTTCCTCAAGGTGCTGATGGAGTGGGCCTTCAACGAGCGCTACGTGAAGGAGATCCTGCCCCAGGTGCGTCCACGGGTGGAGACCCTCTCCGAGGTGGTGCCCCTGGCCGGCCACTTCTTCTCTGGCCTGCCGCGCATCACCGAGGAGAGCTTCGACGGCGTCAAGCTGGGCCGAGAGGACCTGCTCAGACTGCTGCAGTTCCTGGTGTGGCGCTTCGAGGTCGTGCCAGCGTGGGACAAGGAGGCCCTGCTGGGCGAGGTGAAGGCGCTGGCCGGCCATTTCGATCTGAAGATGAAGGAGTTCCTGGCGCCGGTGTTCATCGCCATTACCGGCTCCGCCGCCAGCACCTCGGTGATGGACGCCATGGCGATTATCGGCTCCGACATGACCCGGGCGCGCCTGCGCCACGCCATCGAGGTGCTCGGTGGCGTCTCCAAGAAGCAGGCCAAGCGGTTCGAGAAGGAGTTCCGCGAACTCGCTTGATTTCCTGTTGACGAAGACGAGTCGAATCAGTACTATGCGACTCGTCTTCAGGGCACGGGGCCTTAGCTCAGCTGGGAGAGCGCAACACTGGCAGTGTTGAGGTCAGCGG
>NZ_JACUUD010000247.1 GCF_014859505.1 Halomonas sp.
GCTGCCGTCCGCGAGCGGGAAGTGCGTGACGCCATTGCCGCCACGCAGCGCGACGGGAACTTCCTCGTTGTCGGCAATAGCGAGCACGACGAAACGTTCTCGACGTCATCCTGCGACTGCTGCCATACCCACCTGGCGGGCGCTCGGCACCACTGCGTGCTGATGGGCTGAGCCAGCGTCTGAATCCACCTCTTGCCCACCCGGGAAGCTACTCGACTTCCCGCAGGGGGTGAGTGTCTCCCGGGTGCAAACTGCAACCCACCGAGGAGATACCCGATGACGGTCACCACTCACCAGAGTGCCACCACTGGCTTCTTCGACCTTCATATCACTGGGCTTGGCTACCTCAACCGAATCCGTGAGGTAAAGCCGAAGCGCGGAGACGCGTTCTGGGCATGCGATATCGCGGCCTTGAATGGCCCCGCAGACGATGTTGGCTACACTCGATTCGACTGCCGGATCAGCGGCCGTGTGGCCGAAGCGCTCGTCAAACGCTGTCGTCAGGCGGTATACCAGGGCCGCAAGGTGCTGGTGGGCTTCAAGCTGGGCGACCTCTGGACGGACACCTTCGTCTACTCCAAGGGGGACAAGGCCGGCCAGACCGGCGTCAGTCTCAAGGCGCGCCTGTTGTTCATCAGCTGGATCAAGGTGAATGGCGAGATGGTTTACCAGGCGCCCCGCCGGGACGAGCAGGGTACCGGCAACGACAGATCCGCTGCCTCAGCGGAGCCGTCTGAAGCCGGCAACGACTACGCCGCTGCCCACGCGGGAGAAGCGGCCGGCTCCTTCGATTCGCCGGCCATGCACTGATCCACAGTGTTTCTATCAACCCACCCAGCCGGGGAGTACCCCGCCACGTCATGCCCTGGCACTGACGATTCCCAACCTGCGAAGAACGCCCCATCCCGGGGCGTTTTTCCTTTCCCCGCCTGATTACGCTTTCCAATCGACCCGCCCCCGCAAACCCGAGAACCTCCTGCCTCAACGCCATTGAATGGACTCCCTTGAGGCAACGCATGCTCAACCTTCCCACCCTCTCGACCGCTGCGCTGATCGCCACCACGCTGCTGGCGGGCTGTGCCCATCAGCCGCCACAGACTCCCGAACCCTCGAATGCAGACTCTCTGGTGCTCTCGCTGCCGCACTTCGACGTAGACGGCGAGCGGCATCGGGCCGTGGTCACCGGCCCCAACCCGCCGACGACCGAGGCCGTGACCCCGGACATCTACAGCGACGAGCTGCCCTCCGTCGAGGTGATTCGCACCGGGCGTTACCAGCTGGTAGCCACTCAGGCCTCGCTGGGTCAGCGCTACCTCCTGGAGCAGACCATCGACGTGCGCATTCCGGCATCCATGACCACCACCGTGGAGGATGCGCTGCGTCACACCCTGCGCCATACCGGCTATTCGCTCTGCCCCGCGCCCGGCCCCGCCCAGCGCACCCTCTACCGCAAGCCGCTACCGGCGGCCCACTACCGGCTGGGCCCCATGCCGCTGCGCGAAGCCCTCCAGGTGCTGGGCGGCGACGCCTGGGAGCTGGAGGTCGATCCCGTCGCCAGAGAGGTCTGCTACCAGGTGCGGGATGTCAGGTATGCGCCGGGGCACGGCGACGACGGCCGTGGTGAGCGCAACGCAGCGGTGGCGGAGGTGAGCGATGCGTGAGCCTACCGAGCTGTCGCCCGACCACAAGCCGACGGAGCCGCAGCATCGCCGCAAACGCGGGACAGGGAAGGGCGGCAGGAAGACCCTTTACGGCCTGCTGGCGGTCAGCCTGGCCGGCGCCGTGGTATCGGGGGCGCTGCTGTTGAGGCCGGCGCCCGAGGAGGTGCCGATGGAATCCCTGGTGCAGTCCCAGGTGCAGCAGGCGGTGGTAACGCTGGAGGAGGCACTCGCCCGA
>NZ_JACUUD010000097.1 GCF_014859505.1 Halomonas sp.
TCGTCGGGCAGTGCCATGCCGCGTGCTCGGGCGCGCAGCTGCAGCGCAGCCAGGCAGCCGGCATCGTCCAGCCCCTGAACATGGAAGGTGACCCCCCAGGTCAGTCGCGAGGCGAGATCGGGCAGCGTGACCGGCAGCTGCCGGGGGGCGGCGTCGGCTGCCACCACCAGGCGCTTGCCCGCATCACGCAGGCGGTTGAAGGCATGGAACAGCGCCTCCTCCCAGCGCCTGCGCCCCAGCACCTTCTCCATGTCATCGATGGCCACCAGATCGAGGCGCTCGATCTCCTCGAGCATCAGCGGCGGGAAGTGGCCGAGTTCGGCCAGGGGCAGATAGAGGGCTCGCAGCTCGCGATCCGAGGCGGCATGACAGGCGGCCTGCAGCAGGTGGCTGCGACCCACGCCCTCCCCGCCCCACAGATAGACATAGGGCTCGCCGCCCTCGTCCAGCTGCTGCATCAGGCGAGCGACCAGGCTGGCATTGGGCCCGGGATGGTAGTTGGCAAAGGTGGCGTCGTCGCGCAGGCCGACGCCCAGCGGCAGCTGCGCCGGGGCCCTGCTCATGGCGCCTCCTCGTCGTCGCGTCGGGCCAGGGTGGCATCGTACAAGGTACTGTTCTTGTAACGTTCGTTGAGTTCACGCAAGAGTACCATGATCACCGCCGCCGCCGGCAGCGCCAGCAGCACCCCGGTGAAGCCGAACAGGTTGCCGCCGGCCAGCACGGCGAAGATGACTGCCACCGGATGCAGGCCGATACGATCTCCCAGCAGTTTGGGCTGCAGCAGCGTGCTCTCGATCACCTGGCCGGCGCTGAACACCGCCACCACACCGAGCAGCGCCAGCCAGGAGCCGAACTGGAAGAAGGCCACCACCAGCGCGATGCTGATCCCGACGATGAAGCCCAGAAAGGGCACGATGCTGGCCAGCCCCGAGATCAGCCCGATCAGCACACCGAAGCGCACCCCCATCAGGGTCAACCCCAGGCCATAGATCACCCCCAGACTCAGCATCACCAGCAGTTGCCCGCGCAGAAAGGCCGACAGCACCTCATCGCAGCGTCCGACCAGGCGCAGCGTGTTGGCCTCCCAGCCCCGCGGCAGCAGGTCGCGCAGGCTGGCCATCAGCCGGCTCCAGTCGAGCAGCAGATAGAAGGTCACCACCGGGATCAACGACACATAGGTCACCCAGGTGACGAAGGCCATGCCCGAACGGCCCACCTGCCCGAGCACCTGAGCCAGATACCCCCCGGCATCCTGCCAGTGCTCGGCCATTGTCTCCTGTACGTTCTCGAGCTCGCCGCCAACGTCGAAACCGGTCCAGGCCTGGATCTGCGGCCCCAGCACCGTCTCCAGCCACTCGAAGATTCCCGGGATCATCTGACCGAACTGACGCAGCTGCTGCACCAGCAGCGGAATCAACACCAGCAACCCTAACGCCAGAATCAGCAGGAGTATCAGGAACACCGCACTGACCGCCAGCGGCCGCGACAGTCGCCAGCGCTCCAACCGGTTGGCCAGCGGATCCGCCAGGTACGCAAGGATCATGCCGGCGATGAAGGGCATCAGCATCGCCTCGAGGCGCAGCAGCAGCCACACCAGTGCCACCGCCGCCGCCAGCACCCACCATTCTCTGCGCATCGTTCTCTCCCTGTCAGGGCCGCACCGGGACACCCTCACGGCTGCCTGCACGACGTCTTGATGCTACAATCCCGCATCCGATCTTGATTCAGCACCCGAGCCTGCCCCACGCCTGTGCTGGCGGCATGGCCGACCCACGCCGACGACCTATCGACAGGACCCGAGATGACCGACTCCCCCTCTTCACGCCCCTCGCTCAGCTACAAGGATGCCGGCGTCGACATCGATGCCGGCAATGCCCTGGTCGACCGCATCAAGGACGTCGCCAAGCGCACCAGCCGCCCCGAGGTGATGGGTGGGCTGGGCGGCTTCGGCGCCCTCTGTGAATTGCCGGCCGGCTACCGCGAGCCGGTGCTGGTCTCCGGCACCGACGGCGTGGGCACCAAGCTGCGCCTGGCCATGGACCTGGGTCGTCACGACACCATCGGCATCGACCTGGTGGCCATGTGCGTCAATGACCTGGTGGTCGCCGGCGCCGAGCCGCTGTTCTTTCTCGACTACTATGCCACGGGCAGGCTCGACGTGGACATCGCCGCCGACGTGGTCACCGGCATCGGCGCGGGCTGCGAGCAGGCCGGCTGCGCCCTGGTCGGCGGCGAGACCGCCGAGATGCCCGGCATGTACGAGGGCAGCGACTACGACCTGGCCGGCTTCTGCGTCGGCGTGGTGGAGAAGGCCGAGATCCTCGACGGCAAGCGCGTCGCCGAGGGCGACGTGCTGCTGGGCATCGCCTCCTCCGGCCCTCACTCCAACGGCTACTCGCTGATCCGCAAGATCCTCGAGGTCTCGGGTGCCAGCCTCGATACCGCCATCGACGGCGCCTCCCTGGGCGACGCCCTGATGGCGCCCACCCGCATCTACGTCAAGCCGCTGCTGTCGCTGATCAAGGAGAGCGGCGTCCCGGTCCATGCGCTCTCCCATATCACCGGTGGCGGCCTTACCGAGAACCTGCCCCGGGTGCTGCCCGAAGGCCTCGCCGCCCGAGTCGACGTGGCCAGCTGGGTGCGCCCGGCGGTGTTCGACTGGCTGCAGCAGCAGGGCAACGTCACAGAGGAGGAGATGCACCGGGTACTCAACTGCGGCATCGGCATGGTGGTGGTGGTGCCGGCCGAGAAGGCCGACCAGGCCCGGGCCCACCTGCAGGCCCTGGGCGAGACGGTGCATCGCATCGGCGAGATCGTCGCACGGGACGGCGATGAGCCCCGGGTGCGGCTGGAGAACCTCGAGGCATGAACGACAGCGGAGCTTCCAGCGACACCCTGAACGACTTCGCCTCGGAGCCGGTAGGCGCCCGCCGGGTGGTGGTGCTGATCTCCGGCAGCGGCAGCAACCTGCAGGCGCTGATCGACGAGCAGACCCATGACCGCCTTGGCGGCGAGATCGTCGCGGTGATCTCCAACGAGCCCACCGCCTACGGCCTGATTCGCGCCAAGGAGGCCGGCATCGACGCCGTGGTGCTGCCGCATCGCGAGTATGACAGCCGCGAGGCCTACGACAGCGCCCTGATCAAGGTGATCGAGCGCCACGAGCCGGACCTGATCGTGCTGGCCGGCTTCATGCGCATCCTCACCGCGCGCGTCGTGCAGCGCTTCCTGGGGCGGATGCTCAACATCCACCCCTCGCTGCTGCCTGCCTACCAGGGCCTCGACACTCACGCCCGGGCCCTGGCCGACGGCGTGGCCCAGCACGGCTGCAGCGTACACTTCGTCACCGAGGAGCTCGACGGCGGCCCGGTGGTGATCCAGGCGGCCGTCGACGTGGCCGAGGGCGAGACCGAGGCGAGCCTCAAGGAGAAGGTGCACGCTCGCGAACACCTGATCTACCCCATCGCGGTGAAGTGGTTCCTGGAGGGTCGCCTGCAGTTCACCCCCGGCGGGGCCACCCTGGACGGCATGCCGCTGCCGCCTCAGGGCGTGCGCCTCTCCCACGCGGACGCCGCAGAAGAACTGGACGAGGAGTGACAGCAGAACAGCATGATGCCGTGCGAGTTTTGCTAGGCTGGGAGTGAGCCCTAGTTGCCCGTCATCATGGAGGCGCAGTCGCATGACCCCTGAATCCCGCACGCCGCCCGCACTCCCCACGCCGTCTCCCGGAGCCGATGAGCGGCCCGAACCCGGCGGCTACGCCACTCACGCGCTGGATCGCGCCTTCAAGGCCAACCTGGCGAGAGTCACGGCGGGGATTACCCCCGCCGGGCTTGCCAGCGTCTATTTCGAGTGGCTGACGCATCTGACGCTATCGCCGGGCAAGCAGGTGGAGCTCACCGGAAAGCTTGCCCGCAAGTCCACCCGCTTCGCCCAGTATGCTGGCCGCCTGGCCATGAATCCGGCGACGCCGCCCTGCATCGAGCCCATGCCCCGGGATCGACGCTTCCGCGATGATGCCTGGCAGCAGTGGCCCTACAACCTGATCCATCAGTCCTTCCTGCTGACCCAGCAGTGGTGGCACAACGCCACCACCGAGGTGGAGGGGGTGTCCCCCGCCCGTGAGCGAGTGATCAACTTCGTGACGCGCCAGCTGCTGGACCACGCCTCGCCGTCCAACATCCCCTGGCTCAATCCCGAGATCGCGAATGCGACCCTGGCCTCCGGCGGATGGAATCTGGTCGAGGGCTGGCAGAACTTCCTGGAAGATTACGAGCGTACCCTTTCCGGAAAGCCCCCGGTGGGAGCGGAGGCGTTCCGGCTGGGCGAGCAGTTGGCCGTCACCCCCGGCAAGGTGGTGTACCGTAATCATCTGATGGAACTGATTCAGTACGCGCCGACCACTCGTCAGGTCCAGGCCGAGCCCGTGCTGATCGTGCCCGCCTGGATCATGAAGTACTACGTGCTCGATCTGACTCCCGGCAAGTCGCTGGTGGAGTACCTGGTGGACCAGGGCCATACGGTGTTCATGATCTCCTGGCGCAACCCGGGCTCGGAGGATCGCGATCTGGGCATGGACGACTACCATCTGCTGGGACCCATGGCGGCGCTGGACGTGGTCACCGACATCACCGGCAGCTCGCGAGTTCACGGCGTCGGCTACTGCCTGGGAGGCACCCTGCTCTCCATCGCCGCCGCCGCCATGGCTCGCGACGGCGACGATCGCCTGGCAACTCTCACCACCCTGGCCACCCAGGTGGACTTCACCGAGGCCGGCGAGCTGATGCTGTTCACCGGCGAGAGTCAGGTCGCCTACCTGGAGAACATGATGTGGGACCAGGGCTACCTGGACGGCCACCAGATGGCCGGCGCCTTCCAGATCCTGCGCTCCAACGACCTGGTCTGGTCGAGAATGGTGCACGACTACCTGCTGGGCCAGCGCCAGCCGATGAACGAGCTGATGGCCTGGAATGCCGATATCACGCGGCTGCCCTACCGCATGCACAGCGAATACCTGCGCCAGCTGTTTCTCGACAATGACCTGGCCAGCGGTCGCTATCAGGTCGATCATCGCCCGGTGGCAATCCAAGACATACGCGCGCCGATCTTCGCCGTCGGCACCACCGCCGATCATGTGGCGCCCTGGCAGTCCGTCTACAAGATTCACCTGCTCACCAATGCCGACGAAGTGACCTTCCTGCTCACCAGCGGCGGTCACAATGCCGGCATCGTCAGCGAGCCGGACCACCCGAAACGCCGCTTCCGTCTGCGCACCCAGCACCAGGGGGAGCGCTTTCTCGACCCGCAAGCCTGGCTGCAGAGCACGCCGGAGCAGGCGGGGTCCTGGTGGCCGGCCTGGCAGCAGTGGCTGGTCGAGCACTCCAGCGGTCAGACCATCCCACCGGCGCCCGGCAGCGAGCGCTTTCCCGCACTGGATGACGCCCCCGGGCGCTATGTGCGGATACCCTGAAGCGATGGGCGCCGCCTGGCGCCAGATGATTCCGCAGGAACTAGGTCCTGGGCAGCGTCACGCCGCGCTGCCCCATGTACTTGCCGCCGCGGTCCTTGTAGGAGATGTCGCACACCTCGTCGGACTCCAGGAACAGCATCTGGGCCACGCCCTCGTTGGCGTAGATCTTGGCCGGCAGGTTGGTGGTATTGGAGAACTCCAGGGTGACGTGACCTTCCCATTCGGGCTCCAGCGGCGTCACGTTGACGATGATGCCGCAGCGCGCGTAGGTGGACTTGCCCAGGCAGATGGTCAGCACGCTGCGCGGGATGCGGAAGTACTCCACGGTGCGCGCCAGGGCAAAGGAGTTGGGCGGAATCACGCAGA
Source organism: Halomonas sp. (assembly GCF_014859505.1). Taxonomy (GTDB): domain Bacteria; phylum Pseudomonadota; class Gammaproteobacteria; order Pseudomonadales; family Halomonadaceae; genus Halomonas. Next base: position 5,837 of record NZ_JACUUD010000097.1, read on the forward strand.
CATCGCCCTTGATATCGACGAAGCTCTTGTCGTCGAAGGCCTTGGGGTCCACCACCGCGGAGTGGATATTGGTGAACACCTTGAAATCATCGGCGCAGCGCACGTCGTAGCCGTAGCTGGAAGTGCCGTAGGAGATCACCCGACGATCGTTCACATAGCGAACCTGGTCGGCCTCGAAGGGCTCGATCATGCCCTCCTGCGCGGCCATGCGGCGGATCCACTTGTCGGACTTGATGCTCATCGGGGTGTTTCCTGCTGAAGTGAAGTCTTGGGCCTGGGCACCAGGCAGCGGGGCCGCCATGATAGCGGCCCCGTGCACGGTCGTCACCTGGGTGCCGTCCTCGCTCAGTCGCTGAAGGAGATGCTCGGCCCCTCGGCGGCCGGACCCTGCGCCTGCTCCGCCACCTGGCGAGCCATGTCGCGGAAAGTGGCGGTTACCTCGCCGTCCGGTTCGGCAACCACCGTGGGTCGCCCGCCGTCGACCTGCTCGCGAATGGAAAGCGCCAGCGGCAGCCTCCCCAGAAGGCGTGTCTCGTACTCATTAGCGATGCGCTCACCGCCGCCCTCGCCGAAGATCGGCTCGGCGTGACCGCAGTTCGAGCAGACGTGAAGGCTCATGTTCTCCACCACGCCGAACACCGGCACATTGACCTTGCGGAACATCTCGATGCCCTTGCGGGCATCCAGCAGGGCGATGTCCTGGGGCGTGGTGACGATCACCGCGCCATCCACCGGCACCTTCTGGGCCAGGGTGAGTTGGATGTCCCCCGTGCCCGGCGGCATGTCGATGAACAGGAAGTCCAGATTGTCCCACCGGGTCTGGGTCAGCATCTGCTGGAAAGCGCCGGCGACCATGGGGCCCCGCCACACCATGGGCTCGCGCACATCGACCATGAAGGCCATGGACATCGCCTGGAGGCCATGGGCCTCGAGCGGAAGCATGCGGTTCTCGCCGGCGGACTGGGGACGCACCCCCTCACCCACGCCCAGCATCTGGGCCTGGCTCGGGCCATAGATATCCGCATCCAGGATGCCCACCCGGTAGCCTTCTGCGGCCATGGCCAGCGCCAGGTTGACGGTCACGGTGGACTTGCCCACCCCGCCCTTGCCGGATGCCACGGCGACGATATGCTTGACCCCTTCGATCACGGACTGCTCCTCTCGCTTGTTATCGGTCGGGGCTGAACGTTGTCGCCCCGCGCTGTCGGGCCAGTATACCCATGAGGCCTGGCGCCGTCCCGGTTCCCCCGACGGCAAACGGCGGGCCGAGGCCCGCCGTCGCATTGGCATCATCCCGAGGGGATGATTACTCCTCGTCGGTCTCGGTCTCCTCGGTAGTGACGCTGGTCTCCAGGTCGGCCAGTTCGCTGCGCCAGGTGGCCAGCTGGGCCTCCAGGCGCTCGAGCTGCTGCTCGCGGCGCTCCGCCTCGGCCTCGATGGTGGCGACCTCGTCGCGGCCGATACCGATGGCGATCATCAGGTCATCGCGCTCGGCGCGGGCCTCCTGCACCTCGGCGCGAGCGCCGTCGCGCTCGTCGCGTGCCTGGCCGACCTCCTCGGCCACCTCGTCGCGCCAGATCTCCAGCGCCTCGATCTCCTCCTCGAGGGCCTCGAGGTAGGCGTGGCGCTCCTCGAGCTCGGCCTCGGCGCCGGCCAGCTGCACCTCGGTCTCCTCGACCCGCTCGCGCAGCGTTGCCAGCTCCGCATCGGCCTCATCGCGGGCCACCTCGGCCTGTTCACGGACGTCAACCGCCTGCTGGCGCGCCTCCTCGGCCTTCTGCCGAGCGGCTTCCGTCTCCTGGCGGGCCTGCTCGGCGTCCTGGCGGGCGGCATCGGCGTCGTCGCGGGCCTGCTTCACGGCCTCGACCTCCTCACCCAGCGCCTCTAGGGACGCCTGGAGCTCGGCCTGCTGCGCCTCGAGGGCCTCGATCTCCTCCTGGAGGGCAGTGCGCTGATCGGTGAGGGCCTCGAGCTGCGTCTCGGCCTCGCCGATCGCCTCGTTAAGGCGCTCCAGCTCGGCGCGGGCCTCGGCCTGCTCCTCGGCCATGGCAGCCTCGGCGGCATCGCGTTCTTCCTCGAGCCCGGCCAGGCGCGCCTGCAGCGCCTCGATCTCCTCGCCGGTTTCATCGCGCTCATCGAGCTGGCTGACCAGGGCCTGGTTACGAGACTCCAGTGCGGCGAGTTCTGATTCCAGGGCCTCACGGGCCTCGCGATGGGAGCCGGAGTTGGACTGGGCGACGATGGCCCAGATGACGGCGACGGCGGCGACGCCTGCCAGCCCCCTGACACGATTATCCTTGAACGGTGACGTCTGGGAGGTTTCCGACATGGATGCATCCTCTCTGATTCAACCTGGGGATCGGGACCGGCCGGCATGGGCCGAACGGCCAAGCACTTCGAATCAAGCCTACTTCAAATCCAGCCTACCAAGAACTCAGCATACAGAGCAGGCCACCCAGGGGAAAGGCACCGTCCCCCGCTCGGCTCAACGCTCAGAAACGCTCCCCGGGTCTCAGAAAGCGCCACTCGCCGAGCGGCACCCGACCCAGCGACACCCCGCCGATGCGCAGCCGCCGGGTGGCGACCACGGTCAGCCCCACGGACCGGCACATCAGCTCGAGCTGGCCGGGCACCATGCCCTTCAGCGCGAAGCGCAGGCGTGTCTCGCTCTGCCAGCTGACCTTGCCCGGTGCCAGCCGCCGTCCGGGCACCGCCGAGCCATCCCGCAGCGACGCCAGCTGGCGCTCGTCCAGGCTGCCGATCACCTCCACCTGCCACTCCTCCTCGAGACGCGCACGACCCTCGTCGAGCCGGCGCGCCACGCCGCGGTCCTGGGTGAACACCAGCAGTCCCTCCTCGCCGAGGGCCAGCGGCAGCAGCGTCGCCAGACCACGAAAGTGTGCCTTGAGGGGTGCCTGACCGGCGGGATCCTGGTCCCAGTGGGTGGCCTTGCGGATCAGCCGCCTGGCCAGGTCCTCACCTTGTGACTTGACCTCACCGGCGCCGATGTCGACCGGCGCGTTGAACAGCAGCGTGGCCGGCGGAATCTCCCGGGGCATGGCGCCAGGGGTCAGCTCGACGGGCTGATCGCCGACCTTGAACTGGGGCTCCTCGACGGTACGCCCATCGACCTTCACCCAGCCACCGGCGATGTAGAGCTCGGCCTCGCGACGGGAACAGGGCAGCTCCCGGGCCAGCCGCTTGGAGAGCCGCTCACCGGCATCCCTGTCACTCATGTCTCGTCCCTCTTGCGTCACCATCTCAATAGGCCAGCCAGATGCAGTGCCTGGCTCCCTTGCCGGGTCGATGGGCGCGAACCGTGACCGTCTCGACCAGCAGTCCGACCCTGCGCAGGCGCTCGGTGAAGGCCGGATCCTGCCCCGCCGACCACACCGCCAGAACGCCTTCCGGGCGGAGCGCCTGCTGGGCGGCGGCCAGCCCCTTGGGGGAGTAGAGCCAGTCGTTCTCGCGCCGGGTCAGCCCCTCGGGACCGTTGTCCACGTCGAGCATGATCGCGTCGAACCCGCCGGGCTCGCGGCGCAGCAGCTCGCCCACGTCACCCAGACTGACCCGGGTGCGCGGGTCGTTCAGCGGATAGCCGGCGGCGGCGCCGAGCGGGCCACGGTTCCACTCCACCACGCCCGGCACCAGCTCAGCCACTACCACCTCGGCGTCCTCGCCCAGGCCGGCCAGCGCCGCGGCCAGGGTAAACCCCATGCCCAGGCCACCCACCAGCACCCGGGCGCCGGGGCGGTCGGCGATCCGCTGGCAGGCCAGCTCGGCCAGGGAATCCTCGGAGCCGTGGAGGCGCGTGTTCATCAGCTCCCCCGGGGTCCCGGCGATGCGAATGGAGAACTCGTCGTTGCGCTGCAGCAGCCGCAGCTCGCTGCCCTTGCCGGGGATGCTTGCGGTACCGATCAATTCGAACTTGGCCATGGTCTCTCGCTGGCAATAAAGGATGGGGTGAGGGAACCCAGCGGCCGCCGGCGCCTCGAATATCGGGCCCACCCAAGCGGACAAGGAATCCCGATGCCGACCCTGCGCCACCTGAATGCCCTTCGCCTCCTGCTGGGGGCGGTCATTATGCTGGCTGTTGTCGCGGCATGCCATGCGCAGGCCGACGAGACCTCACGCCCGCCGCTGCTCGGCCAGGCCGGTCTGGAGCACCTCGACGCCCAGGCCGCACGCCTCGAGCGCCTGCACGCCGTGGTGGTGGCAGAGGGTGGGGAGATCCGATTCGAGCGCGCCTATGCCGGGCCCGGGGTCGACCGGCCCGCCAACATCAAGTCGCTCTCCAAGACGGTGCTGGCGGCCCTGGTCGGCGCCGCCATCCAGGAGGGCGTGATCGACTCCCCCGACCAGCCCGTGGCGGAACTGCTCGGCTCCCGAGTGCCGGTCGGGGCCGACCCGCGGGTCCGAAAGATCACCATCGGTCACCTGCTGTCGCTGCAGGCCGGGCTCGAGCGTACCTCCGGCGCCAACTACGGCGGCTGGGTGGCAAGCCCCGACTGGGTGCGCGACGCCCTGTCGCGCCCCTTCGTCGATGAGCCGGGCGGCCGGATGCTCTACTCCACGGGTTCGAGCCATCTGCTCTCGGCGGCGCTGACTCGCGCCGGCGGCGAGAGCACCCTGGCCCTGGCCCGGCGGCTGCTGGGTGAGCCCCTGGGCATCGCCATACCCGCCTGGCCCCGGGATCCCCAGGGGGTCTACTTCGGCGGCAACGACATGCGGCTCTCGCCGAGGGCGCTGGTGAGGATCGGCGAGCTCTATCGCCTGGACGGCGTCATCGACGGCCGACGTGTGCTGCCGAAGGGCTGGGTCGAGGCCTCCTGGCAGCCCCGCGGCACCTCGCAGTGGACCGGCGACGGCTATGGCTACGGCTGGTTTGTCACCGAACTGGCCGGGGAGCGCGTTTACTACGGCCGCGGCTTCGGCGGCCAGGCGCTGTACGTCATTCCCGAGCGGGCGATATCCATCGCCATCACCGCCGACCCCCACCCACCGTCACCCGGTGGACAGTTCCAGCAAGAATTGCACGCCCTCGTCGAGGGCATGCTGCTCGGGGGTTGAGTCAGTGAAGTCGAAGTGTCGTTGCGCAGCCGTCAGGACCGGAGCGGCGACGATAGCGGATGCAAATCAGCGCAGTCCAAGCACGGACAGGATGAACAGCACCACGACGATCAGGCCAATGATATAGATGATGTTTCGCAAGTTGTTCTCCTTGCCGGTGCATCGCGAAAGCGGGCGCCTGC
>NZ_JACUUD010000011.1 GCF_014859505.1 Halomonas sp.
GTGTGGGGTCTCCCCATGTGAGAGTAGGTCATCGTCAGGCACCTTTTCAGAAACCCCAGCCCAATGGCTGGGGTTTCGTCGTTTCTGGGCTGCCGAAAGGGCGCGGGGCGTTTCGCGTTTCGGCCCGGGGCTCGCTAGAGACCGGCTGTCGGTGTATCTGGGATCACTGCCAGGTCGTCCCAACCAGAGTTGTTGGAGGGCAACCAGGGAAAAGGCCCGGGCTTTATAGCCCGGGCCTTTTTGTTCTGATGACTTGCCGTGAAGGGGAGGGGTTACACCACTCCCTGTTCGATCATGGCGTCAGCCACTCTGCGGAAGCCGGCGATATTGGCGCCCAGCACCAGGTTGGTCGGCTCGCCGAACTCCTCGCCGGTGTCGGCGCACTGGCTGTGGATGTTGGCCATGATCTCCTTGAGCTTGGCGTCCACCTTCTCCAGCGGCCACTGCTCCATGCTGCTGTTCTGGGCCATCTCGAGCTGGCTGGTGGCTACGCCGCCGGCATTGGCGGCCTTGCCGGGGCCATAGGCAATCCTGGCTTCCAGGAAGAGGTCGACGGCGTCAGCGGTAGACGGCATGTTGGCGCCCTCGCTGATGCAGGTCACGCCGTTGTTCAGCAGTGCACGGGCGTCGGCCACGGTCAGTTCGTTCTGTGTGGCGCTGGGGAAGGCAGCATCGGCCTTGATGCGCCAGACGGCATGGCCATCCTCCGGGTAGTGGCTGGTGGGGATGTAGCTGGCCTCTGGGTGCTTGGCCAGGTACTCCTCGAGAGAGGCACGCTTGACCTCCTTGAGCTCCTTGAGCAGGTCCAGGTCGATGCCGCGTGAGTCGTGGATGGTGCCGCGGGAGTCGGAGCAGGTAATCGGCTTGGCGCCCAGTTCGTAGAGCTTCTCGATGGTGTAGGTGGCCACGTTACCGGCACCGGAGACCAGGCAGGTCTTGCCTTCGATGCTTTCGCCGCGTGCTTCCAGCATGCTCTGGGCAAAGTAGACCGCACCGTAGCCTGTAGCTTCCTTGCGACCGAGTGAGCCGCCCCAGTTCAGGCCCTTGCCGGTGAGCACACCCTCATAGCGGCCGGTAAGGCGCTTATACTGACCGTACAGGTAGCCGATCTCGCGGGCGCCCACGCCGATGTCGCCGGCGGGAACGTCGGTGGTCGGGCCTATATGGCGATGCAGCTCGGTCATGAAGGACTGGCAGAAGCGCATGATCTCGCCGTCGGACTTGCCCTTGGGGTTGAAGTCGGAGCCACCCTTGCCGCCGCCGATGGGAAGGCCGGTCAGGGCATTCTTGAAGATCTGTTCGAAGCCCAGAAACTTGATGGTGCCCGAGGTGACGCTGGGGTGGAAGCGCAGGCCGCCCTTGTAGGGGCCCAAGGCGGAGTTGAACTGCACGCGGTAACCCTTGTTGACCTGCACCTTGCCATCGTCGTCGGTCCAGCAGACACGGAACATGATCTGGCGCTCGGGCTCGACGATGCGCTCGATGATGCTGTGGTCATGATAGTAAGGGCTGCGCTGGAATAGTGGGCGCAGACACTCGAGGACTTCCTCGGCGGCCTGGTAGAACTCGTTCTGGGCGGGACTACTCTTGCGAAGGCCTTCGAGGGTGTCATGAACGTAGGGCATCGGTATGTTCCTGTGTGACAAGGTGACTCCGTGTCCGCCGATCGGGCGGACAGCCTGGAAGCGATTTCCAATGGGGTGACAATATAAAGCAATGCACCATTATGCAGCAACTGTATGGGCTATGCGCTGGTTAGACATTGATATGAACCGAACAGGCTTGAAATTGATGGATTGGTGCGCACCAAATAATAGCATTAATTAAATCTCATAGATGATAATTAAACGATAAGTGTGCCTCGTGCCGGGAGCCGCCCCGCTGGTATCATGGACGACTCGATTCGCTGCGGAGACTCCCCCTTGACCCTGACAACGCCGGCGCTACTGTTTCCGGCCATTTCGCTGCTGTTGCTGGCCTATACCAATCGCTTCCTGGTGCTTGCCCAGTTGATTCGCAAGCTGGCCGATGAGGAGCGTAACCGGCATCAGGAGGCCAACACGCGTCAGATCCTGTTGCTGCGCCGGCGGATCTCCTTGACCAAGCGAATGCAGCTGGCCGGTGTCCTCAGTTTCCTGCTCTGCACCCTGTCGATGTTTGCTCTCTTCCTGTCGCTGGAGCTCACCGGCATGGTCCTGTTCGGCGTCAGTCTGGTGACGCTCTCGGTGTCGCTGGTCTATTCCCTCTGGGAAATCCAGATCTCCACCAACGCCTTGAACGTGCAGCTTCAGGACGTCGAGGACAAGTTGCGTGACGGGCGACAGGGAGGTGGCGCTTGAGCCGGGTGCCGTCGGAGCTGCTGCTCTACTGCCGTCCCGGATTCGAGCGTGACCTGGCCGAGGAGGTCGCCGACAAGGCCGGTGAGACAGGCTGGACAGGCAAGGTCATCCTGGGGATGGGAGGCGGCTTCGTGCGTTTCTGTCTGGCGGATGAGGAGCCGGCCAACGGCCTGCATCGGGCCCTGCCACTTCGCGGGCTGGTCTTCGCTCGCCAGAGTCTGGTGGCGATGCCGCCGCTGTCGCTGGAGCGGGAAGACCGTCTCTCACCGATCACCGAGCAGGTGGTCGAGTCCGCCTGGAGCTTCGAGAGCATCTGGCATGAGACGCCGGACACCAACGACGGCAAGGCGCTGGTCGGCCTGGCCAAGGCGCTGTCACGCCCGCTGGAGTCGCTGCTCACCAAGCGCGGTGCGTTGCGCCGAAAGGCCGGCGGGCGACGCCTGCACCTGCTGTGGAGCGCCGGTGACTGCGTCCAGCTCGGCATCAGTTTCCCCGGGAATCGCAGCGAGCAGCCGGGGGGAATCCGTCGCCTGCGCTTTCCCAGGTCGGCCCCGAGTCGCTCGACCCTGAAGCTCGAGGAGGCCTGGCACGAGTTCGTACCGCGGCCGGAATGGGACACCCGCCTGGCAGAGGGGATGCAGGCCGCCGACCTGGGAGCGGCTCCCGGCGGCTGGACCTGGCAGCTTGTGCATCGAGGCATGCATGTCTATGCCATCGACAACGGTCCCATGGACAAGGCGCTGATGGCCACCGGGCAGGTGGAACACCTGCGCGAGGATGGCTTCGTATGGAAGCCGCCCTATCGGCTCGACTGGCTTGTGTGCGATATCGTCGACAAGCCGTCGCGGGTGGAGGCCATGGTGGAGCGCTGGCTGGTGCGGCGCTGGTGCCGCGAGGCGGTATTCAACCTGAAGCTGCCGATGAAGCGCCGCTGGCCAGAAGTGGCGAGCTGTCTGGCTCGCCTGGAGGAGGCGCTGGACAGTACGGGGGTGGCCGCGGAGGTTGGCTGCCGTCACCTCTACCACGACCGGGAGGAGGTGACGGTTCATGTGCGGCTGCGGGATTAGTCCCCTTGGGCTCCCGCCCATGGATTGCTCGGCGAGCGCCCGGATGTCGCTCGCCGCCCGGGTCAGTGAGTGGTGGGCTCGTAGATGCGAATGCGCTCCTCCTCGGTGAGCAGCGGCAGCAGGCGCTGCATCACCCGGGAACGTTCCTCGCTGGTGTACCATTCCTTCCAGGCGCGAAGGTCGCGCCACTTGGTGATCATCAGACGTCGGTCGCTGTGGCCGAGTTCGACGAGGCTCTCGCCACCCACGAAGCCCCGCGCGCCGAGGGACTGGCGCATGGCTTCACGAGCGGCCTGCTCGTACTCCTCCTCGAGCCCCGGCATGATCCGACGTTCGATAATGATCTTGATCATCTAGCTTGCTCCCAACAGTGTTGATCCCAACGACGAGGCCATCGATGGTTGATTCCCGTGACGTCCTGCCCGAGGCGGCTCCCGACTTTCAGGTCGAGCTCGACACCACCGGGCTCTACTGCCCCGAGCCGATCATGCTGATGCACAACAAGGTGCGTGACATGCGCGCAGGTGAAGTACTCAAGGTCATTGCCAGCGATCCGGCAACGACCCGAGACGTGCCGAAATTCTGCCAGTTTCTGGGCCATGAGCTGATTCGCCAGGAGGAGCTCGAGGGCAGCTACCGCTACTTTATCCGTTTGGGCTAATCCTGTCCCGCGGGGATCAGCCCCGTAAAGGGTCGTCGGCCTCCGGCATCACCATCAGGGCCAGCGCCTCGAGTGTGGCGGGATCCTCGCGACGGATGCGGTTGGCGATCTGGCGCTGGAAGAAGTAGACCACGCGGTGGCGGCTATGGCCGGGGTAGAGGCAGGGGTCGCCGGGCAGGATCGGGGTCGACTCGATCAGCCGTTCGTCGGCCAGCAACGCCTCGACGGCGCCATCGCTGTAGAGCCGCCAGCCGAAGACCTGCTTGAGCTGCCAGGGTGCATCCCCCTCGTCCATGCACAGGGCGTGAGTGCCCTGGGTTTCGGGGATCTGCTGGATGAGGGTGACCTGCTCTGTCTCCTCGTAGTCGAAGTAGGCCGCGGCGTGCTCGAGTTCGAACACCTTGTGTTCCGGGGCCTGTTCGAACAGTTCCTCGGTCTCGGGGTCGCGATAGCCGACGAAGCTGCCGTGCTCCGGGTCATCCAGGCGATGGCAAGCGGTCAGCGCCTCCATCCAGGGCACCATTCCGACCACTTCGCCATCCTCGCTCAGCCCCCAGGCCAGCAGTGGCATGCCGTAGAGGGTATCTGGGCTCGAGGCGAGGCGATAGACCATTTCGAGGCCATCCAACTCGGGAGCCAGGCGAATCAGGCGACGCCTGGCCAGCAGACGCTGGCGCATCGTTTCCAGGTCGATGACCTGGGCGGGGCGGTTTGACAGCGGGATTCCCATGACGTCTCTCCACATGCTGCGTGATCACGGCATCGGCGCGAGGAGCCGGGCTCCACGGACCGCACGGAAGCGCACTGCGTCACTCTCGCTCTCACCAATAGCACAGACGGTGGGGGAGGTTAAACCCTGCGGCGTTTCCCGTACTCTCAACGGCAGCGGAATGCCAGGGCCTGACGCAGCGCTTGGTGGTGGTGCCGGGCGGCCTCGAAGGCGGGGAGGGGGGCGGGCGGATACTCACGCGAGAGCCATTCTCGCTGGTAGGCGCTGACCGCATCGGGGGGGGAGTCCAGCGAGTCGAAGAGAGGCTCGAGCCCGGCCAGCCAGACATGTGCCGCGCCCTCGAGCGCCTCGAGCCACCGAGCGAGGGACTTATCGTGCTCGACCTCCTCCAGGGCGGGCGTGAGGCAGCCGTCATGGCGCGCTAGGGCACGCTCAGCCAGGGAGGAGGCCTCGTCCAGGCGCTGGGTCGCCAGCGTCAGGGTGCGCAGCAACTCGGCGGTGTAGGGGCGCTGGTCGAGGGCGCGCAGGTGTCTCTCCAGGGCCTCCAGGTCGGGTGTCGGAGCGTCATGCGATGCGGCCTTGGTCAACGCCTGCAGATAGACGAGCGATTCCAGCTGTGCCTCGGGTGGCGCCAGGGCGTCCAGGGGCAGGGGCGAACTCACCCGGGAGAAGCTGCCTGCCCACTCGTCGGAACCGAACAGGCCGTTCCAGGCCGCCCGGGGAAGCTGCTCCGTCTTGGTGGCAGCCAGGCGTTCGAGTCTCTCGCGGTCCGCCTCGGCAAGTCGCTCGGGCACCTCGCTCGCCAGACAATCGGTCAGGCGCTGCCACAGCGTCAGCTCATAGCGCCACACCTGGCTGGCCGGTGCGACCCTGCCCAGGGTGCTGTTGCGCTCCGCGACGAGGGTGGTGATATGGCACTCGCGCAGGGCAAAGACGTTGAGCATGCCCTCGCGGGTCTCGGGGATCGTCACGAGGCGTTCACGCTGGCCGGGAAAGGCGCCGATATTGTCGGGGCTGGCCGGTGAGGGGGGCGCCAGGTCCAGGCGCCGGGCCAGGTCGCGCTGGTAGTCGATGAGCAGGTCATTGCTGTCGCCGCCGCTGCCACAGGCGGTCAGCAGGCCACCTAGTCCCGCGATCAGCAGAGTGACGAGGCCTCTGTTAACGGATGCCCAGCGCATCGTGTCTGCCCTCCTCCGCTGCTCGGCTGATCCGCCTGAGACGCTCGCCGAGCAGAGCCGCCGCTACGGTGAGGCCGCCGATCAGGCCGATCCAGTAGCCGTGAACGCCCATTGGTTCGATGATCCCGAGAAACCCGCGGGTCCCCAGCCAGTGGCCACCTGCCAGACCGACCAGCCAGTAGGAGGCCAAGGTGATCAACATGATAATGCGGGTGTCCCGATAGCCGCGCAGGGCGCCGGCCAGGTTCACCTGCAAGGAATCCGAAAGCTGGAAGATCATGGCCAGTAGGACCAGTGAAAGGGCCAGACGTTGCACGGCCGTGTCGAGGGTATAGAGGCCGATCACCGATTCCGCAGTAACCCAGAGCAGGGCGCTGTTGAGCAGTGCCACCAGCACACTTGCGGCGATGCCGAAGGCGGCCACCTGGCGGGCATGGGCCGGCCGCTGCTGCCCCAAGGTGTTGCCGACCCTTACCGTCAGCGCCATGCTCAGCGAGAGCGGTAGCATGAAGAGGATCGAGGTGTAGTTGAGCGCGATCTGGTGGGCCGCCACGGTGATCTCGCCCAGGCTGGCGATGAGCAGCGCGATCACGGTAAACAGGGTGACCTCGACGAAGATCGCCACGCCGATGGGCACGCCCACATGGAGCAGTTCACCGATCACCTTCAGGTGCGGCAGGGAGGGGGAGTGCCACAGCGACACCTCGCGGTAAGCCCGGGCGCGGCGTGTGTAGAGGACCATGGCCAGGCACATGATCCACAGCGACAGCGCCGTGGCGATACCGCAGCCCAGGGCGCCCAGCGCCGGCAGCGCTTGCACCCAGGCCGGCAGCCAGTCACCGAACAGGGCGGTGAGGCCGTCGCCCCCGTGGATCAGCACGTAGTTGCTGGGAATATTGACCGCCAGACCGACCAGGCTGATCCACAGCGAGGGGCGGGTGTGGTTCATGCCGTCGGAGAAGGCGCGCAGCGCCTGGAACAGCGCTGCACCGGGCATGCCCAAGGCGACGGCCGCCAGGTAGGCCGTCGAGCGCCTGGCTACTTCTTCGGGTACCGCCATCAGCACAAAGATCGGCTGGACGGCAAACCACAGCAGGGCCGCCGCGACCACGCCCAGGACCAGTGCCACCCAAAGCGCCTGATGCACATTGGGTCGAATCTCGGTCAGGCGCCGGGCCCCCATCAGCTGGGCGACGATGGGCGTCAGCCCCATCAGGGTGCCGGTCATGAACAGCATCAGCGGCATCCACACGCTCGAGCCCACCGAGACGGCAGCCAGGTCGGTGGCGCTGAGCCGGCCGGTCATCATCACGTCCGCCACGCTCATGCCGGCCTGGGCCAGCTGGGCGCCGCAGATCGGCAGCGTCAGGGCCAGCAGTGGGCGGGTTTCCCCGCGGCCCGTCGCGAGCAGGCGGGCGATAGGACTGAACAAGGTCGGGCGCTCCATGCGGTCGATCTTTCGGACAGGTCGGGGAAGCCGCTCACTATAGCAATGCGCAGGGGGTTTGGCCCGCACCGCCAGGCGCCTATAATGGTGTCCACCCTTCGCCCATGGAGCCTGCGTGACTCACCGACTCGAGGATGTCATCGCCCTGTTCGACGGCCTCTTCCACGAGACCTTCGCCACTCGTCTGGTGCGCGGCGCCGACGAGCCCCTCTACCTGCCGGCCGATGCCATCACCCCTTTCCACCGGGTGGTCTTCGCGCGGGGCTTCTACGCCAGCGCGCTGCACGAGATCAGCCACTGGTGCATCGCCGGCGAGCGTCGCCGTCAGTGGGAGGATTACGGCTACTGGTACCTGCCCGACGGGCGTGATGCAGATGAACAGCGGGATTTCGAGGCGGTGGAGGTGGCCCCCCAGGCGCTGGAGAGGCTGTTCACCGAGGCCTGCGGGCGGGTCTTCCATGTCAGCGTCGACAACCTCGGCGGCGTCGAGGTTGGCCGCGAGGCCTTCCGTGCGCGGGTCGAGGCTCGGTCCGAGCGCTATGAGCGCGAGGGGCTGCCGCGCCGCGCCGCCGCCTTCCGGCTTGCCCTGCAGGCGTTCTACTGGGAGGGCGCCAGCCTCGAGGCCGCCATCGCCGCGGGAGGGTGCCTCTTGGCGCCCGCGGGCGAAGTGCCGGCATGAGCGTTGTCGACCGTGCCGGGAGAAGTCGGCTAGGCTGAAGGCGTTCCCCCTGGCAGCCGGAGTCCGCCGTGGCCACCTCCTCCTTCGCTTCCCTCGACCCGCTGCCCCAGGAACAGCGCTTTCTCGACGCCCTCGACCAGGACCGCTGGCCCGCGACCGAGCGCGACCGAAGTCTCGACGAGGTGGCTCTGCCTGCCGAGGCGCTGGCCGAGTTGTTCGAGTCCCAGCTGATGAGCCGCCACCTGGACCTCCAGGCTCGCCGGCTGCAGGCCCGGGGTGAGGCCTTCTACACCATCGGCAGCGCCGGCCATGAAGGGAATGCGGCGATCGCCCGCGCCCTGCGCCCGAGTGATCCCGCCTTCCTGCACTACCGCGATGCTGCCTTCCTGATCGAGCGCAGCCGTCAGGTGGCCGGCCAGACGCCGCTGTGGGACCTGCTGCTGAGCTTCGTGGCGTCCCGCGATGACCCGATCTCCGGCGGGCGCCACAAGGTGCTGGGTTCCAGGACGCTCAACATGCCGCCCCAGACCAGCACCATCGCTTCCCACCTGCCCAAGGCAGTGGGGGCGGCCCACAGCCTGGGGCTGTGGCGGCGCCTGGGGGGCGGCGGCGAGTGGCCCGCTGACAGCCTGGTGCTGTGCAGTTTCGGCGATGCCTCCTTCAACCACTCCACCGCCCAGGGAGCGCTGAATGCCGCTGGCTGGGCGGCCTTCCAGGGGGCGCCGCTGCCGCTGGTGATGGTCTGCGAGGACAACGGCATCGGCATTTCCACGCCGACGCCGGCCGGCTGGATCGAGGCCAGCATGCGAGCCCGCCCTGGCTTCCACTACCTGGCCTGCGATGGCCTCGACCTGCTCGACACCTGGCGCGCTGCCCGGGAGGCCGTTCACATCGCGCGCCACCGCAAGCAGCCGGTGTTCCTGCATATGCGCTGCGTGCGGCTGTTCGGCCATGCGGGCTCCGATGCCCAGCAGGCCTATCTCTCCGCGTCGCGCATCGCCGCCGAGGAGGCTCGCGACCCGCTGCTGTTCAGCGCCGGGCTGCTGCGCCGCCACGGGGTGTTGTCGCGGGACGAGATCGCCGCTCGCTATCGTCGAATCGGCGAGGAGGTGACCAGGCTTGCCGAGGAAGCGATATGCCGCCCGAAGCTGGTCTCGGCCGCCGAGGTGATGGCCAGCATCGTGCCGCCCTCGCGTCCCGGGCGCCGACTGACGGGCCGCGTCGAGGTCGAGACGGCGTCCGTCCCGGGCCCCCTGGCGAAGCTGCTCAACCAGGCCCTGCAGCGTCTGATGGCCAGCCATCCCCACCTGGTGATGGCCGGCGAGGACATCGGCCGCAAGGGGGGCGTCTACGGCGTGACACAGAAGCTGCAGGCCCGATTTGGCCCTCACCGGGTGATCGATACCCTGCTCGACGAGCAGAGCATTCTGGGGCTCGGCATCGGCCTGGCCCACAACGGTCTGGTGCCGATTCTGGAGGTCCAGTTCCTGGCCTACCTGCACAACGCCGAGGATCAGCTGCGCGGCGAGGCGGCCACGTTAAGTTTCTTCTCCGGTGGCCAGTTCACCAACCCCATGGTGGTGCGCATCGCCGGGCTGGGCTATCAGAAGGGTTTCGGTGGCCACTTTCACAACGACAACGCCATCGCCGTGTTGCGCGACATCCCCGGGCTGTTGGTGGCCTGCCCGTCAAATGCCGCCGACGCCGTGGGGCTGCTGCAGGAGGCGGTACGCCTGGCCGACGAGGCGCAGCGGGTGGTGGTCATCATCGAGCCGATCGCGCTCTACCACACCCGCGACCTGCTGGAGCAGGGCGATGATGGCTGGTGCTTCAGCGATCCGGGGCCCGAACATCGGCTGCCCCCGGGGGAACTCGGGCAGTGGGGAAAGGGCGTCGACCTGGCCATCGTCACCTATGGCAATGGTGTCTACCTGGCTCGTCAGGCAGCGGCGGAGCTCGACCCGGTGGGGCAGAGGCTGCGCATCATCGACCTGCGCTGGCTGACCGGCATCGACCACGACGCCGTGCACCGGGCGGTGGCCGGCAGCGCGCGGGTGCTGATCGTCGACGAGTGTCGTCGCTCGGGCTCGCCGAGCGAGGAGCTGATCACCGGACTGGTGGAGCGGGGCGTGGCCGGTGAGCGCCTGCATCGGCTGACGGCGGAAG
Organism: Halomonas sp.; assembly: GCF_014859505.1. GTDB lineage: Bacteria > Pseudomonadota > Gammaproteobacteria > Pseudomonadales > Halomonadaceae > Halomonas. The sequence continues at coordinate 10,268 of NZ_JACUUD010000011.1, forward strand.
ACAGCTTCATTCCGCTGGGGCCGGCGGCCACCCTGACGCTGCCCTCCCGGGTTCAGATCGTCGAACGCGCCAGGGCGCTGCTGGGGGACGCGTGACGCCGCCTCAGGCCTCGTCGTCGGTGCCGCTCATTCGCTGGTGGAGGTGAAGCATCACCTCCACCTCGTGCTCCGGTCGCAGCGGCTCCAACCCCAGCTCGCCGAACAGCTCGCCGCGGGCCCGGGACCAGTCGCCGGGGGGGATGCCGTTGTAGAGGCTCTCGGCGGGGGCCAGTTCCACGAAGGGGTCGAGCCCATAGGTGTCGAACAGCCGCGACAGGGCGGCCTCGTCGTCGCTGACGCCCGCCGTGTAGAGGGTGGCGCTGAAGTGGTCGTTCTCCAGCTCTCGGATCACGTCCAGCGGGCTCACGCCCATGCTGTTGAGCTCCTCCAGGCTGTACTCCCCCAGCGAGATCAGCTCGGCGTCCAGCCAGTCGTCCTCGGGCTGGATCAGGGTGTGCTTGACGCGCCCGTCGGGCAGCGTCCAGGCGATGGCCAACGGTAGACCGCCATCCTCGCCGGTCTCCACGGCGATAAAGCCGGGCAGGTCGGACATGATCAGTTCTCCTGGTGTATCGGTTGCGGGGCGGCCGGCAGACGAAAGAAGGTTCGCGCGGTGTCGCTGGTGGCGTTAGCCAGTGCTTCCTCGCCGATGCCGCGCCAGTGGGCGATCTCCCGCACGATCCACGGCAGCAGCGCAGGTTCATGGCGCCTGCCCTTGAGTTTGGCAGGTAAATTGCGCGGCAGCAGGTAGGGGCAGTCGGTTTCCACCATCAGGCGGTTCAGGGGAATCTCGCCGACCAGCTCGCGCAGGTGATGGCCGCGGCGCTCGTCGCACAGCCAGCCGGTCAGGCCGATATGCAGGTCGAGATCCAGGTAGCCGAACAGGGTATCGCGGTCGGCGGTGAAACAGTGCACCACGGCGTCGCCGATGTCGTCCCGCCAGGCGTGCAGCATCTCGCGCATGCGTCGGCCCGCGTCGCGCTCGTGGATGAACAGCGGCTTGCCGCTCTCCACCGCGAGGGCCAACTGGGCCTCGAAGGCCTGCTCCTGCTCGGCGGGGGGGGAGAAGTTGCGATTGAAGTCGAGCCCGCACTCGCCTACCGCCACCACCTCGGGCTGGCGGTGCAGGCCGGCCATGGCGGCCGCCAGGCCGGCATCCCAGCGGCTGGCGTCGTGGGGATGCACCCCGGCGGTGGCAAACAGGGCCAGACCTGGTTCGGTGAACTGGCGGGCCATCGCCACCGCCTGCTCGGCATGTTCGCGGTCGGTACCGGTAAGGATCAGGGTGGTGACATTGGCCGCCCGGGCGCGGCCGAGTACCGCCGGGAGGTCGCGGGCGAAGCTCTCGTGGGTCAGGTTGGCGCCGATATCGACCAGCGGGGCCGCGGCGCGCAAGCGCAACGCTTCGGGCAGGACGTCATCGAAGGTGTCGGTCGGTGCAGCCAAGGCGCAACTCCTTTGGTCATGATGGCCGGGGCGCGGCGAAGTTTACTCGGGATCGACGGCCGTCACCATGGCGGCAGGGCCACGGCGGGTCTCAGTTGCGATACACTAGCCGCCTTCGAGATCGGATGAGGTGCGCGCGTGACCCTGCTACGTCTGGAACAGCTGCAACTGGCCTATGGTACCCATGTGCTGCTCAACGGTGCCGACCTGGTGCTGGAAAAGGGTGAGCGCCTGGCCCTGGTGGGGCGCAACGGCACCGGCAAGTCGACGCTGCTCAAGCTGGTGGCCGGCGAGATCCTGGCCGATGGTGGCAACATCTGGCGGGCCCCTGGGTTGAAGATCGGCGTGCTCGCCCAGGATCTGCCCGAGGCCTCCGGCCAGACCATCTTCGACGTGGTCGCCGGCGGCCTGCCCGAGGCCGGCGAGCTGCTCTCAGAGTATCACCACCTGATCCACGAGGATGAGCCCGACATGCACCGCATGGCCGAGCTGCAGACCCGTATCGAGGCCATCGACGGCTGGTCCTTCCACCAGCGCATCGATGTGGTGCTGACCCGCCTGGGGTTGCCCGAGGAGGCCGAGATGGCCGAGCTCTCCGGCGGCTGGCGGCGGCGTGTGGCGCTGGCCCGGGCGCTGGTCGGCGATCCCGACCTGCTGCTGCTCGACGAGCCGACCAACCACCTGGACCTGGATACCATCGCCTGGCTCGAGGAGCAGCTGGCCGCCTTCAACGGTGCGGTGCTCTTCATCACCCACGACCGCGCCTTCCTGTCCAAGCTGGCCACGGCCATCCTCGAGCTCGACCGCGGTCGCCTCGGGCGCTATCCGGGCGACTATGCGAAGTACCAGGCCCAGAAGACCCACGAGCTGGAGGTCGAGGCCCGCGAGCACGCCGAGTTCGACAAGAAGCTGGCCCAGGAGGAGACCTGGATCCGCCAGGGCATCAAGGCGCGGCGTACCCGCAACGAGGGGCGGGTCAGGGCGCTGGAGCAGCTGCGCCGCGAGCGCAGCGAACGTCGCGAACGCCAGGGCAAGGCCAACCTCAGCGTGGACAGCGGCGAGCGCAGCGGCAAGCGGGTGGTGGCCCTGGAGCATGTCACTCAGCGCTTCGGCGATGAGGTGGTGATCGATGACCTCTCCCTGGAGATCCAGCGCGGTGACCGGATCGGCTTCATCGGTCGCAACGGCGCCGGCAAGACCACCCTGCTCAAGATCCTCCTTGGCGAGCTGGCGCCCACCGAAGGCAAGGTGCAACTCGGGACCAAGCTTCAGGTCGCCTACTTCGACCAACTCCGTGGCGGGCTGGAGCCCGAGAAGACCGTCTACGACAACGTGGCCCAGGGCAGCGACCGGGTCACGGTGGGCGGCCGCGACCGTCACGTCATGAGTTACCTGCAGGACTTCCTGTTCACCCCGGAACGGGTCCGCCAGCCGGTCAAGGCGCTCTCCGGGGGCGAGTCCAACCGCCTGCTGCTGGCCAAGCTGTTCACCCAGCCCGCCAACGTGCTGGTGCTGGATGAACCGACCAACGACCTGGACGTCGAGACCCTGGAACTGCTCGAGGATCTGCTACTGGACTTCGACGGTACCCTGCTGCTGGTCTCCCACGACCGCGCCTTCATGGACAACGTGGTGACCAGCGTGCTGGCCTTCGAGGGTAAGGGCCGCGTGCGGGAATACGTGGGCGGCTACAGCGACTGGGTGCGCCAGGGCGGCAAGCTGCCACCGGCGCCCTGGGAGGGGGCGGCTCGTCAGCGGGTCGAGCCGGTGGCCGACGACGAGCCGGTCGCGCCAGCACCGGCATCGCCCGGTGCCGGCATCCCGGCCAGGAAGGCCGTCAAGCTCTCCTACAAGCTGCAGCGTGAACTCGACGCGCTGCCGGCCGAGATCGAGCGGCTCGAGAGCGAGATAGCCCGGTTCGAGACCACGGTGGGGGACCCGGGCTTCTACCAGCAGGACGCCGACACGGTTTCCGCCACGCTGGAAGCGCTGGGTGCCAGGCAGGCCGAGCTGGATGCCGCCATGGAGCGCTGGATGGAACTGGAGGCCATGGCGGCCGGGGAGTCATGAAGGCGAGATGAAAAAGGCGCCCGGTGGGCGCCTTCGGGGTCGTGCAGAGAAGCGTTATTCGGCGCTCTTCTCGCCCTTCGAGCCCACCCGCACGGCCAGCACATCACACTGGGCGCCGTGCAGGACGCCGGTGGAGGTGGAGCCGAGCAGCAGGGCGAAGCCGTGACGGCCGTGGGAGCCGACCACGATCAGGTCCACGTCGTTCTCCTCGGCGAAGCGGTGGATCTCGGTGTCGGGCATGCCCACCAGCACATGCTGGTTCTCCTTGGCCACGTGGGGGTCGGCGATCTCGGCCAGGCGCTGTTTGGCGTGCTCGTCGAGCTGGTCCTGGATGCTGGTCAGATCCATGGGGATATCGCCGCCGTAGGCGAAGCCCAGCGGCTCCAGGGTGTGCATGATGGAGACCTTGGCGTTGTTGTTGCGCTCGGCAATCTGGGCCGCGCGCTCCAGCACCTTGTGGGAGTCCTTGGTCAGGTCCACGGCGACCAGTACGTGGCGGTATTCGTTGCTCATGGTAGGGCTCCTGAGTGGCATCGAGCAGAAGAGAGATGTCTTCACTCTAGGCCGGCTGACTCGGCAAGACAACGACCTGTATCAAGACTCACGCATCAACCCCAAGCATCAACCCTACCTGGAGATGGCGATGACCTGGCTGTTTATCCTGTTCATCCTGCTACTGGTGGTCTCGCCGGTGATGTGGCTCAAGCCCAGTCCACGGCAGCGCCGCATCTCGGCGCTGCGCACGGCGGCCATCAGGACCGGACTCACCGTCAAGCTGGAGAAGCCGCCACTGCACGGCATCGAGACGGCCATGCCGGCCTATCGCTGGCGCTACCCCCAGGAGCGGCCGGGCCCCGATTTCGTGCTGGTGCGTGACGACCACGCGAGTGCGGCGCTGAAGTCCTTCGCCCACGGCTGGCGCTGGCGGCGGGAGCCACTTCGTCCGCTGCCCGAGCCGCTGGAATCTCGCCTCAGGGGACTGCTGGAGCGGCTGCCCCAGGATGCGATAGTGGTGGAGTCCCACCGCCATGCGCTGGCCCTGTGGTGGTGGGAGTCCCAGGATTTTCCGCGCTTCTCTACCTACCTCGAGGATTTCGTGGCGTTGCGCGATGGCCTGGCCGGACGTCCGGATGACAATGCGATCACGGCACCCTTCAGACAGCCGAAGGTCTAGGCATCAGGCCTGGGTCTCGGCGTCGCGCGCCTGGATGGCCAGGCCGTTGCCCTCGATGCGGGAGAGCAACTCGGCCAGGGTTGCCACGTCCTGCTCACTCAGCCCGGCGAGCATCTCGCCGCGCGCCGCGCGCACCACGGCATCGATGCGCTGGAGCAGCGGAGTGGCAGCGGGCGTCAGGAAGACACGCTTGGTCCGGCGGTCCTGGTCGCAGGGGCGTCGCTCCACCAGTCCCTGGCGAGAGAGCTGGTCGAGGGTGCGCACCAGCGAGGGCGCCTCGACGCCGATGGCACGTGCCAGGTCGCACTGGGGCTGGCCGTCGCCGAGTCGCCACAGGTGATAGAGCGTCACCCAGCGCGTCTGGGTCAGCCCCAGCGGAGCCAGGCGCTCGTCGATGATGGCGCGCCACAGACGCGGCAGGCGGCTGAGCTGAAAACCGATATTCTCGTACATGGGCTAGGGGCTCCATTGGCGTTGGCTGGATTCTGTGAATCCGGCGCGTGAAATGCAAGCCGGCTTATCATTTCACTCGTTACCACGCCCCCCTGGCACCAGCCGGCGCAGCCCCTTGATGCCGGTCAGCAGTTCCCGCCCATCGGCCAGGGTGGCGTCATCGCCGTCGGCGACCCTGAAGCGCACCACTCCGATGCGCTGGCCGCTGTCGGTCATCACGTCGATTCGCCAGCGCCCCACGCTGTCATCCGGGAAGTTCTGCTTGTGGCTCCAGGCCCGGTAGCCCTCCTCTCGCCCGCCCTCGATCGCCAGCGCGATGCGGTCGACCTCCTCCCCGTCCTGTCGCCATACATGGAAGACCTCTTCCCGAAGCCCCCGCGGCGCGCGGATCGCCGTGTAGGCGTAGAGTCCGCTGCCTGCCAGTGCCTCGGGGGTCAGGCGCAGCTCGCCCTGCGGGCTCCTGGCCTCCACATCAAAGGCGGGTGAGAGTGCGGCACTGCCCAGCCACAGGTTGGCCGGCGGCACCCAGATGCGGCCCGTCCAGGCCAGCCCGGCGAGCATCGGCAGCAGGGCCGCCATCATCAGCCAGCGCCTGCCTCGCTGTTGGGCGGTAAGGTGCAGCAGGCTCGGCAGACTGAAGAGCAGCATGGCACCCAGCGCCAGCTTGAGGCTCTGGCCGGTGGTGAGCTGCAGCATGATCGGCAGGGTCACCAGCACCACCAGGAAGACGCACTGGGCGTGAAAGGCCAGATAGAGCCAGCGATAGCGGTCCGCCACCCGGTAGTAGAGCGGATCGATGATGGAGAACACCGCCAGCCCGATCAGCAGCAGGGTGAACAGCGCCTGGCCGCTGCTCCATACGGTGGTGGCCAGCAGGAAGGGCAGCGAGAAGAACAGCGTCTCCTGGTGGATCATCTGGGCGATGAACAGGGTCGCGGCATGGGGCAGGGTGGGGTAGCCGCGGCGGGCCAGCAGCCGGCCGATCAGGCTCTCGGAAAGCAGCAGCAACCAGGCGGCGAGCATGCCCAGGGCCAGCAGGGCTCCCAGCCACTGCTGGCGCTCCACGAGAAAGAAACTGCCCAGCCCGGCACCGAAGGCCACGGGTGGCCACAGCCAGCTCCAGGGTCGCAGGCGCTCGACCAGTGACTCGATACGCGCCTGCAGTTGGCTCAGCCGAGGTGCGTCCGGTTGTTCGTCAGATCGAGGTGTGGGTGGGGGCATGGGGCGGGGCTACGCTGAGTGGTGACAACGTGCAAGCCTAACACCTGGCAGCGAGGGGCATCGAGGCATCGACGTGAGGGGTTGACGAGCCGGCGTTCGTGACCCAAGCTGTGTGCATTCAAACGGCCGTATGAAATCGGGAGATTCGCGGATGATCTATCAGGGCAATGCCATCACGGTGGCGCGCGGTGACGACGACCTCGCCACGCTCACCTTCGACCTGCAGGGCGAGTCGGTCAACAAGCTCTCCAGCGCGGTGATCCGTGAGCTGGACGAGGCGGTCAAGGCCATCCAGGCCGAGAGCGATCTCAAGGGCCTGGTGCTGGCCAGCGCCAAGGAAGCCTTCATCGTCGGTGCCGACATCACCGAGTTCCAGGGCATGTTCGGCAAGGGCGCCGAGTTCCTGGAGTCGATGCTCCATCGGGTCCACGGCATCTTCAATGCCATCGAGGACCTGCCGTTTCCGACGGTGACCGCCATCAACGGCCTGGCGCTGGGGGGCGGCTGCGAGGTGCTGCTGACCACCGACTTCCGGGTGATGGGCGACAAGGCTCAGATCGGCCTGCCCGAGACCCAGCTGGGCATCCTGCCGGGCTGGGGCGGCTGTGTGCGCCTGCCGCGCCTGATCGGCGCCGACAACGCCATCGAGTGGATCGCCGGCGGCACCCAGAACCGGGCCGATGTCGCCCTCAAGGTGGGCGCCGTGGACGCGGTGGTGCCGAACGATCAGCTCGAGGACGCCGCCCGTGACATCCTGGCCCGCGCCATTGCCGGCGAGCTCGACTACCGGGCCCGCCGCGAAGAGAAGATGCAGCCCCTCAAGCTCAACCCCATCGAGCAGATGATGGCCTTCGAGACGGCCAAGGGCTACGTGGCCGGCAAGGCAGGGCCGCACTACCCGGCGCCGGTCGAGGCGATCAAGGTGATCCAGAAGGGCGCCGGCGAGGAGCGCGCCCGGGCCCAGGCCATCGAGGCCAAGGCCTTCGCCAAGCTGGCCATGACCGAGGTGGCCTTCAACCTGGTCGGCCTGTTCATGAACGACCAGGTGGTCAAGAAGAAGGGCGGTCGGTACGAGAAGCAGGCCCGCCCGGTCAAGCAGACCGCGGTGCTCGGTGCCGGCATCATGGGCGGCGGCATCGCCTACCAGAGCGCCTCCAAGGGCACCCCGATCCTGATGAAGGACATCAAGGATGAGGCCATCCAGCTGGGGCTCAAGGAGGCGCGCAAGCTGTTCGCCAAGCAGGTGGAACGCAAGAAGCTCACCACCGAGCAGATGGCCGAGAAGCTGACCAACATCCGCCCGACCCTCTCCTACGGCGATTTCGGCAACGTCGACCTGGTGGTCGAGGCGGTGGTCGAGAACCCGAAGGTCAAGGACGCGGTGCTCACCGAGGTGGAAGGCCTGGTGGGGGAGGAGACCATCCTGGCCTCCAACACCTCCACCATCTCCATCACCCGGCTGGCGCAGAACCTCAAGCGCCCCGAGAACTTCTGCGGCATGCACTTCTTCAACCCGGTGCACCGCATGCCGCTGGTGGAGGTGATTCGCGGCGAGAAGACCTCTGACGCGGCGGTGGCCGCCACCGTGGCCTATGCCCGCGCCATGGGCAAGACGCCTATCGTGGTCAACGACTGCCCGGGCTTTCTGGTCAACCGCGTGCTCTTCCCCTATTTCGGCGGCTTCAGCCTGCTGATGCAGCAGGGCGCGGACTTCCAGCGCGTTGACAAGATCATGGAGAAGTTCGGCTGGCCCATGGGCCCCGCCTACCTGCTCGACGTGGTGGGCATGGATACCGCGGTGCACGCCGGCGAGGTGATGGCCGAGGGCTTCCCGGAGCGCATGGGCAGCCTGGGCGGTGGCGGCGATGACAAGAGCGCCATCCAGGCGATGTTCGAGAACGAGCGCCTGGGGCAGAAGAACGCCAGGGGTTTCTACGCCTACGAGGAAGATCGCAAGGGCAAGCCGAAGAAGGTCAGCGACGAGGCCGCCATCGCGCTGGTCAAGGGCGTGGCCAGGGAGGCCCGCGAGTTCTCCGACGAGGAGATCATCAGTCGCATGATGGTGCCGCTGTGCCTTGAGACCGTGCGCTGCCTGGAGGACGGCATCGTCGGCACCCCCGCCGAGGCGGACATGGCGCTGATCTACGGCATCGGCTTCCCCCCGTTCCGCGGCGGTGCGCTGCGCTACATCGACGCCATGGGCGTGGAGGCCTTCGTCAAGCTGGCCGATGGCCTGGCCGAGGAGCTGGGTCCGCTCTACGCCCCCACCGACAAGCTGCGCGAGATGGCCGCTGCCGGCGAGACCTTCTACGCCGCCACGGCACAGGCCTGAGCCCACCACCACGAACAGGAGTAACAGAACGATGAGCTTGAACCCGAGAGATATCGTGGTGGTCGACGGCGTGCGTACCGCCATGGCCAAGGCCAAGAACGGCGCCTTCCGCCACGTGCGTGCCGAGAACCTCTCAGCCGCGGTGATGGAGGCGCTGCTCGAGCGCTCGCCCGGCGTCGACCCCGGTGAGATCGATGACATCCTCTGGGGCTGTGTCAACCAGACCCTGGAGCAGGGCATGAACATCGCGCGCAACGCGGCGATCCTGACCCGCATTCCGCGCAGCGTGCCGGCCCAGACGGTCAACCGCCTGTGCGGCTCCTCCATGAGCGCCCTGCATACCGCCGCGGCCAACATCAGGGCCGGCATGGGGGACGTCTACCTGGTGGGGGGCGTGGAGCACATGGAGCACGTCGCCATGACCCACGGCGTCGACGTCAACCCGGCGGCCAGCAAGCATGCGGCCAAGGCGGCGATGATGATGGGCCTGACCGCGGAACTGCTGGGCAAGATGCACGGCATCTCCCGCGAAGATCAGGACAAGTTCGGCGTGCGTTCCCACCAGCGCGCCCAGGCCGCCATGGAGAAGGGCTACTTCGACAACGAGATCATCGGCGTGGAGGGCCATGACGAGCGCGGCTTCAAGGTGATGTTCCAGCGCGACGAGGTGATCCGCAGTGACGCCAGCCTGGAGAAGATGGCCGAGCTCAAGCCGGTCTTTGACCCCAGGAGCGGCACCGTGACCGCGGGCACCTCCTCCGCGCTCTCCGTGGGCGCCTCGGCGATGCTGGTGATGAGCCACGAGCGTGCCCAGGCGCTGGGCCTCGAGCCCATCGCCCGGGTGCTCTCCACTGGCGTGGCCGGTTGCGACGCCTCGATCATGGGCTACGGCCCGGTGCCGGCCTCCAAGAAGGCGCTCAAGGCCGCTGGCCTGATCGCCGACGACATCCAGACCGTGGAGCTCAACGAGGCCTTCGCCGCCCAGGGGCTGCCGGTGCTCAAGGATCTCGGTTTCCTGGAGGCCATGGACGACAAGGTCAACCTCAACGGCGGCGCCATCGCCCTGGGCCACCCGCTGGGCTGCTCGGGCACGCGGATCTGCACCACCCTGCTCAACGTGATGCAGCAGCGCGACACCACCCTGGGCCTGGCCACCATGTGCATCGGCATGGGGCAGGGCGTGGCCACGGTGTTCGAGCGCCTGAAGTAGGCTTTTGGCCTCTCCAGCAAGTCAGCGGCGGCGCCCTCGGGCGCCGCCGCTTTCGCTTGGGGGCTCGTGAGTTGCCTCCCTAGAGCGCGCCGACCTCAAGCCCCGCGGCCATGGCCATGGCGAGCTCCTCCACCTGCTCGACGAAGGCCTCTTGCCACTCGCCGCGCAGGATCAGCGGTTCCTGGACCCATCGCCAGCGCAGCCCGGTGACGATCGACTCCACGGCCCGGCGGGTGCCGGTGCCGTCATGGCCGGCGCGCACATAGAGCGCACAGGGCAGTCCCTGCTTCTCCTCCAGTACCGGGTAATAGCAGCGATCGAAGAAGTCCTTGGTCAATCCTGCCATGTAGCCCAGGTTCTCGGTGGTGCCGAGCAGCAGGGCGTCGCAGGCGCGGATATCGTCGGGCCCGGCGTCGAGTGGCGCCTTGACCACCACCTCCACGCCCTCGATCTCGGGATGGCGGGCGCCGCGTTCGGCGGCCTCCCGGAGCGCCTGGGTGTTGGGGGAGGGGGCATGGACGACGATCAGCAGACGCCTGGGCATGTTGACAGCTCCTTGGTTGTTTCCCACGCTGAACCGGCACTGACTAGCGCTTTATATCAGGAGAATCACCGATGGCCTTTGCCCTGTCGACCCTGCAGCTCACCAGCCCCGCCTTCGATGACGGCGGCGTCATCCCCGCCAGATACACCGGTGAGGGCGAGGATCTCTCCCCGGCGCTGGTCTGGCAGGACCCCCCGGAGGGCACCAAGGGGTTCGCCCTGATCTGCCACGACCCGGATGCGCCGCTGGTACAGAACGGTACCTACGGCTTCGTGCACTGGGTGCTCTACAATATCCCGGCATCTACCACCACCCTGGAGGAGGCAACCTCGGCGGGGCGGCGCGGCAAGAATGACTTCGGCAAGCTGGGCTACGGTGGCCCCATGCCGCCGGAGGGTCACGGTTCCCACCGTTACTATTTCTGGGTGCTGGCGCTGGACAAGCCCACCGACGACCTGCCCGAGGGGTTGAAGCTCCACGACCTGCTGGTCAAGATCGAGCCTCATCTGCTCGGCATGAACCGCCTGGTGGGCACCTATCGGCGCGGCTGAGCGGCGTCAGCCAGCGTCAGGGAGCTCGCCTCGGGCGGCCCGTTCCTGAGGCAGCAGGGCGGCGTGGATCATGGCATTGGCCGGCGTGGCCACACCGGCCTCGCGACCCAGACGGACCACGGCGCCGTTCTGGGCCTCCAGCTCCGAGGGCCGGCCGGCCACGATGTCGCGCTGCATGGAGGCGGTGCTCTTCGCCGGCAGGGCGTCGATGAAGCGCAGGGCCCGGGAGGCGGCATCCTCGGGCAGCGCCACGCCCCGGGCCAGGGCCACCGCCGCGATCTCGGTCAGGATCTGCTCGATCAGCGTGCGGGTCTCGGGCAGGGTGCGGGTGACGCCGATCGTGGCGCGGGTGATGCTGCCGATGCCGCTCATGGCGCAGATGAACAGGAACTTGCTCCACACCGCCACCTGGATATCGTCGGGGATCTCGGCGGCAACGCCCCGGGCCGCGTCGAAGGCTTCCTTGAGGCGCTCGGCGCGCTTGCTGCGGCGGTTGTCGCGCTCGCCGAAGCGCACGAAGGGGTCCACGCCCGCGTGGCGGATATGTCCGGGGTCCTCCCGCCAGGCGAGGATGCCGCACAGACCGTCGAGCACGTGGGCCTGGCCAAGCACCGAGCCCAGCTCGTCGGCGGCCTCGACCCCGTTCTCCAGCGGCACCACGAAGGTGTCGGGGCCGATCATCGGGCGTATTGCCTTGGCCGCTTCGCCCACCTGCCAGGCCTTCACGGCCACGAGAACGGCATCCACGGCGCCCACCCGGGTCGGGTCGTCGGTGGCTTTCACCTCGTGCAGGTGTACGTCGCCCTCGATGCTGGAGACCCGCAGGCCGCTGCGTTGCATTTCGGCAAGGTGCTCGCCTCGAGCGATGAAGGTCACGTCGTGTCCGGCCTCGGCCAGGCGTGCCCCGAAGTAGCCGCCCACGCCGCCGCACCCCATGATCGCCAATCGCATGGTCATTCCTCTTTGTCAGCTTGATCGACTGTCAGCCTACACCCGATTCCGAGGGTGTCACATCGCGACATTGGCCTTGCGCCGGTGACGCCCCTCAGGGCGACTGCTAGGATTGGGCCATCTCGATACCGCGTGGCAGGATGCCTCGGCGCGCTCGGCCACGCCGCAGGGAAGAGCCCATGACACGATCCAAGACGCCAGCCATTCTGGACGATGTTCTCTCACCGCTTGCGCTGAAGCGCGTGGGCATCGACACCTACCGCGAGAACGTCGCCTACCTGCACCGCGAGTGCGACCTCTATCGCGCCGAGGGCTTCCAGGCGCTCTCCAAGGTCGAGGTGCGCGCCAATGGCCGGCGCATCCTGGCCAGCCTCAACGTGGTGGATGACAGCGGGATCGTCGACCCCCATCAGCTCGGCCTCTCCGAGGATGCCTACGGCTCCCTGGGGGTGGAGGAGGGCCATCCGGTCAGCGTCTCCCAGGCCGAGCCGCCGGCCTCGATCCCGGCCCTGCGCCGCAAGCTGGCGGGCGAGCGCCTCTCTCGCGACGACTTTCGCGACATCATTCGCGACATCGCCGACCTGCGCTACTCGAAGATCGAGCTGACCGCCTTCGTGGTGGCGTGCGACCGTGGCGAGCTCGACCGTGAGGAGGTCTTCTACCTGAGCGATGCCATGGGCCGCGTCGGGCGCCGCCTCGACTGGCACGAGCACCCGGTGGTCGACAAGCACTGCATCGGCGGGATTCCCGGCAACCGCACCTCCATGCTGCTGGTGCCCATCGTGGCCGCCCACGGCCTGCTCTGCCCCAAGACCTCGTCGCGGGCCATCACCTCGCCCTCGGGCACTGCGGACACCATGGAGGTGCTGGCCAACGTCGACCTGCCGTTCGACGAACTGGGCGACATCGTGCGCACCCACCGCGGCTGCCTGGCCTGGGGCGGTACCAGTCAGCTCTCGCCGGCCGATGACGTGCTGATCTCCGTGGAGCGCCCGCTCTCCATCGATTCTCCGGGACAGATGGTCGCCTCTATCCTCTCCAAGAAGGTGGCCGCCGGCTCCACTCACCTGCTGCTCGACATCCCCGTGGGGCCCCACGCCAAGGTGCGTTCCATGCCGGAGGCCCGCCAGTTGCGCAAGCTGTTCGAGTTCGTGGCTGGGCGCATGGGCCTGACCCTGGACGTGGTGATCACCGACGGCAGTCAGCCGGTAGGACGGGGGATCGGCCCGGTGCTGGAGGCCCGCGACGTGATGCAGGTGCTTACCAACCACCCCGACGCACCCATGGACCTGCGCCTTAAGGCGCTGCGCCTGGCCGGGCGCATGCTGGAGTTCGATCCCGACGTGCGCGGCGGCGACGGCTTCGGCATCGCCCGGGACATCCTCGATTCCGGCCGGGCCCTGGAGAAGATGCAGGCGATCATCGCCGCCCAGGGCGGCAAGCCCTTCGACCCCGATGCGCCTCCGCTGGCGCCCCACGCCTTCGAGGTGGTGGCCCCGGAGGCGGGCGTGGTGATTGGCATCGACAACCTCAAGCTGGCCAGGATCGCCCGCCTGGCCGGCGCGCCCAAGGCCACGGGGGCGGGCGTCGACCTGCTGGCGCGCATCGGCGATCGCATCGAGGCGGGCCAGCCGCTCTATCGGGTCCATGCGGCCTATCGCAATGAGCTGGCCTTCGCCCACCAGTCCAGCGAGCGGGACAGCGGCTTCAGTCTCGGGCAGGCCGACCAGATCACCCGGCTCAACGTCGAGTTCTGAACAGCGGGTTCTGAATAGGGAGGTCCGATGACCAGCGTACTGCTGCACTTTCCCGACGAGGCCTCACCGGCCCGGCGGCTCGCCGAGGCCTGTGGCCTTGCCGCTCGCGAGGTCGAGCGCCACCGCTTCCCCGACGAGGAACTCAAGCTCACCCTGCCCTTCGCCGAGGAAGAGGCCTTCCCCGAGACTCTGGTGATCTATCGCAGCCTGGACCGGCCCAACGACAAGCTGGTCGAGCTGCTGCTGCTGTCGCGCCACGCCCGCGGACAGGGGGTGAGCCGCCTGGTCCTGGTGGCGCCCTATCTCGCCTACATGCGCCAGGACATCGCCTTCCACGCCGGTGAGATCGTCAGCCAGACCCTCGTCGGCGGTTTTCTCGGCGAGCTGTTCGATGCGGTGATCACCGTGGACCCCCACCTGCACCGCATCGAGCGTCTCGACCAGGCGATTCCCATCGAACATGCCATCGCCCTCTCGGGTGCCCCGCGGCTGGCCGAACTGATCGCGGAGAAGCGCCCCGGGGCGCTGCTGCTGGGCCCCGACGAGGAGGCGCTGCAGTGGGTGGCCCAGGCCGCGGAGGCCACCGGCTTCGAACATGCCACCTGCCGCAAGGTGCGCCACGGCGACCGCGACGTGACGATCTCCCTGCCCGATATCGAGCTGGCCGGTCGGCGGGTGGTGTTGATGGATGACGTGGCGAGTTCCGGCCATACCGTGGCGCGTGCCGCCGAGGCGCTGCTGGCCGCGGGAGCGGCCTCCGTGGATGTGGCGCTGACCCATGCGCTCTTCGCCGGTGACGCCCTGGCGGTGATCCGGGACGCCGGTGTCGGCGAGATCTGGAGCACCGACTGCATCGCCCACGACAGCAACGCCATTACCATGGCGCCTGTGCTGGCCGAGGCGCTGAACACCCTGGCATGACAACGGGGCGGGCCTCTCGGCTCGCCCCATCGGGTGTGGCTTGCCCGTCGTCCGGGGCTACTTCTCGCCGGGCTCGGGCAGGTCGGCGCCCTGATGGCCGAGCGTATCGGCCTGGTCGAGGCGCGGGTGGTTGTCCAGGAACTCCCGGTGCGGGTCGGGGAGGGCGTCCAGCGCCTGGAGGCTGCGGGTGATGGCGTGGATCGCCGCCGTCACGTCGCGGGTGTTGCCCGTCTCCGAGATCGTGTGCATGTTGCGGATCGGGAAACCGATGGAGGTGGACACGCAGTCCACGGCGGCCAGTACCCCGGCCATGCCGTCGGTGCCGGTATCGGCGCCGACGATGTCGCGCTGCATGGGGATGTCATGCTCGCGAGCGGTGGTCTCGACGATGCGGTTGAGCTGCTCGCTGGCGATGGCCCCTACCGACAGGGTGAAGCCCTTGCCCATTTCCAGCGGCTGCATGCGGCGATCGCCGATGCCCGGAGCCGCCACATAGTCATGGTTCACGTCCACCGCGATGATGGCATCGGGCCGGAGCTCCCCGGCCAGCACCCGGCTGCCGAAGCGTCCGATCTCCTCGTAGCTGGCGATGGCGAACATCACCCGGACCTGCTTGGTGCCGCCCGCCTCGGCGATCAGCCTTGCCACCTCGGCGGTGACGAAACAGCCCAGGCCGTTGTCCAGGTAGGCGCCGTGGAAGGTGTCCGGGCTGAAACCGTGGCGGATGGGACGGTTGAAGATGATCGAGTCCCCGGGGCGCACGCCCAGCTTCTCCACCTGCTGCTTCTTGTTCTCGCCGTGGATCTGCAGGTCCAGGTAGATCTGCTCCTTCTTGATGCCCTTGCTGCCATCGCGCTGGGCCGTGTCTGAGAAGTGGATGGCGCCCAGCGCCTCCACGGTGCCCCCCTCAATGCGCCGGTAGTTGCCGGGCGCCTTCGGGTCCTCGCTGAACAGCGTGACATCGTGGCCGATCAGCACGTTCGGCAGGAAGGCGTCGGTGTTGATCCAGATCTTGCCGTCCTCGCCGATGGAGCGCACCTGCATGCGGATCTTGTCGGCGTGGCCGATCACCATCACCTTGAACAGGTCGTCGCGGCCGGGGTGGGTGTCCAGCACCACTCCCGCATGACCCTTGAACTGGTGCAACTGCCAGCCCGCGGGGGCGAAGCCCTCGAAGTGGGGCTTGAGGACGCCATAGGTCATGGCGGCCTCCAGGCCGACCGGGCTGGGGGCCGCGAGGATGCGCCGCATCAGCTCGAACTGCGCCTCGGGCATGGGGCTCGTCCAGGGGGTATCGCTCATCGTGTCCTCTCTCGCTACAGGGGGTGATCATCTCTCCCGAGCTTACCATTCCGGGCGGCTGCGGTCTGTCCGGGGGCCGCCAACGGCGGCGACTATGTCGAACTCGGCAGCGTGCTGGACCTGCGCCACTATGCGTTATTCCCGGATCTCGGCAATGACCTCGCCGGTCTCCTCGCTCAGCCCCGTCTCCTTGAAGCCGAGGCTGGCATAGAAGTCCCGGGCGACACGATTGGTGGGCACATAGCAGATCGCGATCCGCTCGAAGGGTCCCTGTGCCCTGATCTCGTCCAGCACACACTGCATGGCCCTGTGCCCGATGCCTCTTCCCTGATGGTGTCGGTCGATCATCAGCCGGAAGATGTTGTAGGCAGGTGGCCGGCCCTCGTGGTCGAAGGATTCGTACATGAGAAAGCCGACCACTTCTCCGTCGCAATAGATGGCGCGGGGCCGATAGGTCGGATGGAAGCTCGATTCGGCGAGGGAGTAAATATTGTCAGCGACATAGTCACGCTGCGATGTCGCTACCTCCAGCGCAATCACGGCCTCGAAGTTCTCGCGGGTGACCGCCTTGAGTGCTACGTCCATTGCATGCTCCTTGCTTTGGGCATCACGCCTGTCGTCGTGCCGTGCTGCCCCGTCAGTATGGCGCATCCTTCGGGAGGGCGACGCCGGTGCCGGGCCTCACCTGTCACTGGCCGGCTGTGCCAAGCTGGAAGCAGGATGAAGGACACAGCGAGGTGGCCCATGAACGACCGGCGGCGCGAAGCGCTGGAGCACGAGCATCGCCCCGAAGTGATCGAGCAGCGGCTGCGAGCGCCTTCCCCGGTGCGCAACCTGCCCGATGCCATCCTCGGCGGCATCGACGGTTGCGTGACCACCTTCGCGGTGGTCTCCGGGGCCTTCGGGGCGGGCTTCTCGGCAACCGTCGCCCTGGTGCTGGGGGTTGCCAATCTGCTGGCCGATGGCTTCAGCATGGCGGTCAGCAACTTTGAAGCGATCAAGGCCCAGCGAGAGCATATCGACGGGGTGCGTCGCAGCGAGAATCACCATATCGACGTGGTCCCTGAGGGCGAGCGCGAGGAGGTCCGCCAGATCTTCCAGCGCAAGGGACTCACGGGCGAGACCCTGGAGCGGGTGGTGGAGACCATCTGCAGTGACCGCAAGTTATGGGTGGAGACCATGGTCATGGAGGAGCATGGCCTGCAGTCCGATGGGCTGAGTCCGCTGCGCTCGGCCCTGGTGACCTTCACGGCCTTCCTGGTGGTGGGTGTCATGCCGCTGCTGCCCTACGCCATGTCGGGACTGGGCATCACGCAGCAGTTCTTTTCCAGCCTTGCCATAGCCGGGCTGATGTTCTTCCTGATCGGCATGGGCAAGAGCCTCGTCTACCACCAGCCGGTGCTGAAGTCGGGGCTGCGGACCCTGTTGATCGGCGGGGTCGCGGCGGGGCTGGCCTTCCTCACCGGCCATCTGGCTCAGGCGCTGTTCGGCGCGGGGATGTAATCGTCCTTGTCCGCGTGGATGGAGGCCAGGATCGCCGTCTCTCCCGAGCCGAGGCACGCGGTCATCGGCTAGAGGCATGAGGGCATGACGAGAATCATGCTGATCTGTGTCAAGTGGGCCGGACAGGGTTGGGCTACCTTGATGATGAGGCGAACCCGCTCGTAGCGCGTCAGTCGCTGTTTCCCGGCCCTGACATCTCGGGTTCCGCGGGCCTCGCCATTCGTCAACTCCATTCGAGGAGCCATCATCATGGCCAAGAAAGCGTCCAGGGACACCGAGGAGGTCCCGGTCTCGACCGGGAAGTCGGCACCGCAGCAGGAGTCCCGGGCGATGAGCCCGTTCCGGGAGTTCGATCGCCTGCTCGATACCTTCTTCGATCGTGGCGGTATGCCGTCACGCTGGGAGCATCCCCTCTGGCAGCGCTTTGCCGCCTTCGAGAAGGGCATGCCGAAGGTCGATGTCATCGACCGAGACGCCGAGGTGGTAGTGCGTGCCGAGGTCCCGGGTTTCGAGAGCGAGGAACTCGATGTCACGGTGACCGACGCTGCGGTGACCATCAAGGGCGACCACCGCGAGGAGAGCAAGAAAGAGGAGGGCGAGTACTTCCATTCCGAGATCTCCCGCGGATCCTTCACCCGCACGGTGGCACTGCCCGGCGAGATCGATGCCGACAAGGCGGAAGCCAGCTTCAAGAACGGCGTCCTCGAGCTGACACTGCCAAAACACAAGAAGGCCAACCGTCGCAAGGTCGAGGTCAAGTAACCAGCCTCCCTTCAACCCCACGAGGAAGGGGTAGCCAAGATGACTGACGCGGGGTCCGGTTGGCCGTCGTGACCCTGCGGCTGACCGGGGATGTCATGCCCCGGTGCGGCATCACTGCCCGTCGTGTCCTTGACTGTTCTGGCCGGCATCGGCTGGAGCAGTCGAAGCGTCCGGTTCGGTGACGAAGGCGCTTCGATGGAAGGCGGCGGCGGCCTCCACCTCGGCGATGCCGCGCAGGCCGGGTTCCGGTGGCGCCTCGCCGGCCAGCACGCGCAGCACCGATCTCACGCCGCGGGACAGGGAGATGAGGTTGTAGCCGCCCTCCAGCACAAAGACCAGCCGGCCGCCGCACTGCTGACGGGCCAGTTCCTGAAGGATGCCGGTCATGGCGGCAAAGCCGTCATAGGAGACATTGAGCGCCAGATCATGGCTGTGGGGGTCAAACCCGGCCGAGACCAGGATCAGATCCGGCTTGAACCACTCCGCCGCCGGCACCAGGATCTCGCGGAACGCCTTGAGGTAGGCGGTGTCACCGGCATCGGCAGGCATTGGGACGTTGATGTTGGTGCCTTCTCCCAGGCCCACCCCGACCTCCTCCAGGGTGCCTGTGCCGGGGTAGAAGGGCGCGGCGCGGTGGATATCGAAGCACAGCACATCCGGGTCGGCCCAGAAGATGTCCTGGGTGCCGTTACCGTGGTGCGCGTCCCAGTCGACGATCATCACCCGCTGGCAGCCCAGTTCCTGGTGGGCATGGGCAGCGGCCACCGCCACGTTGTTGAACAGGCAGAAGCCTCGGGCGCGCACCGGTTCGGCGTGATGGCCTGGCGGCCTCACCAGCGCGAAGCTGCTCTCCGCCCGCCCCTTGACGACCGCTTCCACCGCGGCGATCGCCGTGCCGGCTGCCACCTCGGCGGCCTCGACGCTGCCAGGTGATACCGCGGTGGTGTCCACGTCCAGCCAGGCGCTCTTGCCCCTTAGCTCCAAGATGTGGTCCAGGTAGGAGAGGGTGTGAACACGAGCCAACTGCTCCCGCGTCGCGGCCACCCCGGCCTCGAAGGTCACCCCGGGCACCGGTTCGAGCTCGAGGAGGTGGCGGATGGCGGTCAGCCTGGCGGGGTGTTCCGGGTACTTCCAAGGCACGCCCAGCCCCGACAGCAGCGAGCGGATACGTGTGTCCATGCGCCCCGGAAGGAACGGCACTTCGATGTCCGGTTCATGGGCCAGCATGCGCTCGTCATAGAAGGCGATCACCCGATTCTGCTGGTTCACGGCTCTGACTCCCTGGTTGATGGGACCCCACCCGGGGCCGCCAAACCCAGCATAGCCACTAAGCCAGCTCGGTGTAACGTTGTCACGCCGATGGTAGGACGTCAGGCACTGCGTGCGGCGGGTTCGGCCCGGATATGCAGATGCACGGCGCAGGCGACGCGCAGCATAGAGGCGAGGTTGGGCACGGCGCCCTTGGTGGCCATCACTTCTCCATACAGCTCGCTGATGAACTGGCCGGTGGAAAGCTGCTGGTCGCGGGCCAGCAGGTCAAGGATTTCCCAGAACTCGTTCTCCAGCCGCACACTGGTGACGCTGCCCTGCAGGCGCACCGAACGGGTGGTGCACTCGTAGCGCTCGGGGTCGGTGGATGCATAGACGTGGCACATGGATTCTCTTCTCCGCTGGCGAAGGCCTCGTTCCGGCGACATGCCGGTTTCGCCATGCTTTGACATTGCTCTCTGTTGTCGCCCTTGAGCATTAGACCATCGTCGACGTAGTACTCCACTGTTACCCGTGCCGTGCATCGCGGGCCTACTCTCGAGCGAGGTGCCCGAAGCCTCAGGCACCCCCGACAACAACAAGAGACCAGGCGCAGGCGCTTCCCGGTGGCCTCGCCTTCACTCTGGAGAAGCCAGCGATGCATTCCCCCAACCTCTCCCGCCGCGTCTTCCTCAAGGCTAGCGGCGGTGTCCTGGCCGGTACCCTGGCCTTTGCCAGCGGCCCGATTGCCCTGCTCGCGCCCTCCCGCAGCTGGGCGCTGTCCCTTGAGTCACTCAGCTCGCGTCAGGGCGAGATGCTTCTCGGTATCACCCGGCAGATCTTCCCGCATCCGGATCTGGAGGATGCCGTCTACGCCATGGTCGTTAAGAGCCTGGATCGCAAGGCGGCCGGTGCTTCCATGCATGCCCTCCTGAAGGAGGGGATCGACGCGCTGGACGCTTCCGCCGGCGGCGACTGGCTGGCTCTGGACGAGACGGCCCGGCTCGAGCATCTCGCTCCCATGGTCGGCACTCCCTTTTTTGAGACCATCCGCGGTGACGCGGTGGTATCGCTCTATGACAATCCGCTGGCCTACGCCCACTTCGGGTATGGCGGGGCGGAAGGCGATGGAGGCTACCTCTCCAAGGGCTTCAACGACCTGACCTGGCTGCCCGAGCCGCCCAAGCCCCAGGGTGGCTACCTGCCCTACGAGAGCGTGGGCTGAGCCGCCGACGGTTTGCCTGCCACGATCACGACAACAACAACGTATCCGGAGACGCCACGATGGCAATGACCGACAATCAGCAGACCTTCGCCCACGACGATGACAGCGTAGTGGTGGTGATCGGGTCCGGCGCCGGGGGCGGCACCCTGGCCAACGAGCTGGCCCAGCAGGGCATCGATGTGGTGGTGCTGGAGGCGGGTGCGCTGCACACCACCGCGGACTTCCTGGCCGACGAATGGGCATCCTTCGCCCAGCTCGCCTGGCTCGACACGCGTACCACCTCGGGCAGCTTTCGCCTTGCACGGGACTTCCCCAACCTGCCGGCGTGGATCGTCAAGTCGGTGGGCGGCACTACCGTTCACTGGGCCGGGGCCAGCCTGCGCTTCCAGCCCCATGAGTTCGCGGCGCTCACCACCTACGGCGAGGTCGAAGGAGCCAACCTGCTCGACTGGCCGCTTGGCTACGATGACCTGGCCCCCTACTACGCGCGCGCTGAGCAGCGCATGGGCGTGACCCGCACCAACGGCAACAAGGGGCTGCCCGGTAACAACAACTTCAAGGTGATGCACGCTGGTGCCCAGAAGATGGGGTACTCCTGCGATACCGGCCATATGGCCATCAACAGCGAGCCGCGCGACGGGCGTGCTGCCTGTCAGCAGCGGGGCTTCTGCTTCCAGGGCTGCAAGACGGGAGCCAAGTGGTCGACCCTCTATACCGAACTGCCCGAAGGCATCGCTACGGGCCACCTGGAGCTGCGCCCGGAGTCCCACGTGGCGCGCATCGAGCATGACGACAACGGCAGGGTCACAGCCGTGACCTATTACGATGCCGAGGGCAACGAGCAGCGCCAGAGGGCGCGGCTGGTCGCGGTGGCCGGCAACTCCATCGAGACGCCGCGGCTGCTGCTCAACTCCGCCAGCAGCCGATTCCCGGCGGGGCTGGCCAATGGCTCGGGGCAGGTGGGACGAAACTACATGCGCCACATGACCGGGTCGGTCTACGCCACCTTCGATGAGCCCGTACACATGTACAAGGGCACCACAATGGCCGGCATCATCGCCGATGAGGCGCGCCATGACCCGTCACGTGGCTTCGTCGGAGGCTACGAGATGGAGACCCTGGCACTGGGCCTGCCCTTCATGGCGGCCTTCCTCGATCCGGGTGCCTGGGGGCCGCGTTTCACCGGGGCTCTGGACCAATACGATCACATGGCCGGCATGTGGCTGGTGGGCGAGGACCTGCCCCAGAAGGGTAACCGGATCACCCTCAACCCCGAGGTCACCGATCGCTTCGGCCTGCCGGTGGCCAATGTCCACTACGATGATCACCCCAACGACGTCGCCATGCGTGAACATGGCTATCGGCAGGGTGCTGAGCTCTACCGCTCGGTGGGGGCGAAGGATGTCTACGAGGTGCCGCCCTATCCCTCGACCCACAACCTGGGCACCTGCCGCATGAGCGAACGCCCCGAGGATGGCGTCTGCAACGCTTATGGCCGTGCTCACGAGATCCCCAACCTGTTCATCTCGGATGGCAGCCAGTTCACCACTTCGGCGGCGGAGAACCCCACCCTGACCATCGTCTCGCTGGCGATTCGCCAGGCCGAACACATCGGCCAGCTAATTCAGCGCGGCGAGGTCTGATCCCTGTTGCTCCCGGCCATGGCCGGGAGCTGCCCATCCCCTTCATGCACCCATTTTGATTTCAGAAGGAGACTCCATGAGCTTTCATGGCGAGCAGCATCCCGGCGTGCAGGCCCCCACTGCCGATTCCGACGGCTTCCGTCTCAACCACACCATGCTGCGGGTCAAAGATCCCGAGAAGGCACTGGCCTTTTATTCCCGGGTGTTTGGCATGTGCGTCCTGCGCCGGCTGGACTTCGAGGAGATGCAGTTCTCCCTCTACTTCCTGGCGAAGCTGGAGGCGGACGAGGCGGTCCCCGAGAGCGTGGGCGAACGTACGGTCTGGACCTTCAGCCAGCGCGGCCTGCTGGAGCTAACCCATAACTGGGGAACCGAGACCCAGGCCGATTTTGCCTACCATGACGGCAACGCCCAGCCTCAGGGCTTCGGCCATATCTGCTTCTCGGTGCCGGACCTCGAGGCTGCAGAAGCCTGGTTCGACAGCAACGGCGTCGAGTTCATCAAGCACAGTGACCAAGGCAAGATGAAGGACGTGGTCTTCGTCAAGGACATCGACGGCTACTGGATCGAGGTGGTCCAGGCTGACCGTCTCGCCTCTCTGGGAGATTGATCCTCGACGCCATCGGCACTCGGCGGCCGATCACCCCAGGGCGTCGAGCAGCCGCTCCATGGCCAGGAAGAGCTGGCGGCGCGGCTGGGCGCCCTCGAGTACGCCGGCGTGCTCACCATCCACGCAGAAGCGCAGTGCCGGCACGCCATGGATGCCGAGGTCGCGGGCGGTTCGCTGGTCCTCCAGCACCGCCTGGCGATGGTCGCCCTGCTCCAGCGAGTGATGCAGTGCGCTGCCGTCCAGGGACAGTGTATCGGCCAGACCGGCGAGGGCCTGCGAGTCGGCCAGATCCAGGCTTTCCTCGAAGAACCCCCGGAACAGGGCCGTGCGCATGGCGTCGCCGGCGCCCGGGTGGTGGGCCGCCTGGGCCTCGGCCCAGGCGGCGGCCTCGTGGGCCAGCCGTGAGCGCGGCTGGATGCGTGGCAGCCGCAGGGTCATGCCGCGTTCGGCCGCCATGGGGTAGACGGCCCGCCCCCAGATGTCATGCAGGTAGTCGCCGTCCGGGTCGAGGGTCGGCTCGGGGGCGGGGCGCAGCTCGTAGGCTCGCCAGCGGATTGTCACCCGGTCGGCGAAGCGCTCGGCCAGGGCGTTGAGCTCCGGCATTTCCAGGTAGCAGAAGGGGCATACATAGTCGCTGAAGACGTCGAGCACGATACGCGGCTGGATCATGAAAGCTCCCTGTTCAGGTTGGCAGGACAAGGCCGGTGGCCAGGCGGCGACGCAGCGGCCTCACGGCAAGCGCCACCAGCGCGATCAGCGCCAGCGCTTCCAGCCAGGTAGGCAGCAGCTCCTGAACCTGGGCCACCTGGTGCGGAATGTCGAGCCCCCACCAGCCCGCCAGGAGGTCCAC
Source organism: Halomonas sp. (assembly GCF_014859505.1). Lineage (GTDB taxonomy): Bacteria > Pseudomonadota > Gammaproteobacteria > Pseudomonadales > Halomonadaceae > Halomonas. The sequence continues at coordinate 34,079 of NZ_JACUUD010000011.1, forward strand.
GCACAGGCCCAGCACCACGGCGCTTGCCAGGATGCCGGCCAGGTAGGCCACCAGCGCCCTGTTGCCCATCTCGCGGCGGAACACGCCGAGGGTCGCCAGGCTGGTCACAGGTGCGGCGATCAGGAAGACCAGCACGGTGCCCGGGGAGACTCCGGCCAGCAGCAGGCCGGCGGCAATCGGCGTGGCGGCGGTGGCGCACAGGTACATGGGAATGCCGATCACCGCCATCACCAGCATGGCACCGAGGCCGCTGCCCAGGCCGGCAAGCTGCTGAGGCGGCACCAGGGCAATCAGCGCGCCGGCCACCAGCAGGCCGGCCAGCAGCCAGAGACTGATGTCATCGAGGATGTCGCTGAAGGCGTAGCCAAGCCCGGCGCGGAGCCGGCGCCCCAGGGCCGCCGGCGCCGAGTCGGGCTTGGCCCCGCAGCCGCAGCCTGTCCCGCAGCTCGGCGCCGAGGCGGGCGCCGCCGCCTCGGCGACTCGGGTGCGCCCCACCAGCAGGCCGGTGACGATGGCGGTCAGCACCGCGCTGACGCCCCTCGCCAGGGCCATGAAGGGACCCAGCAGCGCGTAGCTGATGGTCAGGGAGTCGATGCCGATGCCCGGCGTGCCGATCAGGAAGGCGGTGGTGGGGCCGCGGTCGGCCCCGCCGCGGTGCAGCGCCAGGGCGGTGGGGATGGCGCCGCAGGAGCAGAGCGGCAGGGGGGCGCCGATGACCGCGGCGCGGGCCACGCTGCCGAGGCCCTGCCCGCCGACCCAGCGCGTCAGGGCGGCCTCGGAGATCAGCCCCTTGATCAGCCCGGCGATGCCAAGCCCCAGCAGCAGCCAGGGAGCGGCCGAGAGGGCGACACCAAGGATGGCCAGCAGCAGCGTCATTAGGTGGCTCCTGAGCGTGGTGAGATCATCATCCTAGCATGGCCTTGCTGCCTGGCTCAGGTCCGAGTGCGGCGCCCGGCCAGGCAGGTCGGCAGGCTGTCGTGGAGGGTGCGCGGCAAGCTGCCCAGGTCGTCGAAGGTACCCACGTCCTCGCCGACGAGGGTGTCCTGCTGCATCAGGATCACCTGATCGCGGGTCAGCGGCGGTGAGGGCAGGGGAGCGAGCAGGACGGCAGCGAGGCGCCAGGCCGCATAGGGTACCGGCAGCAGCGGGCGTCGGCACGCCAGGTGGGCGAGGACCTGCTCAACGATCTGGCGGTAGCTGAGCCGCTCCGGGCCACCCAGCTCGAACAGCCGACGCTCCAGTGGGCGGGCTTCGCTCAGGCGCACCGCGGCCCGCGCCACGTCATCCACATGCACCGGCTGCAGCCGGGTGTTGCCGCGGCCGAACAGGGGAAAGGCCGGCAGCCTTGCCAGGTGCATCAGCGCCGTGAGGAAGGCGTCCTCGGGGCCAAACAGCACCGAGGGGCGCAGCAGGATCGCCTTGGGCAGGGCATTGATCACGGCGCGCTCCCCGGCGAAGCGGGCGCGCACATAGGCGGAGGGGGAGTGCTCGGCGACACCGATGCCGGAGACATGGACCAGTCGGCTAACGCCGGCCTGCCGAGCGAGACGGGCCAGGCGTTCGGCGCCCGTCACGTGGATCGTCTCGAAGGTCAGGCCGGCACGGGGCCGCTCCGTATAGAGGCTGGCTGCGTTGATTACTGCACCGCTGCCGACCAGGGCGGTGGCGACCTGCTGCTCATCGCGGAGGTCGCAGGCCACGGTCTCCACTCGGTCCCCGGCTTCCAGCCAGTCGGGCAGGCGCGGGCGCCGTGCGGCGATGCGCACCGGGCGTCCAGCCTCCACCAGTTCGCGCACGATGGCGCGGCCGAGAAAGCCGGTGCCACCGAATACCGTGGTGGGGGCCTCGTGCATGGCGCGTCCTTTTTTACTGTTGAGAGTTCTACGGTCAAGCGTTGTACGGGTAAGGAGGAAAGATATGGCTCTATCCTGCCAGGCTCGAGGTGTAGCGTCATGTGCGCGGGACTTGGCTGGAGCCTGCCGGCGACGCGGTGTAGGCTTGGCGGCCTTCCTCAGCCCTTGCCGGAGCCAACCATGAGCGACCTGCCCCACTGTCCCGCCTGCGATTCCGCCTTTACCTATGACGACGGCCTGCAGTACGTCTGCCCGGAGTGCGGCCACGAGTGGTCCCGCACCGCCGACACCCGAGCCACCGATGATGAGACTCCCCAGGTGCGCGATGCCAACGGCAATCCGCTCGCCGATGGCGATACCGTCACCGTGATCAAGGACCTCAAGGTCAAGGGCTCGTCGTCAGTCGTGAAGGTGGGCACGAAGGTCAAGAACATCCGCCTGGTGGAGGGCGACCATGACATCGACTGCAAGGTCGACGGTATCGGCCCCATGAAGCTTAAATCCGAGTTTGTGAAAAAGGCGTAGGCGTCAAGCAGGCGTGAGCCATGAGCCCTCTCAATGAGAACGATTGTCGTTATTGATGGTATCGGCGGCGATCGTGCCGGCATCCTCTCAGCCGGGCCCCGGAAACCCTGCGCTGCTCTTCACATCGGATCGATACAGGACTAAAATGGTCCCCAATCGAGGCGTGGCCCCTGTCGGGCCGCGCACCACCGAGGAGGGCAGGCATGCTCAAGCTTTCGCGGCTGACCGACTATGCCGCCGTGGTGATGGCCCAGATCGCCCGCCACCCCGAGCAGCCCCAGGCGGCAGGGGAACTGGCCGAGGCGGTGCAACTGCCGCACCCCACGGTCTCCAAGACCCTCAAGATGCTGGTCAAGGCGGGGTTGCTGGAGTCGCGGCGCGGTGTTCAGGGGGGCTACTCCCTGGCGCGGCCGGCCTCGCGCATCACTGCCATCGACATCATCACCGCCATCGAGGGGCCGGTGGCCATGACCGAGTGCAGCCACGCCGAAGGCGATTGCGACCTGGCCGCCACCTGTGGCGTCGCCGACAACTGGCAGCGGGTGTCGCTGGCCGTGCGTGCGCTCCTCGACAGCGTGACCCTGGCCCATCTGGCCGATACCGCACCGATCAAGCTGCCGGTGCAGATGCCCATCCAGAGCGTGACCCTGGCCGCCGACACGGCCTGAGTCGCCATACCGAATTCACAGCGGCGAGCCCGGCTCGCTGGCCCAATCGCCCGGGGAGGGGAGACATCATGGCAAGTCAGGAAATGGAGGAGCTTGTCCGTCGCGAGTACAAGGAAGGCTTCGTGACCGACATCGAGAGCGACACGGTTCCACCGGGTCTCGACGAAAGTACCATCGAGTTCATCTCGATGAAGAAGGGTGAGCCCGCCTGGATGCTCGAATGGCGCCTCAAGGCCTACCATCAGTGGCTGAAGATGACACCGCCCTCCTGGGCGCATCTTGATTATCCGCCCATCGATTACCAGGCGATCTCCTATTTCAGTGCGCCCAAGCGTGACGAGGATCGTCCCCAGAGCCTCGATGAGGTCGACCCCAAGTTGCTCGAGACTTACGAGAAACTGGGGATTCCTCTGCACGAGCGCGCGGCCCTGGCCGGCGTGGCGGTGGATGCCGTTTTTGACTCTGTCTCCGTGACCACGACGTTCAGGGAGAAGCTGTATGAGGCGGGCGTGATCTTCTGTTCCATGTCCGAGGCGATTCGCGACTACCCGGAGCTGATCAAGCAGTACCTGGGTACCGTGGTGCCTCAGAGCGACAACTATTTCGCAGCCTTGAACTCGGCGGTATTCACCGATGGCTCCTTCGTTTTCATTCCGGAAGGCGTCACCTGCCCCATGGAGCTCTCCACCTACTTCCGCATCAACGAGGCCAATACCGGCCAGTTCGAGCGGACCCTGATCATCTGCGAGAAACAGGCCCAGGTGTCTTACCTGGAGGGCTGCACGGCGCCGATGCGTGACGAGAACCAGCTCCACGCCGCGGTGGTCGAGTTGGTGGCCCTGGAAGACGCCTACATCAAGTACTCCACGGTCCAGAACTGGTACCCCGGGGACGAGGACGGCAAGGGCGGCATCTACAACTTCGTCACCAAGCGCGGCGACTGCCGCGGCGACCGCTCGCGCATCAGCTGGACCCAGGTCGAGACCGGCTCCGCCATCACCTGGAAGTACCCTTCCTGTGTGCTGCGGGGCAAGGACAGCATCGGCGAGTTCTACTCCGTGGCGGTGACCAACGGCCGCCAGCAGGCCGACACCGGCACCAAGATGATCCACATCGGCGAGGGTACCCGCTCCAGCATCATCTCCAAGGGGATCTCCGCCGGCCGCAGCAACCAGTCCTATCGTGGCCTGGTGAAGATCGGCCCGCGGGCCCGCGGCGCGCGCAACTTCACCCAGTGCGATTCCCTGCTGATCGGGGACACGTGCGGCGCCCACACCTTCCCCTATCAGGAGATCGGCAACAGCACCGCCACCGTCGAGCACGAGGCCACCACCTCCAAGATCGGCGAGGACCAGCTCTTCTACTGCCAGAGCCGGGGCATCTCCGAGGAGGACGCGGTGAGCATGATCGTCAACGGCTTCTGCAAGGACGTCTTCCAGGAGCTGCCGATGGAGTTTGCGGTCGAGGCCGAGGCGCTGCTCAGCGTTACCCTCGAGGGAGCCGTGGGCTGAGGCGCCGTTGCACTCGTTCCGGATCAGAACACGTATTTCGGGTCGCCGCGGCGGCTCACCAGAATCGAAAAGGTAATGAAGATGCTCGAAGTCAAGGATCTGCACGTCACCGTCGAGGGTACCGAAATCCTCAAGGGCCTCACCCTGACCATCAACGCCGGTGAGGTTCACGCCATCATGGGCCCCAACGGGGCCGGCAAGTCGACCCTCTCGGCGGTGATCGCCGGCAAGGAGGGCTACGAGGTCACGTCAGGCTCGATCACCTTCGAGGGCCGGGACGTGCTGGAGATGGAGGTCGAGGAGCGTGCCCTGGCCGGCATGCTGCTCGGCTTCCAGTACCCGGTGGAGATCCCGGGGGTGAAGAACATCTACCTGCTCAAGGCGGCCCTCAACGCCAAGCGTGCCGCCAATGGCCAGGAGGATATCCCGGCGCCGGAGTTCATGAAGCTGATCAAGGAGAAAATCGCCGAGATGAAGATGGACGCCAGCTTCCTGCAGCGCTCCGTCAACGAGGGCTTCTCCGGTGGCGAGAAGAAGCGCAACGAGATCCTGCAGATGCTGGTGCTGCAGCCCAGGCTCGCCATGCTCGACGAGATCGACTCCGGCCTGGACATCGACGCCATGAAGGTGGTGGCCGATGGCGTCAACAGCCTGCGTGATGCCGACCGCGCCATCCTGCTGGTGACCCACTACCAGCGCCTGCTCGATTACATCGTCCCGGATCGCGTCCACGTGCTGGTCGACGGTCGCATCGTCAAGAGTGGTGATGCCGAGCTGGCCCGCGAGCTCGAGGCGCACGGTTACGACTGGGTACAGGAGGAGTCCGCTGCATGAGTGACGTTCAGAGCGAAGTGAAGACCTTTCTCGATCGCCTGGCCGAACGGAACGCCGAGCGCCGCGAGACACAAGGCCCCGAGCCGACCTGGATCGCTGCCCGGCGCCAGGCCGGCGCGGCGCGCTTCGAGGCGCTGGGCTTTCCGACCCGCCGCGACGAGGCCTGGAAGTACACCGACGTGCGTGCCATCGCCCGGGGCGACTTCGCCCTGGCCACCAGCGCCGAGTTTTCGCCGGCGTCTGCCGCGGCACTGACCCTGCCCATCGAGGCCCATCGGCTGACCTTCGTCGACGGAGTGTTCTCGGCGCCTCTCTCCCAGCTCGAGGAGCTGCCGGCGGGTGTGGCGCTGCTGCCGCTCTCCCGGGCGCTGGAGGAGAACCACGAGACGGTGGGGGGTCCCCTGGGCCGTCTCACCGGGGTGGAGTTCTCACCCTTCTCGGCGCTCAACACCGCCTTCATGGAAGAGGGCGCCGTGCTGCGCCTGGCGCCGGGCACCGTGGTGGAGAAGCCGATCGTGTTGCAGTTCCTCTCCCGCGCCGGTGAGCGGCCGGTGATGAGCCACCCACGCATCCTGATCCAGGCGGCCGGGCGCAGCCAGGTCACCGTGATCGAGCACCACATCGGCGATGAGTCGGCGGCCAACTTCACCAACCTGGTGGAGGAGATCATGCTCGACCGCGGAGCGATCCTCACCCACTACAAGCTGCAGGAAGCACCGCTGGCCGACCTGCACGTGGCCAGCATCCACGTGGAGCAGGGCCGCGACAGCACCTATACCTCGTTCAACCTGAACCTCGGCGGTGGCCTGGTTCGCACCGACCTGATCAGCGAGCTCAACGGCCAGGGTGCCACCGCCAACTTCTATGGGCTGTTCTACGGCCAGGGCCGCCAGCACGTGGACAGCCACACCCTGGCCAACCACAACGCGCCGCACACCTACTCCAACGAGAACTACAAGGGCATCCTCGATGACCGCGCCCATGGCGTGTTCAATGGCAAGGTGGTGGTCAAGCGAGACAGCCAGAAGATCGAGGGCTACCAGAGCAACGCCAACCTGCTCCTCTCCGATCGCGCCGAGATCGATGCCAAGCCGGAGCTCGAGATCTACGCCGACGACGTCAAGTGCTCCCACGGCACCACCACCGGCCAGCTCGACGAGGAGGCGATCTTCGCCCTGCGCACCCGCGGCATCGATCGCCAGACCGCCCGTGGCCTGCTGACCCTGGCCTTCGCCGGGGAGGTGCTCGAGGAGGTCGACCTGGACGCCGTGGCCGAGCGAGTCGAGCTGGCGGTGGCCGGCAAGCTGCCCGAGCGTTTCAACCTGGCGGGGCTGGTGGAAACCGCCGTGGCCCTGGGTGATGAGTGAGCGCGCCCCTTGAGGAGGAACATGCCATGAACGAACTGGCTACCCGCGACGTCGACGCGCCCACCCTGGACGTGGCGGCAATCCGTGAGGAGTTTCCGATCCTCGCCCGCCAGGTGCACGGCCGGCCGCTGGTCTATCTCGACAACGCGGCCACCAGCCAGACCCCTCGCCGGGTGATCGCGGCGTTCGACGACTACTACGGTCGCTACAACGCCAACATTCATCGCGGGCTGCACACCCTGGCCGATGAGGCCACCGCTGCCTTCGAGGGGTCCCGGGAGACGGTGCGCGGTTTCCTGAATGCTGCGGATAGCCGCGAGATCATCTTCACTCGCGGCACCACCGAGGCGATCAACCTGGTGGCCAACGCCTGGGGCCGCGCCAACCTGAAGGCCGGCGACGAGGTGCTGATCTCGCGCCTGGAGCACCACTCCAATATCGTGCCCTGGCAGCTGCTGGCCAGCGAACTGGGGTTCGTGATCAAGGTGATCCCGGTGGACGAGCGCGGCGTGCTGGACATGGCGGCATACCGCGAGCTCTTCAGCGAGCGCACCCGGCTGGTGGCGGTGAACCACATCTCCAACGCCTTCGGCACTGTCAACCCGGTCAAGGAGATGGCTGCCATCGCCCACGCGCAGGGTGCCCTGATCCTGGTCGACGGCGCCCAGGCCACGCCCCACCAGCCGGTGGACGTGCGCGATATCGACGCCGACTTCTATGCGTTCTCCGGCCACAAGGTCTACGGGCCGACAGGGGTCGGCGTGCTCTACGGCAGGGCGGTGTTGCTCCAGGCGATGCCTCCCTGGCAGGGCGGTGGCGAGATGATCAGGACGGTCTCCTTCGAGGATGGCTCCACCTTCGCCGAGATTCCCCACAAGTTCGAGGCCGGCACCCCGGCCATCGCCGAGGTGATCGCCCTGGGCGAGGCGCTCAGGTGGGTGTCCGGCGTGGGCCTCGACGCCATCGGCGCCTGGGAGCATCGCCTGCTGGTGCACGCCACCGCAGCGGTGTCGCGCATCGACGGCCTGCGCATCCTCGGCACTGCTCCCGGCAAGGCGGGGGTGCTGTCGTTCGTGGTGGACGGGGCCCACGCCCAGGATATCGGCCTGCTGATCGATCAACTCGGCGTGGCGATCCGTACCGGCCACCACTGCGCCCAGCCGTTGCTGGCCCAGTTCGGGGTGGATGCCACCTGCCGGGCGTCGTTTGCTGCCTACAACACCCTGGACGAGATCGATGTCTTTGCCGAGGCGCTCACCCGCGTCATCGGCATGGTGCGATAAGGACCCCCATGAGCGATATCGAGCAGATAGCCACCCTCGAGAAGGGACAGACCCTGCCACTCCAGCGGGACGTGGAGGCAATCTCCATCCCCTTCGGCAAGACCGTGACCCTGGCCGAGGACAGCATCGTCAGCGTGATGCAGGCCAAGGGCAGCTCGGTCAGCGTGGGCTTCGAGGGGCGGCTCTACCTGATCGAGGGGGCCAACCTCGACGCCCTGGGGCTCGAGGCTCTGCCGCGGCCGACCCTCGCCGAGGACGCCTCCGAGGAGGAGATCGAGCAGTTCGTCTGGGACCAGCTGCGTACCTGCTTCGACCCGGAGATTCCGGTCAACATCGTCGACCTGGGGCTGGTCTACGGCTGCCGCATCGAGCGGCTGATCACCGGCGAGCGCATCGTCACCATTCGCATGACGCTCACCGCACCGGGTTGCGGCATGGGTGACGTCATCGCCGCCGACGCCCGCAACAAGATCCTCGGCGCTCCGCAGATCAGCAAGGTGCATACCGAGATCGTCTTCGACCCGCCCTGGAGCCGCGAGATGCTGAGCGACGAGGCCAGGCTCGAGCTCGGCATGTTCTAGTCTGGGGAGCTGTCATGAAGCAGGCGGTGGGGAAGGCCTTTCGAGGCCTGCTGATGACCCTTGGGGCCTCCGCGCTGCTGGCGGCCCTGCTGTTCGTGATAGCCAATCTATGGGTGCTGGGGCAGACCCATTCGCGCATCGAGCATACGCTTCCGCTGTGCGGCGGCAATCGGGTGGGCATCGTCTTCGGCACCTCCCACTGGACCCGCAGCGGCGTGCGAAACCCCTATTTCGATGCGCGAATGAGCGCCTCGGCGCGGCTGCTGCGCCTGGGGCGCGTCGACCATCTGCTGCTCTCCGGCGACAACCGCACCCGCTTCTACAATGAACCCGTCACCATGTGGCGCGACCTGCGTGGCCGTCAGGTCCCCGATTCGGACATGACCCTCGATTATGCCGGCTTCAGTACCTTTGATACCCTGGCCCGGGCCCGGGAGGTGTTCGGCGTGGACCAAGCGCTCTTGATCACCCAGGCCTGGCATCTGCCGCGGGCGCTGTTCATCGCCGATGCCCTGGGGCTGGAAGTCGCCGGCTGCGCGGTGCCGTCGCCCTCGCGAACCTTGAGCGGAGAGTGGCGCCTTCAGGCACGGGAGTGGGTGGCGCGGGTGGCGACCCTGGGGGATCTCTATCTTTGGGGGCGCGAGCCCTACTTCCTGGGTCCACTGGAACCGCTGGAGATTGCGCCGCGCTCCTGGGAGGCCTGGCTATTTCCTGCTGCAGGCGACCCGGCAGCGGGCGATAGAGAGGGGTAAACAGCGAAGCTTCGGCAGGGAGGAGCGAGTGAATCAGCTGCGCTGGCGCTGCTTCTGCAGGGTGTAGAGCTCGCGGATCAGCGCGCGGCAGCCCTTCAGGCACTCCTCGATCACCGGCTCGATTTCGTCGGGCAGGGGATGGGTGTACAGGGTCGAGAGGGCCTGCATCAGCACCCGCTCCTGCTCGAGGAGCTCGCCGATCACCACCTGACTCTCGTTGCCGACGAAGCTCTTCAGTCGGCTCCATAGCCACATGTAGTCGTCGCGCTCCACATCGGCGTCGCGGGGCAGCATGCTGAGGTGCTTGCGCGACAGCTCCTGCAACTCGCGCATCGACCGGCTCCTGACCTCATAGTGGGGCTTCAGGGCGTCACGCAGGGTGGGACGCAGACGCTCCAGGTTGTCCTGGAAATAGTCGATGCTGTCGGCAAGCGCCTCGAGGGCGCTGTCCATCGCCACCTGGCGATTATCGAGAAACATGAGCGGTCACCTCCTCCGGTGACGCAGATTGTGGCCGGGAAAACACTGTTTTACTACCCCCGGAGAGGAATAAAGCTTCCCACTATTGGGCCTGGCTGGCGCCGACCTGGCAATTACCCCTTGGGCTTAGGCGGCGCCTTGCGGCTCGGTGCGGCATTCTTCTCGATATGCTCGATGATCAGCCCGGCGATGTCCTTGCCGGTGGCGGCCTCGATGCCCTGCAGACCGGGAGAGGAGTTGACCTCCATGATCACCGGCCCGTGGTTGGAGCGCAGCAGGTCGACGCCGGCCACGCGCAGGCCCATGGCCTTGGCGGCTCGGATCGCTGTGGAGCGCTCCTCGGGGGTGATGCGGATCACGCTGGCGGTGCCACCGCGGTGCAGGTTGGAGCGGAACTCGCCCTCGGCGGCCTGGCGCTTCATGGACGCCACGACCTTGTCGCCGATCACGAAGCAGCGGATATCGGCCCCCTTCGCCTCCTTGATGTACTCCTGCACCATGATGTTGGCCTTCATCCCCATGAAGGCCTGGATCACGCTCTCGGCGGCCTGGTTGGTCTCGGCCAGGACCACGCCGATGCCCTGTGTGCCCTCCAGCAGCTTGATGACCAGCGGAGCTCCCTTGACCATGGTGATCAGGTCGGGGATGTCGTCGGGCGAGTGGGCGAAGCCGGTGATCGGCAGGCCCAGCCCCTTGCGCGACAGCAGCTGCAGCGAACGCAGCTTGTCTCGGGAACGCGTGATGGACACGTTGTCGTTGATCACATAGGTGCCCATCATCTCGAACTGGCGCAGAACCGCGCAGCCGTAGAAGGTCACCGAGGCGCCGATGCGTGGGATCACCGCATCGAAGGGCTCGAGCTCCTCGCCCTTGAGATGGATCGAGGGGTGATGGGAGGTGATGCTCATGTAGCAGCGCAGGGTGTCGACCACCCGAGCACTGTGGCCCCGCTGTTCGGCGGCTTCCACCAGGCGGCGGGTGGAGTAGAGATTGCGATTGCGTGACAGCAGCGCGATATGCATCGAAGGGCTCCAGTGGCCGGGGGTCGGGGTGGCGTTCGCTTCAGGGTTCGCCGTGCAGGAAGGCGGCGCCGGGCGCCACCAGCAGGCGGCGCAGGGCACGGCGGCCCAGCAGCATGGGGTGACGCATGTTGCGACGGTCCGTCAGGCTCAACTCCACGGGGAACTCCAGGTCGCCAAGGCACAGGGTGGTGCGGATCACGTAGCGCCACTCCTCCTGGCCGTTGGAACTGCGCACCTTGCGGCGATCATGCAGGTGCATGCGAAACACATGGGGAGGGGTGTCCGGGCCGCCGCTGCGGGTGGTGAAGCTGACCCAGAGGTGGCCTTCCTCCTCATAGGACTCGATATCCTCGGCGTGCAGCGCAGAGGTGCGCGCGCCGGTATCCGCCTTGGCGCACAGAGTCAGGTGCATCTCCGGCAGTTCCACCATCTCACGGCGGCCAATCACCGCCTTGGGGGTGTAGGGCAGTTCTTTTATGCTCATGGGAATCCTTCCAGGCCTGTCAGCGGGTCAGGGAGGCCAGGCGCCGGCCGATGGGGCTCTCCGGGGCGGCCTCGCGCAGGGTCATCAGCACCGGCAGCCGCAGCCGCGGCACCAGCGCGAGGTCGCGGGCCACGCTCATGAAGTCGGCGCACTCGCAGCCGGCGAGCCGCGCCAGGAAGCTCGGCAGCCGTTCGGCGTCCTCCAGATGATGCCAGCCGCGCCCGGCCATGGCCGCCAGCAGATCGGGGCCGCAGGCGTCGGCATCGGCCAGCAGTTCGTCGTACCAGGCTCCGGCCAGCTGGCCCTCGGCACCGGCGACGGCGCGGACGCAGGCGGAGAACGCCTCGATGTCGCCGGATCGTGCCGCCGCTTCGCCCCGATCGCGGAGCGCCCGGGCAAGGTCGGCACCGATGGCCACATGCTCCAGACAGTAGCACAGCGAGGTGAGCACTTCGCCAGGCAGAGCCGGCAGCCGATTGGCCAGGTGGACCTGGTCATCGGCATCCATGCGCACGACGAAATCGGCCAACCCCTGCAGGCCCAGGGCCTGCCAGTCGATCTCCTGCTGACCGCTCAGGTAGGCCTCCGCCGGCTCCAGGTGCTGGCTGGCCGTCATGCCCAGATCCCGGCTGGCCCGGGCGTGCAGCAGGGCCTGGAAGGGCAGCGAGGGAGTAAAGGCCAGGGGGTTGTCCTTCATCAGGTTGTCCTCGGCATCGCCTTCCTCCCGCCCGACGCTGGCCACGCTGCGACCCAGGGTCTCCAGCAGGCGCTGCAGGAAGGCGTCGCGGGGCGCCGGTACCAGCAGGCCCTGCTCGTCGAGCGGCAGGGCCAGGAACCAGATCAGCGGGTCGTGCATGTCGCCCAGGCGGAACACCAGGCCCAGGCGTGCCTGGCCCTGCCAGGGAGCCGGCCAGGCCCGCTCGCCGGCCTCGAAGGCCGCCAGGGTCGCCATCTCGCAGGGTTCGACGCGCCGGCCCAGGTGATAGAGGCGAACCACGGCGCCGCTGTGCACGAAGAAGTCATGTAAGGTGTTGATGGGCTGCATGCTCTCTCCCGTCTTCGAACCGTGCACTCTACCTTGGCGCTGCGCCGCTGTCAGCAGCTTCTGAGTGATCGACGCCTGTGTTTGGTCAATTCTTGAACGATGGAGCCAGAGGCCCATGGGGCGTGGGTTCGAGCGTCCTTTCCAGAGTTTATCCACAGCCCCGTTCAGGGAAACTGTGAACGATGCACAATGCCG
>NZ_JACUUD010000012.1 GCF_014859505.1 Halomonas sp.
CGCGGGACGCGCTGTGGCTCGCGGGACGCGCTGTGGATTGTTCCGCACAATCGAGAGCACGCACCGCTGCCGGACAGCCGGGCGGGCAGGTTTTTAAATGAACGTTCAAAATAAAATACGCGGATCGCCGCCGGGCTGCAACCCTGCGTTGAATGACGGCGGGATTGCGTGGACAGAATGTCTGGCGCGCGAGTTGTCTTGTTGGCTGAAATCGCTATAACTACATCACCGAATTATGACAGGGAAGACGCCCCGGATGGGGTGATCACCGCAGGATGCATCGGGACTGGAGCGAATCCGCCGGGTCTTTCGCCACGGCGGGTCGATGATAACGACAAGATTTCTGGAGTATCCGATGGCTCACGATAAAACGCCCGCCACCCCGGAGGTGGTCACCCAGGCTGCCTCCACCGAGACCCCGGCCAGCACCTCGCGGCGCCGCTTCCTTACCGGCTCGGCCGTCGCGGTCGGCGCCGGTGCCGCGGCGGCGGTCGGCTTTCCCAGCATCGCGGTGGCCCAGACCACCACGCTGCGCTTCCAGAGTACCTGGCCCAACCAGGACATCTTCCACGAGTTCGCCTCGGACTATGTACGCATCGTCAACGAGATGTCCGGCGGTCGGCTGCGCCTCAACCTGCTGCCGGCCGGCGCCGTGGTGGGGGCCCTGCAGCTGCAGGACGCGGTGATCTCCGGCGCCCTGGACGGCGGCCACGGGGTGACGGCCTACTGGTACGGCAAGCACAAGGCCTTCTCGCTGTTCGGCACGCCACCGCCCTTTGGCTGGGACGCCCACCAGTTCCTCGCCTGGTACTGGACCGGCGGCGGCAAGGAGCTGTATGCCGAGCTGCTGGAGATGCTGGAGCTGCCGCTGGTGGGCTACCAGACTGGCCCGATGCCGACCCAGGCGCTGGGCTGGTTCAAGGAGCCGATCACCAGCGCCGATGACCTGCGCGGCCTCAAGTACCGCACCGTGGGGCTGGGTGCCGACCTGATGAACGAGTTCGGTGCGGCGGTGACCATCATGGGCGGCGGCGACATCGTGCCGGCCATGGACCGCGGCCTGCTCGACGGTGCCGAGTTCAACAATCCCTCCTCGGATCGCCTGCTCGGCTTCCCGGATGTCAGCAAGACCTGGATGCTGCGCAGCTACCACCAGGACTGCGAGGCGTTCGAGATCATGTTCAACAAGAACAAGCATGACAGCCTGCCCGAGGAGTTCCAGGCGATCCTCGAGTACGCCGCCAAGGCGGCCTCGTCGGAGATGTACTGGAAGGCCATGGAGCGCTATCCCCGGGACCTCAACGGCATGCGCGAGGAGCAGGGGGTGCGGACCTACATCACCCCCGATTCGGTACTGCAGGCGCAGCTCGAGGCCTGGGACGCGGTCATCGAGCGCGAGTCCAGCAACGAGTTCTTCAAGAAGGTGGTCGACCACCAGCGCGAGTACTGCGAGCGGGTGGTGGGCTTCCACCTGGAGGGCACCACGCCCAAGGAGCCGGCCTACGTGCACTTCTACGGTAAGTCGCCCACCGATACCTCTACGCTCCTCTAGCGGTGCCCGGCGCTTGTCGCCGGTCCCGTTCGTCCTGGTGCCAGGAAGGTGCCGGGTCATAGACGACGTCGCCCCTCCGGAGGAGGGGCGACGTCCGATGAGAGGCCGTCATGCGCTTCATCTTCATGATCGATCACCTCAGCACTTGGGTGGGCAAGGTGTTCGCCTGGGCGATCCTGATCCTGACCTTCGTGGTGAGCTACGAGGTCTTCATGCGTTATGTCATGGGCGCGCCCACCACCTGGGCCTATGACACCAGCTACATGCTCTACGGCACCCTGTTCATGATGAGCGGGGCCTATGCACTCGCCCACAACGCCCATGTGCGGGCCGACGTGGTCTCGCGCTACTTCCCGATCCGTGTCCAGGCGGGGTTCGAGCTGGCGCTCTACCTGTTGTTCTTCTACCCGGGCATCCTGGCCCTGCTCTTCTACGGCTGGGACTTCTTCGCCATCTCCTTCCGCCAAAACGAGCACAGCTCCTTTACCCCGGGCGGGCCGCCAATCTGGCCCTACAAGTTCGTGATCCCCGCCTGCGCGGCCTTCCTGGCGATGCAGGGTGTCGCCGAGGTCGCACGCTGCGTGCTCTGCCTGAAGCACGGCCAGTGGCCGCGCCGGCTGGGTGACGTGGAGGAGATCGCCATTCCGGTCAACAAGGCGGCGGAGATCAAGGCCGCCCAGCAGGATTCAGTGGAGACTCGTCAATGAGTGAACCGGAAATCGGCATCCTGATGCTGGGCATGCTCGTCCTCCTGATCATGCTCGGCTTCCCCATCGCCTTCACGCTGATTGCCATGGGCATCGGCTTCGGCTATTTCGCCATCGGCGACATCATCTTCCCGCTGCTGGTGCAGCGCGCCTACGGCGTGATGTCCAATGACGTGTTGATCGCCGTGCCGCTGTTCCTGTTCATGGGCTACATGGTGGAACGGGCCAATATCCTCGATCGGCTGTTCTCCAGCCTGCAGCTGGCGGCCCGCGGCATGCCGGCGTCGCTGGCGGTGGCCAGCCTGATCACCTGCGCGCTGTTCGCCACGGCGACCGGCATCGTCGGGGCGGTGGTGACCCTGATGGGGCTGCTGGCGCTGCCGGCCATGCTCAATGCAGGCTACGACAAGCGGATGTCCAGCGGGGTGATCTGCGCCGGCGGCTGCCTCGGCATCCTGATTCCGCCGAGCATCATGCTGATCCTCTACGGCGCCATGGCCGGGGTCTCGGTGGTGCGGCTCTATGCGGCGGCGCTGATCCCGGGGCTGCTGCTGGCGGGGCTCTACATCGCCTACGTGATGGGACGGGCGATGCTCAACCCGAAGGTGGCGCCCAAGTTGTCCGCCGAGAAGCTCGACGTGCCGCTGGGCCAGGTCTACTGGGGACTGCTGACCTCGTTCGTACCGCTCTTCGTGCTGATCATGGCGGTGCTGGGGGCGATCCTGTTCGGCCTGGCCACCCCCCATGAGGCGGCGGGCATCGGGGCGCTGGGTGCGATTATCCTGGCGGCCGCCTACCGGCAGCTGACCTTCGCCCGGCTGCGCGAGGCGGTGTTCCTCACCGCGCGCACCAGCGCCATGGTCTGTTGGCTGTTCGTGGGCTCCTGGATCTTCTCGTCGGTGTTCTCGCTGCTCGACGGCCACTCGCTGATCGAGCACTGGATCAGCGGGCTCTCGCTGACGCCGCTGCAGTTCCTGCTGCTGGCACAGCTGATGATCTTCATCCTCGGCTGGCCGCTGGAGTGGACCGAGATCATCATCATCTTCGTGCCGATCTTCCTGCCGCTGCTGCACATGTTCGGCATCGACCCGCTGTTCTTCGGCGTGCTGGTGGCGCTGAACATCCAGACCTCCTTCCTGACGCCGCCCATGGCGATGTCGGCCTTCTACCTCAAGGGCATCGCGCCCAAGGGAATAGAGCTGGGAGATATCTTTATGGGGATCATGCCCTTCCTGCTGCTGGTGTTCGTGGCCATGTTCATTCTCTACATGGTGCCGGGCATTGTCTTCTGGTTGCCGGGGGTGCTCTACGGCTGAGACCCTGAAATGACCCGGCCCGACGCCATGCGTCGGGCCGGGGGAGGTCTGTACCGATTCGCCGCCGGCCTGGGCCGGCGGCGAACTGCTTCAGTGGCAGCGCTTCGGTTGCCGTGGTTCAGTTGCCGCGCTTCGCACCATGGCCGTGGTAGGCCTTGCCATGACCATAGCCGCGCTCGCCGCGCTGCATCATGGTCTCGCGCAGCTCCTCGAGCTGCTCCTCGCTGAGGAGCTCGGCCAGCGCCTCCTGGTGGCGGTCGCGCATCTCGCGCATGGCATCGCGGCGCTCGCTGCGGGAATCGAAGTCGCGGTCGCGCAGCTCGGCCATGTCGGCGTAGATCGCCTCGCGGGTCTCGCGCAGGGCCTCGCGCTCCTCGTCGGAGAGGCCCCACTCATCGACCAGCGACTCGAGGCGTTCCTGCATGCTGGCGCGGCGCTGCTCCATCATCTCGGCTCGGCGCGCCTCGCGCATCTCCTGACGGGCCTCCTCCAGGGCCTCGCGCTGCCCATCGTCGAGGAGTTCGGCCAGGCGCTCCTGGTGCTGCTCGTGGAGCTGGCGCATCGCCTCGCGGTGCTCGGTGCGGGCCTCGTCCAGGGCCTCGCGGGTCGCCTCGTCGAGGCCGGCGCGCTCGAAGAGCGCCTGACGCTGCTCGGCCCGGTACTCGGCGCGGGCCTCCTTCCACTGCTCGCGCTGCTCCTGAGTCTGCTCGGCCCCCTTGCCGTGGTGGGCGGCGGTGGCGGATAGCGCCAGGGGGGCGATGGCGATGGCGAGCAGGGCCGGCGCCAGCAGCTTGCGGGAAAGGGTCATCTTCATGGGGTCACTCCTTCGGGCCTGGGTTGATGGTTCCAGTCTCACCCGGCGCGGTGCAAGGTCGGTGCAACGAGCGTGCAAAGGTGGTGCATTCGAGACCGGCTCACTCCTCGGGCTGGTACTTGTAGCCTACCCCGTAGACCGAACGGATCACCTCGCGTTCCGGCCACACCTCGCTGATCTTGCGGCGCAGCTTCTTGACGTGGCTGTCCACGGTGCGCTCGGAGACGATGCGGTGGTCACGGTACATGTGATCCATCAGCTGGTCCCGGGAGAAGATCCGCCCCGGGGCGTGCATCATCACCTTGAGCAGCTGGAACTCCACGGCGGTGAGGGCCAGGTCCTGGCCGTCGGCCAGGGCACGCCAGCCCTCCTCGTCGAGGACCAGGTCGCTGCCCGCGGCCTGCTCGGCGTCGTCGGCGCCCTGGCTGCGGCGCAGCACCGCCTTGACCCGGGCCACCACCTCCCGGGGGCTGAAGGGCTTGCAGATGTAGTCGTCGGCGCCCAGTTCGAGACCCAGCAGGCGGTCTACCTCCTCGACCCGGGCGGTGAGCATGATCACCGGCAGCGCCGGCCAGCGCTGGCGGATCTCGCGGCACAGGGTCAGGCCGTCGGTGCCGGGCAGCATCAGGTCGAGCAGAACCAGCACGGGACCCTGCCCCCCCTGGCGCGCCTCGGCCAGCCAGGGCAGCACGGCGTCGCCGTGGTCCAGGTGGTGGGTGGCGAAGCCGCTGCCCGCCAGGTAGTCGGCCACCAGCCGGGCGATCTTGGGCTCATCCTCGACGATCAAGACCTGCTGTTGCTCGTGTTCCTGTGATGTCATGCGATCTCCTCCCTGGAACGGTCGTCATCGAGCGGTGGAAAGGTGAGTGTCCAGCATAACCCACCCAGCGACGAGGACGAGGGGTGCATCTCGCCGCCATGGGCCTTGACCAGGGCCGCAGCGATGGAGAGCCCCAGGCCGCTGCCGCCGCTGGCGCGATTGCGCGAGCCCTCCACCCGATAGAGACGCTCGGTGAGCCGGGCAAGTTCGCCCTCGGGCACTCCGGGGGCGCTGTCCTCCCAGGTGACCCGGATGCCCTGCGCCGTGGCGTCGAGGTTGACCCGCAGCCGGCCCGGGGCCCGGGTATAGGCGCAGGTGTTGTCGAGCAGGTTGTTCCACAGCTGGCGCAGGCGCTGGACGTCACCGCGCATCCAGGCCTCGGCCTGGATGCGGGTCTCCAGGGTGATGCCGCTGTCGGTGAGCCAGCCTTCCGCCTCCTCGAGGCGGTCGGCGAGGCTCTCGGCCAGGTCCAGCGGCGCGAGCAGCACCTCCAGGGCGCCGGCGTCGCTCTGGGAGAGCAGGCGCAGGTCGGCCACCAGCCGCTCGAGCTGGCCCACCTCCTGGGCCAGGGAGTGCAGGCTGTCCTGGTCCAGGCGGCGGATGCCGTCCTGCATCGCCTCGATCTCACCGCGCAGCACGGCGAGCGGTGTGCGCAGCTCGTGGGCGATGTCCGAGACCCAGCGGCTGCGCGCCTCGCGGCTCGCCTCCAGGGTGGCGGCCAGCACGTTGAAGTCCCGGGAGAGCCGCGACAGCTCGTCCTGGCCGCGCTCCGGCAGGCGGATGCTGTAGTCGCCCTCGGTCAGACGCCGGGTGGCCAGGGCCATGCTGCGGGTGCGCCGCCCCAGCCACCAGGAGAGCCCGCCTGCCAGCAGCAGCGAGGCGACCCCCAGGGAGCCGACGATGATCGCCAGGTTGCGCTGCTGGCGGGAGAGGAAGATATGGTCCATGCGGGCCATCAGCTGCTCCGGGGGGCGATAGCCCAGGGTGCCGACCTGCTTCCCCTCGTGGAGGATCGGCAGCCAGCGCAGGGTGGCGGCCTCCTCCTTGTCGTCCGGGGGCAGGCCGATCACCGGCAGGCCGGCGGCATCGTGGAGTACGAAGTCCTTGGGGGCACCCAGGCGGCGCTCGATGCCCTGGGGCGGCATGCCGGCCCCTGGCCACAGCTGTTGGCGCACCAGCCGATGCCAGGCCGAGGGCGAGGCCCGCAGCCACTGCCAGTCGCCGCCGCGACTCGCCCACTCCTCGCCGAGCCCCTCGGCCAGGGTCTCGGCGCGGTTGGCCTGGGTGGTGTCCAGGTACTCGATGAAGCCGCGGTCCAGGCTGCGCGAGATGCCCAGGAACACCAGGGCCGAGATGGCCACGTTGACCGACAGGATCACCACGAACAGCTTGACGCCCAGCCGGGAGACGGCGGGCCGGGGCAGACGCAGGCTCATGGGGAAGCCTCCTCGGGTTGGGGGCTGCGACGCTGAAGGCGCTCGCGCACCTCCTCCAGCATCGGGTAGAGACAGGTTACCAGCAGCAGCTGCAGGTCGCTGAGTAAGGAGGTCGCCGGCAGGGGGCCGCGGCGACGGCGCCCGCGCTGGCGGTTCGGGCAGGCCGGGAAAGGGGGCAGGGAGCGACGCATGGGCGACTCGGGCAGGAGGGCGGAATCCACAGCATCACCGGTGGCGATGCAGCCAATGGTCATGAAAGGTGCAAGCGGTATGCAAGCCATCGGCTGCTGGAGCGCCTCAGAGGGAGAGGAAGAACAGGATCAGCGGCGGCGAGAGCAGCGAGAGGATGAAGCCCGAGACCACCGCCACCGGCACGCAGGTCACCCCGCCGTGCTGCTGAATCACCGGCAGGGTGAAATCCATGGAGGTGGCGCCGCCGTAGCCGATGGCCAGGGCCGCATGGCGGCGGATCACCAGGGGGATCAACACGAAGGCCAGCAGTTCCCGGGCGAGATCGTTGAAGAAGGCCACGCCGCCCATGGCCGGGCCCAGGGCATCGCCCACCAGGATGCCGGAGAGGGAGTACCAGCCGAAGCCGGCGGCGAGGGCCAGGCCTTCGCTGGCGCGCAGGTCCAGCAGCGGTGCAACGAGCAGGCCGCCGGCAAGCGAGGTGGCCGCCAGCACCAGGGCGATGGCCAGGCCGTGGCGGTTGAGCAGGATCTGGCGCAGCGGCATGCCGGAGTTGCGCAGCTGGCAGCCGATCAGTGCCAGCAGGGCATAGAGCACCCACTCGGCTAGTGTCTCGGCGGTGCCATGAAGCCCGGAGAGGGCGCGGCCCGCCAGCCCCAGACCGACGCCCAGCAGCACCATCCCGACCAGAGCCAGGGAGCCGCCCATGGCGGCGAGCTTGCTGACCGGGGCGCCGGGTACTACCCGACTGGGGTCGGCGCGCAGGGCGAGGCGGCTCGACAGCCACCACAGGCCGGCCAGGTTGCAGGCCGTGATCACCAGGAACAGGGCCAGCGCCTGCCCGCCCATGCGCGACAGCTGGCCGGCCAGGTCGTCCAGCCCGGCCAGGCCGATGCCCATCAGCAGCAGGATGACGTAGACCGAGGCGTTCGCCCCGCGGTTGATCACTGCCATGGTCCCGGCATGGCGAACCGGCACCAGATAGCCCAGCACCAGGGGCAGCAGGACGATCACGAGTCCGCTCAGCATCGAGAGTCCCTTCCCTTTGCGATGACCGCCGCCGGCGGTCGAAAACCCGCTACTCTAACAGCCTGCCGGCCGGAAGGGAGGGGCTCGGTCGAGGAGCGAGCGCCGGTCCGTTGTGGGGATCAGTCGCCGAGGGTGAGGTGGGTCAGAGAAAGGCGGCTGCGGCGCTCGCCGTCGCGATGGTAGTCCACGGCCAGCAGCAGCCCCGGGAGTTCGGGGTGAAAATGGAACACCAGGCGACGCTCCGGCTTGCCGAGTTCGGTGACCTCCACCGCCACGGCATCGAACTCGCCAGCGGGCAGTGACACGGCCTCGGGGCCTGTCACCCGGTACTCCATCCGCTCCTCCCGGCCGCGGTGATCCTGATAGCGGAGGGTGCAGGTGCCCGTGCAGTCGCCGTTCAACGCTCGGCGGGAGAGCTCGAAGAGCGCCGCCTGGCGGTCGGGAAGCCCTTCCAGGTCGCCGGGGGCGAGGCGGTAGTCACCGCCGAAGCCCAGCAGCGAGTAGCCGCTGGCGTACTGCAGCGAACGAACGCCCCCCTCCTTGATCAGGAAGCGGCTCTGCTCCTCGCCGCGCGCCACGGCGATGGCGGCGCTCATCCGGCTCTGCCAGGAGCCGCCGTCGCGGGAGAGCCGGTGTTCGACCTGGGTGCTGGGCCAGCCGTTGACCTCCAGGCGGTAGCGGGCGTCGAAGGGCCGGGGGGCTACCCGGAGGGTGTTCTCGGTTGCCGGCAACGCCTTGCGATAGGCGGGATCCGGCGCCGCCGGCGCCTGGGCCGCGGCGACCAGCGGCAGGCAGAACAGCAGGGCGGTCAGCAGGCGTCTGAGGGGCATGGGGCGTCCGTGTCGCTGGGCGAGTTCAGTGCGATGGACCCGCCGCCCGGGTGCGGGTTCCGGCATGCCGGGAACTTCCCTATTTCACCCCGCCCGCAGCGCCGCGTCCCTGGCCGGGCGGCGGCGGCGGGGCTCAGCTGCTTGCCTGCAGGCGCTGGAGCTCGGGGCTCAGGTCGACCGGGTAGCCGCCGTCCCCCGGGGCGAGCCGGTGCAGGGCGTCCGGCAGGCGCTCGAGACTCTCCCGCACCCGCTCCCGGGCCTCGTCGGCCCTGGCCATCTCGTCATCGTCGAGCCGCCCGGCCCGGACCAGCGGGCGCAGCAGCGGCTCCCCGTCGATGCCCGGTTCGTCCCGCAGGGCAATGACATCGCCGGCATAGCGGCCGTCGGCGTCCCGCCGGCGATAGAGCTGCTTGCGGCATGGCAGGTTGATCTTGCCGGGAGAGTGCTTGACCCGCGGGGTGCCGGCGTACTCCACCAGCTTGTAGGAGAGGTCGATGACCGGCGCGTCCGCCGACACGCCCATCTGGGTGCCGACGCCAAAGGCATCGATGGGGGCGCCTTCCTCGAGCAGCGCCTCGATCTGCTGTTCGTCGAGGCCGCTGCTGGCGACGATGGTGATGTCGTCGTGCCCGGCCTCGTCGAGCAGCTCGCGCGCGCCCTTCGCCAGCTCGCCCAGGTCGCCGGAGTCGAGGCGGATGGCCCTGACGCCGACCTCGGGCTCCTCGCGCATGATATCGATCACCTTGCGCACCCCCTCCAGGGTGTCATGGGTATCCACCAGCAGGGTGGTGCCGGGATAGTGGCGGGCGAATGCCCGGAAGGCCTCCCGCTCGTCGTCGTGGGCGAGTATATAGCTGTGGGCCATGGTGCCGTTGATTGCCAGGTCGTGGCGCAGGCCGCCCAGCACGTTGCTGGTGCCGGCCAGCCCCGCGCTGCGGTAGGCCCGCACGCCGCGCACCGCGGCGTCCACGCCGTGCATGCGGCGCATGCCGAAGTCGACCACCGGCCGACCCCGGGCGGCGATCACCAGGCGCACCGCCTTGGAGGCGAGCACCGTTTCCAGCTGCACCAGATTCATCACCAGGCTCTCGAGCAACTGGGCCTGGGCGATGGGGGCGTCCACCTCCAGCAGCGGCTCGTTCTCGAACACCGGCGTCCCCTCGGGCAGCGTCCAGATGTCGCCCTCGAAGGACCAGTCGGCCAGCCAGTCGAGAAAGCCCCGATCGAACAGGCCGGTGCCGGCCAGGCGCTCGAGGGCCGTGTCGCCGAAGCGTAGTTGGCTCAGCAGCGCTGCGGCATGCTGCTGCCCGCAGGCCAGCATGAAGCGCCGGGTGGGCGGCATCTTGCGGAAGAACAGGCTGAAGGTGGCGCGTTCATGCATCGCCTCCTTCCAGTAGGCCTGGGTCATGGTCAGCTGGTAGAGGTCGGTGAGCAGGACCAGCTCGTCATCGTCCACCCGCGGGGTGTTCGGTTGCCTCATGAGCGCACCTCGGCACCGGCGTCGGTGAATTCGCGCCGGCACTCGCTGGCGGCGTCGGGGTCCACCGCCGCGGAGAGGCCTTCCAGTAGCAGGGTGGCAAAGCCCTCCCGGCGGGCCTCCAGCACCGTGGCGCGGACGCAGACGTCCAGAGCCAGGCCGCAGACGATCACCCGCGCGACGCCCTTCTCCTTCAGGTAGCCGCCGAGCCCCGTGCCGTCGAAGGCCGAGTAGGCGTCGGCATCGAAGGCGGTGGCCTTGCTGACGCGGATGGCGTCGGCGGGCAGGGCGAGGTCGGGGTGGAAGGCGGCGCCCTCGGTGTCCTGCACGCAGTGCACCGGCCAGGGGCCTCCGCGGTGGGCGAAGCTCACATGGTCGATGGGGTGCCAGTCCCGAGAGGCGACCACCAGGGCGCCGGCTTCGCGGGCGGCGGCGATCTCGGCGTTGATGCCCGGCACCAGAGCCGCCCCGCCCGCCACGGCCAGGGCGCCGCCCTCGCAGAAGTCGTTCTGCATGTCGACGATCAGCAGTGCGTCGCCGGGGCCATAGTCCACGTTCGTGCTCATCGCGCACCTCCTCGGAGGTTGTCGGGTTCACCTGCCTTCAGGGTAAGGC
Organism: Halomonas sp.; assembly: GCF_014859505.1. Classification (GTDB taxonomy): domain Bacteria; phylum Pseudomonadota; class Gammaproteobacteria; order Pseudomonadales; family Halomonadaceae; genus Halomonas. The sequence continues at coordinate 10,786 of NZ_JACUUD010000012.1, forward strand.
CTTCCCGGTGCTTCTTGTAGGGGCGGGGCTCAATAGCCGGCGTTGGGGTCGACGGTGTCCTGCACCTCGCCGGCCTCGAAGGCACGTAGCGCTTCGGCGACCTGGTCCAGGGCCGCCCCGAGGGGCGTGGGCCCGGCCATGTGCGGGGTGATCCAGACACGCGGATGGCGCCACAGGGGGCTTGCCTCGGGCAGCGGCTCCCGGGGGAAGGCGTCGAGAAGGGCCCCGCGCAGCCGGCCCACACTCCCGGCGTCGTCGACTGGCCCAAGGGCGGCGAGCAGGGCGGCCTCGTCGATCAGGGTGCCGCGCCCGGGGTTGATCAGGCTGGCCCCCTCGGGCAGCAGGGAGAGTGCTCGGGCATCGATGAGATGGCGGGTCGCAGGGGTGTCGGGCAGCAGCAGCACCAGGGTGCTGATCCGGCCGAGCAGTGCCTCGAGGCCGTCATCGCCATGATGGCAGGTGATGCCGTCGAGGGCCTTGGGCGTGCGGCTCCAGCCGTGCACCGGGAAGCCGTCGTCGGCCACCATGGCCGCCACCTTGGCACCGATGGCGCCCAGCCCCAGCACCCCCACCGGCCAGTCGGCCTTGTCCATCACCGCGTGCTCGCGCCACTCGCCAGCGTGCTGCTGGCGGCGGTAGCGGTCGAAGTCGCGCTGAAAGTGGAGGAGGCCGTAGCGCACATAGTCGCCGATCAGCTCTCCCATACCGGCGTCGCGCAGCTTGACGATGGGCACCCCCTCGGGCAGCCCCGGGTTGTTCAGCAGGGCGTCTACTCCGGCGCCCAGATTGACGATGCCCTTGAGTGCCCCGGGCTCTCGCAGCAGCGCCTCCGGCGGCTTCCACACCGCCAGATAGTCGGCCTGGCGGCGCTGCTCCGGCGGCGCCGCGCTGGTGATCACCTCGGCCTCGGGCAGGCGCTCGGCCAGGGCGTCTCGCCACTGTTCGGCCTCGTCGATATGCACCAGTACCTTCATGGTCTCTCCTTGCGCAGGGGGTGCGTTCATCATGGAAGCCGGCGACGTTGTGAACAAGGGTGTCGGATGATAAGTAAATGCTTGACCGCCTACCGTGGGTTGGCAGTAACCTCCACTCGGAGGGGTCCCTCTCCACTGCCTCATGCCACCGACCGGTTCGCGACCCGTCCAGGCATCCGTCGGTGATCGTGACCCTGGCCGGCCTTCTCCTCATCGAGAGGGCCGATTTTCTTGATGTTGCTTTGGCGAGTGGCCTAATGATCCAGGTAAACCTGCCCTTCACCCGCGAGGAGTACGCCAGCCGGCTGTGGAAGGTGCGTGCCGAGATGGCCAGCCGTGGCATCGACGTGCTGATCATCAGCGACCCCTCCAACATGGCCTGGCTCACCGGCTATGATGGCTGGTCGTTCTACGTGCACCAGTGCGTGCTGCTCGGCCTCGAGGGCGAGCCGGTGTGGTACGGCCGGCGCATGGACGCCAACGGGGCGCTGCGCACCTGCTGGATCGACCCGGACAACATCACCTACTACCCGGACTACTACGTCCAGAACCCCGACATGCACCCCATGGACTACCTGGCCCAGTCGATCATGCCCGATCGTGGCTGGCACCTCGGTGTGATCGGTATGGAGATGGACAACTACTACTTCTCCGCCAAGGCTTACCAGAGCCTGCTGCGCGAGCTGCCTCACGCCCGCTTCATGGACGCCAACGCCCTGGTCAACTGGTGCCGTGCCATCAAGTCGCCTCAGGAAGTCGAGTACATGCGGGTGGCTGCCAAGATCGTCGAGGGCATGCACTCGCGCATCCTCGAGGTGATCGAGCCTGGCCTGCCGAAGAGCAAGCTGGTCTCGGAGATCTACCGGGTGGGCATCGAGGGCTGGCGCGACGAGCAGGGCCGGGTGTTCGGCGGCGACTATCCGGCCATCGTGCCCATGCTGCCCACCGGCAAGGACGCCGCCGCCCCCCACCTGACCTGGGACGACACGCCGTTTCGCAAGGGCGAGGGCACCTTCTTCGAGATCGCCGGTGTCTACAAGCGTTATCATGCGCCGATGTCGCGCACCGTCTTTCTGGGGCGGCCGCCCCAGGAGTTCATCCGTGCCGAGTCGGCGCTGCTCGAGGGTATCGAGAACGGCCTGGCCGTGGCCAAGCCCGGCAACCGCACCGCGGATATCGCCATGGCACTGGGCGCGGCGATGGACAAGTACGGCTTCGACCGCGGTGGCGCTCGCTGCGGCTACCCCATCGGCATCAGCTACCCGCCGGACTGGGGCGAGCGCACCATGAGCCTGCGTCCCTCCGACGAGACCATCCTCAAACCCGGCATGACCTTTCACTTCATGCCTGGCCTGTGGGAGGACGAGTGGGGCCTGGAGATCACCGAGAGCATCCTGATCACCGAGACCGGCTGCGAGACCCTGGCCGATTTCCCGCGCCAGCTCTTCGTGCGCTGAGAGAAAGCGGCAACGGCCACCGCGAGGGGCGCCGGGGATAGGCCGGAAGGGAGGTCCTATGCCATGGATGGCATCGGTAGCGCCCAGGGATGGGTTTACAGCGCCTCCCTGAAGGCCTATCGCCGGAACAGCCCCGAGCGTTTGTCCGCAAACACAGAACAAGGAGTTCCCTGACATGACCAAGCGTCCCAGCCGAATGCGGCCCAGCCGAATGCGGCCCAGCCCGATCAGCGCCACCGTCGACTTCGACGCCGACGGCGTCCAGCACGGCTTTCTCAAGCTGCCCATCTCGGTGGACGACTCCGCCTGGGGTGCCGTGATGATCCCGGTCACCGTCGTCAAGAACGGCCAGGGCCCCACGGCGCTGCTCACCGGCGGCAACCATGGCGACGAGTACGAGGGCATCACCTCGCTGCTCAAGCTCTCGAGTTCGCTGTCGGCTGGGGAGGTCAGCGGCCGGGTGATCATCGTGCCCTGCATGAACACCCCGGCGGTGATGGCCGGCAAGCGCACCTCCGGGCTCGACGGCGGCAACCTCAACCGCAGCTTCCCCGGCGACCCCGACGGCAGCGTGACCGAGCGGATCGCCGACTACTTCACTCGGGTGATGGTGCCGATGTGTGACGTGGTGCTCGACCTGCACTCCGGCGGGCGCACCCTGGACATCATCCCCTTTGGTGCCTCCCACGTGCTGGAGGACGCCGAGCAGCAGCGCAGTGCGCTGGAGGGCGCCAAGGCCTTCGGCGCCCCCTACGCCATGATGATGTTCGAACTCGATGCCGCGGCGCTGTTTGACACCGCGGTGGAGAGCCAGGGCAAGATCTTCGTGGCCACCGAACTCGGCGGCGGCGGCACCTCCACCCCCGAGAGCATGGCGATCACCGAGCGCGGCATCCGCAACTTCCTGATCCACTACGGCCTGCTGGCCGGCGAGGTGGAGATGCCGGCGGAGCCCCAGGTCTACCTCGACATGCCCGATGCCAGCTGCTACGTGCAGAGCGAGCACTCCGGCGTGCTGGAGCTCTGCTTTGCCCTGGGCGAGCGGGTCGAGAAGGGCGAGGTGGTGGCCCGGGTCTACGACATGACCCGCAGCGGCAGCGCGCCGGTGGAGTACCGTGCCAGCCGCAGCGGGGTGCTGGCCGCCCGTCGCCATCCGGCGCTGGTCAACATGGGCGATACCATCGCGGTGATCGCCGATGTCGTCGACTCGCTGGGCTGAGGGTGCCGGAATCACGATGAAACTGGATCGTTACGACCTGAAGATCCTCGAGATCCTCTCCCGGGATGGGCGCATCACCAAGTCGAAGCTGGCCGAGGCGATCAATCTCTCGGTCAGTCCCTGCTGGGAGCGTGTGCGCCGGCTGGAGAAGGCCGGCATCATCGAGGGCTACAGCGCGCGGATCAATGGCGCCGCGCTGGTCAAGCGCACCCCGGTGTGGGTGCAGATCGAGCTCAAGGCCCACAACGCCGAGAGCTTCGCCCGCTTCGAGGCGCTGGTCCAGGCCACCCCCGAGGTCACCGAGTGCGTGGCGGTGGGGGGCGGCGTCGACTATCTGATCAAGGTCGAGGCCGACTCCATCGACGCCTACCAGCGCCTGATCGATGCCTGGCTGACCGGTGAGGCCGGCATCGAGCGCTACTTCACCTATATCGTCACCAAGACGGTCAAGCGCCCCGAACCGGGATTTTCCCGCGACGATTTCTCCCCCTGACCTCCGTTCTCCCCGCCTGCGGGCCCGGCCTGCGCGAGTCCAGCGTTGATTGCCCGGAGGTGCCGGTGGCATATGCTTACCCAAGTGTGTGAGCATGGGCTTACCCAAGCCGGGCGGTCCTTCCGGCACGCTTTTCAGGTGCCGGTCATGGCTGACACTGCCCCGGAAGAGACGAGATCGCCTGACGCAGAGAGACTGCCATGTCCTACTTCACGATTGCCGGTGTGCAGATGCATGCCCTGCATCACGGCGACAACACCGAGGCCATGCGCCACCGGGTCGACGTGCTGATGAGTCGCTTTCCCCAGGTCCAGATGGTCCTGTTCAGCGAGCTGATGCCCATGGGGGCCTCGCCTCACCACGCCCAGCCGATGCCCAGCCACGCCGAGCAGTTCTTCTGCCAGCTCGCCGAGCAGCACCGTATCTGGCTGATCCCGGGCTCGATGTTCGAGCAGACCGAGCAGGGGATCTTCAACACCCTGTCGGTGATCAACCCCCACGGCCAGGTGGTGGCCCGCTACCGCAAGATGTTCCCCTTCCTCCCCTACGAGGCGGGAGTGGAGAGCGGCAGCGAGTTCGTGGTCTTCGACGTGCCCCACGTGGCGCGCTTCGGGGTCTCGATCTGCTACGACATGTGGTTCCCCGAGACCACCCGCACCCTGGCCGCCATGGGCGCCGAGGTGATCCTGCACCCGACCATGACCGATACCATCGACCGCGATATCGAGCTGTCGATCGCGCGCACCAACGCCGCGGTGAACCAGTGTTACTTCTTTGACATCAACGGTGCCGGTGCCATCGGAAATGGTCGTTCCATCGTGGTCGGCCCCTCGGGTGACGTCATCCACCAGGCCGGCACCGGCGAGGAGGTGATGCCCATCGAGGTGGACCTCCACCGGGTACGTCGCGAGCGCGAGACCGGCCTGCGCGGCCTCGGCCAGCCCCTCAAGAGCTTTCGCGACCGCCGCGCGGATTTTTCGGTCTATCGCAGCGAGAACGGAACCCCCCCCTTCCTCGATACCCTCGGGCCGCTGAGAAAGCCGCTGCGCGCCGACGTCGAGGAGTACTGATCCACCGCCCCCTGTCCCGGTAAGGAGACCCCCATGCCGTTGGAGTCCCTCAAGCGCGCCCTGTGCCGATTTTTCCGCCGCCGGGACTCCGCCTCCCCCACCGCGACACGATCCGCCGCGAGAGCGGCCAACGCTTTCCCATCCGCCATCGTTGGAGCGACAACAATGAACAAGATCACCAGCATTGCCGGTGTCCGCCGCCACTTCCTCAACAACAAGGAGCCGATCTACTTCATCTCGGCCACCAACTTCAACCTGCTCGGCATCGGCGACTGGGTGGGCAACTTCCGCCATATCAACTACATCGATTGTTTCGACGGCCAGCAGCGCAACGTCTTCGTGCCCAAGGAGAAGTTTTCCCGGGACTTCGAGAGCATCGAGGACATCAACAACTACCTCCTGGAGCACAAGGAGGTGATCGACTTCATCCAGTCGCGGGCTGACGGTGACAATGCGGGCACGGCGGCCTTCCTGATGTTCGACGAGCACACCGAGGAGGTGTGCGAGCAACTGGGGCTCAAGGTGGCCTTCCCGCCGGCGACGCTGCGTCAGAGGATGGATAACAAGATCGAGACGGTGCGCATCGGCAACAAGGCCGGCGTGCCCAGCGTGCCCAACGTGCTGGCCAGGGTTGGCAGTTACAAGGAGCTCTGCGAGGTGAGTCAGGAGCTCGGCCCCGACCTGGTGGTGCAGACCGCCTTCGGCGATTCCGGCCACACCACCTTCTTCATCGCCAGCGAGGACGACTACTACAAGCACGCCGAGGAGATCGAGGCCGAGGCCGAGGTCAAGATCATGAAGCGCATCAACTGCCGCGGCTCGGCCATCGAGGCCTGTGCCACCCGCTGCGGCACCGTGGTGGGACCGCTGATGACCGAGCTGGTCGGCTTCAAGACCCTGACCCCCTACAAGGGCGGCTGGTGCGGCAACGAGATGTTCGCCGGCGCCTTCACCCAGGAGATTCGCGACAAGGCGCGGGAGTACACCTTCAAGTTCGGCGAGGCGCTGCGCGAGGAGGGTTATCGCGGCTACTTCGAACTCGACTTCCTGATCGACATGGACAACGGCGAGGTCTACCTGGGCGAGCTCAACCCCCGGGTCACCGGGGCCAGCTCGCTGACCAACGTGGCGGCCTTCGCCCACTCCGATATTCCGCTGTTCCTTTTCCACCTGCTGGAGTTCTCCGATGTCGACTTCGATCTCGACATCAACGAGATCAACGAGCGCTGGGCCCACCCCGAGAGCGTCGACAGCTGGAGCCAATTGGTGATCAAGCACACCGACGAGAGCGTCGATCTGCTGACCGGCGCCCCGCGCACCGGGGTGTGGAAGATGGCAGGCGATGGCAGTATCGCCTACGACCACTACAGCTATCACCCCCACGCCGCCGAGAACGAGCAGGAGGGCTTCTTCCTGCGTATCAGCGGCGCCGGCGACTTCCGCTACGAGGGGGCCGATCTGGGCATTCTGATCACCCGCGGGCGGCTGATGGACGACGACTTCCAGCTCAACGAGCGGGCGAAGGCCTGGATCGACGGCATCCGCGGCCAGTACGCGGGGCAGTCGCTGCAGGATCCCGTGGTGGAACAGGTCGCCGTCAGCCATGCCGTGGGCGGCGGCAACTTCAAGATCCTGTGAAGGGGGAGGGGGCCGCTTCCGTTCCCCAGGGGGCGGCGCCTATCAAAATGGACGACAAGACGCTGGTCTTTCGCACCCTGCACGAGGCGACGCCGGGCCCCAAGTGGCGGTCGATCTTCGATGCGCACTGGTCTGCCTACGAGGCTTGGTACCTGGCCGAGGGGGAGCGCGAGCGACCGGGGTATCTGGCCTGTCTCAATGCCCTGCGTCGGCACATGCCGGAGCTGCTGCCTACCTATCTTGCGCTGTGCGAGCTGGCCGGCGGCGGTGACCTGGCCTCCCGCTTCCTGAGCCTCTATCAACCGCCGCCCTATATCACCGGCTGCTCCCAGGCGGTGCTGGCCCGCCCCGGCACCACCCTGCTGGCCCGCAACTACGACTACCCGCCGGAGCTCTGCGAAGGGTCGATCCTCTATACCCGCTGGAACGGTCGTGGCGTGATTGCCATGTCCGACTGCCTGTGGGGGGTGCTCGACGGCATGAACGACCGCGGGCTTGCCGTGTCGCTGGCCTTCGGCGGGCGCAAGGCGGTGGGTGACGGCTTCGGCGCGCCGGTGATCCTGCGCTACCTGCTGGAGTTCTGCGACAGCGTGCCCGAGGCCGCCGAGGTGCTGGCGCGCGTGCCGACCCATATGGCCTACAACATCACCGTGGCCGATGCTGCCGGTCGCTACGTGACGGCGATGATCGGGCCGGACCGCCAGGCCAGCATTCGCCGGGTACCGGTGGCCACCAACCACCAGAAACGCATCGAGTGGTACGCCCATGCGCTGGCCTCCGAGACGCTGATCCGTGAACGCCAGCTCTCCATCCTGGTGGACGACGAGGCCACCAGTGAGGCGCGTCTGGAGGCGGCATTCTTGGCGCCGCCACTGTTCCGTCATGACTATCGCCACGGCCTGGGCACCATCTATTCGGCCTTCTATCGTCCCGGGGAGGGTAGCGTGCGCTACCACTGGCCAGGCCTCGATCTGGACCTGAGCTTCGACCACTTTCCCGAAGAGCTGATCACCGTGCGCTATGGCGTGCTGGAAAGGTTCGGCAGCTGATCGATATCGACAACGACAATCACCAGAGAAGGGTGTCGCCATGCAAGAGACCAGCCAATCAGAAACGCCCTATACCGCGCTGGGCTTCTACCACAAGATCTCCCAGCTGCGTGCCGATACCTGGAACGCCCTCAAGCGCGACCTGGGCCAGCTGGTGCGTCTGACCGACGACGCTCGGGTCAGAAACCTGGTGAAGTCGATCGACGTCAAGCTGACGCGGCTCGAGATCATCGAGGACTACCATGCCTTTCCCTCCAAGGAGGATTTCCGCCATCTCTGGTCGTTGTTCGATCGTGAGGAGTACGGGCTGCTGGAGAAGGTGGTCAAGCGCCTGGTGCGGGCGCTGATCAGCGAGTCATACCGCCGGCGCCATGTCGATCTCAGCGAGACCGACGCCGATGCCGAGGACATGGAGACCCTGGATGCCCTGGCCCAGCTGCGTCGCGGTCACCCGGCCTCCAACAGCGCGGCCCAGCCCTACTTCGAACTGCTGATCGTCGACAACCTCTCTGCCCCGGAAGAGGAAGTGGTGCGCGAGGCCTTCCACAACATGCGCCGCCCGGAGGACCGCTTCGTCTATGACGTGGTGACGGTGAGAAGCTTCGAGGATGCACTCATCGCCGTGCTGGTCAACCCCAACATCCAGGCCTGCCTGATCCGCTACGAGTTCCCCTACAAGTCGAAGTACAACCTCAGCGCCCTTCGCAACTACCTCGAGGGGATCTCCGAGCAGTCCCTCGAGCACCAGTCCGAGGCCGAGCGCAGCATCCTGCTGAGCAGCATGATTCACGAGCTGCGTCCCGAGATCGACCAGTTCCTGGTCACCAGCGGCGACGTGGAGGCCACGGCGAGTCGCGATATCCGTCACTTCAACCGCATTTTCTACCGCGAGACGGACTATATCGAGCAGCACCACACCATCCTGAGGGCCATCGACAACCGCTACCGCACCCCCTTCTTCGATGCCCTGCGCGAGTACAGCAAGAAGCCCACCGGGGTCTTCCATGCCATGCCCATCTCGCGGGGCAAGTCGATCACCCGCTCCCACTGGGCCGGGCAGATGATCGACTTCTACGGCATCAATATCTTCCTCGCCGAGACCTCGGCCACCTCCGGCGGCCTGGATTCGCTGCTGCAGCCCTATGGGCCGATCAAGAAGGCCCAGGAGTACGCCGCCCGGGCCTTCGGCGCGCGGCAGAGCTTCTTCGTTACCAACGGCACCTCCACCGCCAACAAGATCGTGGTGCAGGCACTGGTCAAGCCCCGAGACATCGTGCTGATCGACCGCGACTGCCACAAGTCGCATCACTACGGCATGGTGCTGGCCGGGGCCCACGTCAGCTACCTGGACTCCTATCCGCTGCACGACTACTCCATGTATGGCGCGGTGCCGCTCAAGGAGATCAAGAAGACGCTGCTCGAGTACAAGCGTTCTGGCCAGCTGCACAAGGTCAAGATGCTGCTGTTGACCAACTGCACCTTCGACGGCGTGGTCTACAACGTGCGCCGGGTGATGGAGGAGTGCCTGGCGATCAAGCCCGACCTGGTGTTCCTGTGGGACGAGGCGTGGTTCGCCTTCGCCGGCTTCAACCCCACCTACCGGCCACGCACCGCCATGCACGCCGCCCGCACCCTGCGCGACCGCTATCGCAGCGAGGCCTACCAGGAGGAGTACGCGGCCTGGAAGGCGGAGTTCGATCAGCTCGACCCGGACGACGACGCCACCTGGCTCGACCGCCCGCTGATGCCGGATCCTGATCAGGTGCGCATCCGTGCCTATGCCACCCACTCCACCCACAAGACCCTGACCTCGCTGCGCCAGGGGTCGATGATCCATGTCTGGGACCAGGATTTTCGTCAGAAGGCCGAGGCGCCGTTCCACGAGGCCTACATGACCCATACCTCGACCTCGCCCAACTACCAGATCATCGCCTCGCTGGACGTGGGTCGCATGCAGGCCGAGATGGAGGGCTTCGAGCTGGTGCACGCCCAGGTGGAGGCGGCACTGTCGCTGCGCGAGCAGCTCTATACCCATCCGCTGTTGCAGAAATACTTCCGGGTGCTGATCAACAAGGACATGGTGCCGCTGGAGTACCGTCAATCCGGGGTCGACACCTTCTACGACCCGGTTACCGGCTGGAACAAGATGGAGGAGGCCTGGGCCAACGACGAGTTCGTCGTCGACCCCAGCCGCATCACCATCGCCATCGGCACCACCGGGATCGACGGGGATACGTTCAAGAACGAATTCCTGATGAACAAGTACGGCATCCAGATCAACAAGACATCGCGCAACACCGTGCTGTTCATGACCAATATCGGTACCACCCGGGGCTCCATCGCCTACCTGCTCGACGTACTGATCAAGCTGGCCAAGGAGTTCGAGGCCCGCTGGGATGAGAGCAGCCGGCCGGAGCGCAAGATCATCGAGAATCGGGTCCACTCGCTGACCCAGGAGCTGCCGCCGCTGCCGGACTTCAGCCGCTTCCACGCGGCCTTCCGTCCCGACCCCGACGGCAATACCCCCGAAGGCGATATCCGCTGCGCCTATTTCCTGGCCTATGACGAGGTGAACACCGAGTACCTGCGCTTCGACAACGGTGAGCTGCAGGCCGAGATGCGCGCGGGTCGAGACGTGGTCTCGGCGAGTTTCGTGATCCCCTACCCGCCGGGCTTCCCGGTACTGGTCCCGGGCCAGGTGGTCAGCGATGAGATCCTCCACTTCCTGCAGGCTCTGGACGTCACCGAGATCCACGGCTATCGCCCGGAACTGGGTCTGCTGGTGTTCACCGAGGCGGCGCTGATCGATCCCGAGGCGGGCTGACGCTCCGCCCCCCCCCCTTCGGCAGAAAAACCTCCTGTCAGGCGTGGGCGGACAAAAAAAAGCGCATCTTCCCCGCCGTCCAACGAAAAGTCCCCCCCGCCCATCTCCCTTACCATGAACTCATCGAGCCGCACCGAGGGAGTTCCTCCGGCGGCTCGCCCGTTTTTTCAACACCGGTCCACAACGTCAATCCGGCCGGTGTGTCAGGGGAGGTGCCGCATGAACATGAAGCTGTCCAGGACGCTGTCCACCATGCTCGACGATCCGCGTCTGTTTCGTCAGCACGCCTACGTCAACGGCCAGTGGACCCACGGCGAGGGGGGCCGCGAGGAGGCCGTGTTCGATCCGGCCACCGGCGAGGCGCTGGGCTATATCCCCTGGCTGGAACCGCACCAGATCCGCGCTGCCGTGGATGCCGCCGAGGCCGCCTTCGTGCACTGGCGCGCACTGCGCGCCGACGAGCGCTGCGAGCGCCTGCTGGCCTGGTACGACCTGCTCCTGGCCAACCGCGAGGACCTGGCCACCATCATGACCCTGGAGCAGGGCAAGCCGCTGCCGGACGCCCGCGGCGAGGTGGAGTACGGGGCCAGCTTCGTGCGCTGGTTCGCCGAGGAGGGCAAGCGCACCTTCGGCGAGACCATCCCCAGCCACATCCCCAACGCCGCCCTGGGCACCCTCAAGGAGCCGGTGGGCATCGCCGCGCTGATCACGCCCTGGAACTTCCCGCTGGCGATGATCACCCGCAAGGCCGCCGCCGCGCTCGCCGCCGGCTGCCCGGTGATCGTCAAGCCCGCCGGTGAAACGCCGTTCTCGGCGCTGGCCCTGGCGGAGCTGGCCGAGCGCGCCGGCATCCCGGCGGGCATCTTCAACGTGGTGCTGGGCGAGCCCGCCGAGGTGTCGCAGCTGCTGTGCGCCGAGCCGCGCGTCAAGGCGCTCTCCTTCACCGGCTCTACCCGGGTCGGCCGCCTGCTGCTGGCGCAGAGCGCCAATACCGTCAAGCGGGTCTCCCTGGAGCTGGGCGGCGACGCTCCCTTCATCGTCGGTCCGGACATGGACCCGAAGGAGGTGGCCTTCGCCGCGGTGGCGGCCAAGTTCCAGACCTCCGGGCAGGACTGCCTGGCCGCGGACCGCATCCTGGTCCACGAGTCGATCCATGACGAGTTCGTCGAGCACTTCGCCGAGCGCATGGCGGCGCTCACCGTGGGCAACGGCATGGAGAGCGAGGTCGATCTGGGGCCGCTGATCCACCGCCAGGCGGTGGAGAAGGCCGCCGGCATCGTCGACGACGCCCTCTCCAAGGGCGCCACCCTGGTGGCCGGCGACCAGAGCCAGGCCCCGGGCGAGAACTTCTTCATGCCGGTGCTGCTGACCGGGCTGACCCGCGACATGCGCCTGTGGCAGGAGGAGAGCTTCGCCCCCATCGCCGGCGTCATGGCCTATGCCGATGATGACGAGGCCATTGCCCTGGCCAACGACACCCAGTACGGTCTCGCCGCCTACGTCTACACCCACGATATACGGCGCATCTGGAAGCTGCTGCGGGCGCTCGATTTCGGCATGGTGTCGGTCAACTCGGTGAAGATGACCGGCCCGCCCGTGCCCTTCGGCGGCGTCAAGCAGTCCGGCCTCGGCCGCGAGGGCGGCAGCACCGGCATCGACGAGTATCTCGAGACCAAGTATTACTGCCTCGGCGCTTTAGGGTCGGTCTCCGGAAGCTGAGCCTTTAATTGAACTTGATGACCATCCTCCCCGGCGGGACGCCGGGGAGCCTGACATGAGCAGAGGAAAGACATGAGCCAGCAGCACCAGGACCTGATCGACCGCGACCGCAAGGTGACCTTCCACGCCTCCACCCACCTGCGCGATTTCGCCCAGGGCGATGCGCCGGGTCGCGTGATCACCGGCGGCAAGGGCATCCATATCCTCGACAAGGACGGCCGCGAGTTCATCGATGCCTTCGCCGGCCTCTACTGCGTCAACATCGGCTATGGTCGCACCGAGGTGGCGGAGGCAATCTACCAGCAGGCCCTGGAGCTTTCCTACTACCACACCTACGTGGGCCACTCCAACGAGCCTCAGATTGCCCTCTCCGAGAAGATCATCGCGCTCGCCGGCCCCGGCATGTCCAAGGTCTACTACGGCCTGGGCGGCAGCGATGCCAACGAGACCCAGCTCAAGATCGTGCGCTACTACAACAACGTGCTGGGTCGCCCGCTGAAGAAGAAGGTGATCTCGCGCATGCGCGGCTACCACGGCTCGGGCCTGGCCACCGGCTCGCTGACCGGCCTCAAGGCGTTCCACGACCAGTTCGACCTGCCCTTCGAGGGCATCCTGCACACCGAGGCGCCCTACTACTACCACCGCGCCGCCGAGCAGCAGGGCATGACCGAGCGGGAGTTTTCGCAGTATTGCGCCCAGAAGCTCGAGGCGATGATCCTGGCCGAGGGGCCCGAGACCGTGGCCGCCTTCATCGGCGAGCCGGTGCTCGGCACCGGCGGCATCGTGCCGCCGCCCGAGGGCTACTGGGAGGCGATCCAGGCGGTGCTGGCGAAGTACGACGTGCTGCTGATCGCCGACGAGGTGGTGTGCGGCTTCGGGCGCATCGGCGCCGACTTCGGCAGCCACTTCTACGGCATCAAGCCCGACCTGATCACCGTCGCCAAGGGGCTGACCAGCGCCTACCAGCCGCTCTCCGGCGTCATCGTCGGCGAGCGCGTCTGGCAGGTCCTGGAGCAGGGCACCGGCCAGTACGGCCCCATCGGCCACGGCTGGACCTACTCCGGCCACGCCCTGGGCTGTGCCGCGGCGCTGGCCAACCTGGCGATCATCGAGCGCGAAGGGCTCACCGAGAACGCCCGCGACACCGGCGCCTACCTGCAGCAGGCCATGGCCACCGCCTTCGGCGACCACCCCATCGTCGGCAACGTGCGCGGCGTGGGCATGCTGGCGGCGCTGGAGTTCTCCGTGGACCCCGAGCAACGCAGGCACTTCGACCCGGCCCTCAAGGTGGGCCCGCGCATCGCCGCCGCGGCCCTCGACGAGAACCTGATCGCCCGCGCCATGCCCCAGGGCGACATCCTGGGCTTCGCACCGCCGCTGGTGACCACCCGCGACGAGGTGGACGAGATCGTCGCCCGCGCCCGCCGCGCGGTGGACAAGGTCACCGACGCGCTGGTGTGCGAGGGCGCCGTCCAGGCCGTGCGCGCCTGATAGAAAACGGCAGTTGCCGACGAGAGTGCCGTGGGGGAAACCCCGCGGCGCTTTCATGTTCACGGGACACGTGCTCGGGGGCAGGTTCTGCGGGGCTTGAGCCTCGGGGGCATGAGCCCCATGCTCTGCGTTCGATATCCAAGTGAGGAGCGCGACGATGGCAACGGTACTGGCCTTTGATGTTTACGGCACCCTGATCGACACCCATGGGGTGGTCACCGAGCTGGAGGCACGGCTTGGCGCCGTCGGCAGGGGGGAGCTGGCCGCCGAGTTCTCGCGCCGCTGGCGCGACAAGCAGCTGGAGTACAGCTTCCGGCGCGGTCTGATGGGGGCCTATGTGCCCTTCGGTCAGTGCACCCGTGAGGCCCTGGAGTTCACCGACCGCGCCCTGCAGACCCGCCTGGCCGACGTCGACAAGGAGCACCTGATGGCCGTCTACGCCCGGCTGCCGGCCTTTGCCGAGGCGGCCAGCGCCCTCGAGCGACTGACCCGGGCAGGGGTGCGCTGCGTGGCCTTCTCCAACGGCACCCGGGAGGCGGTGGAGGGGCTCCTCGAGCAGGCCGGCCTGCGTGGGTACTTCGACGAGGTGGTCAGCGTCGACGAGGTCAAGCGCTTCAAGCCCGACCCGGCGGTCTATGCCCACCTTCGCCAGCGGCTCGAGGTGGCGCCGGGCGACACCTGGCTGATCTCAAGCAACCCCTTCGACGTGATCGGTGCCCGCCACGCCGGGCTGCATGCCGCCTGGGTGCGCCGCAGCCCCGAGGCCCCCTTCGATCCCTGGGGCGTCGAGCCGGACATGACCGTCGCCGACCTCGACGCCTTGGTCGAGCGGCTAGGGTAGGTCACCGGACCGACACCAAAGCGCCCCGCGGCCAGGGGCCATCGGGGCGCTGTGGTTCATCAGGGCAGGGCTGGTGTCAGTTGACCAGCTCGCCCACGGTTACGATGCCGCGGTCGGCCAGCTGCATGGCGCGGGCGTCGTCCCGGGTCCACTCGGCCATGGAGCCGTCGTACATGCTGACATTCTCAATGCCGCCGATCTCGCTCAGCTGGAACCAGCCGCTGGCGGCCCAGTGGCCGGTATTGCAGAACGCCACGGTGGGCGCCTGGCGATCAAGCCCCAGGGCATCGATGCTGGCGTTGAGCCGCTCCGGCTCCAGGTAGTAGGCGCCGTCGCGCTCGACCAGGGCACCGTCATGGGGCAGGTTGACCGCGCCGGGAATGGTGCCGGGGGCGCGGGTGGCGGGGGACTGGGTCTCGCCAGTGAAGAAGCCCGGTGGGCGGGCATCCACCAGCGGCTCTTCGGCCTCCCGGGCCGCCTCCACCTCATCAGTGGTGGCCAGCAGATGCGCCTGCAGGGAGCCTGCAAAGTCGGTGGCCTCGGGCGCGTCGGGGGAGCCCGAGGCGACATCGAAGCCCTGGGCCTGCCAGCCGGCGAAGCCGCCGTTGAGGATCGTCACCTCGTCGTGGCCCAGTGCCTTGAAGGTCCAGTAGATCCGAGTCGCGCTGCCGAAGTCGGTGGGGCCCGTGCCGCCGGCGACCACCACCAGGGTGTCGTCGTTGCCGATGCCCAGGCCGCCGATCAGCGCCTCCAGGTCGGCGACGTCCGGCATCATGCCGGCTACGTCGTCGCGTGTCTCTCGCCAGCCGGCATCGGTATAGCTGCTGAAGCGGCTGCCGGGGATGCGGGCGGCCTCGAAGCTCTCGCGGTCGCCGCCGTCGTCGATGGCCGAGCGCACGTCCAGCACCACCAGGCCGTCACTGCCCAGCTGCTGGTCGAGCCACTCGGCCTCGACCAGCGGCGCGGGGTGAACCGCATGCGCCTGGCCGGCGATGGCCAGGGCGCCGGCGGCGATGATCAGTCGGGATCTCATGAAGGAACCTCCTCGTCAGGAATGGGGCATGGCCGCCATGTTGCAACGGGGTGGCGCTCCCTCGCCAAGAATGCTTCCTGACACATCTAGTAGATTTGGTTATATCCAGATCTGCTGTTATCCCTGTTTCGCCTTCCGGCGACGGCTTCAGCCCTGCCAGGCGTGGCCGGCGAAGGCGTCATCCACTTCCGGGTGGTTGACGTGGTTCGAGTAGTTGGAGAGCGTCTTCACGGCCAGGGCCAGCACGATCTGCAGCACCTGCTGCTCCTCGAAGCCGGCCTCCAGGAATGCCTTGACGTCGGCCTGGCTCGGCTTGCCGCGGGTCTCGAACATCACCCGGGTGAACTCGGCCAGCGCCGCGAGGCGCTCGTCGGGGATCGGCTGGTCACTGCGAATCGCCTCGAGCACATCGGCCGGGACCTTGGACATCTTGTCGGCCAGCATGCTGTGGGCGGACATGCAGTAGCCGCAGCCGTTGAGCCGGCTGATGGTCAGGAAGACTACCTCCTGCTCGGGCGGCGCGAACCCCGAATCGTTGCGGAACAGCTCATAGCCGTGCAGGTAGGTGCTCAGCACGCCCGGTGCCTTGGCCATGCCCTCGTACATGTTGGGCACGAAGCCCAGTTTGGCGTTGGCCTGCTCGAGCAGCGGCCTTGCCTTGGCGTCTGCCGTATCGAGTGTCTGCGGGGCCAGTTGCATCTGATAGATGGCTGTCATGGGGTGCTCCTTCTTCGGTTGACGAGTGATCGTGGGTGCTGCCGGGGTGCGATATATGGAACGATCGGTCCATATAGAGCAAAAAAATAGTGCAAAAAATGTGTCATCTGCGCAGAGTGTCGAGCAGCAGGCCGACGGCCTGTCGGGCCTGATCGATGTCCGCGCCGCTCTTCAGCAGGGTCCTGAGTCCCGCCATGCCCATCGTCAGGTAGGTGGCCAGCGCCTCGGCGTCCCGCTCCTGTGCGATGTCGCCCTCGCGCTGGGCCTGGACCACCGCTAGGTGGAATAGCTCGGTGATGGCGGCCAGGCTCTGCCGCGCATGATGCGAGGGCAGGTCGCCGCGCTGGCCGAGCTCGGTGGCGGAGTTGAAGATCAGGCAGCCCAGGGCGGCGCGCTCGCTGCCGGCCTCGTCGGCCGTCTCGCGGAATAGCGCCTCGAGGAAGGTCATGGCCGTGGGGACGGTCTCCAGGCGCCGGCCTAGCCGGCCGATCAGCGCCTCGCGATAGCGACGCAGGGCCTCGAGGAACAGCTGCTCCTTGCTACCGAAGGCCTGGTAGAGGCTGCTTCGCGAGATATGCATGGCCGCGAGCAGGTCCCGGGTTGAAGCGGCATCGTAGCCTCGGGCCCAGAAGACCTGCATGGCGGCGGTGGCAGCCTCGTCCGGGCTGAAGGCGATGGGGCGTCCTCGTGTCATGCTCTGTAATTTAGTACCGATCGTTCCATAAATCAAGGCCGCGACAGATCACGCTCGAGTTGCTATCGATGTAAGGAGACCCTAAATATGACGACACAATCCCGAGGACACACTCCACCACTTGTGCCTCGGGGAAGAGGAGATGACCCGCATGACCGAGCAGCATTCGCCGACCAGGCGCTTCTGGCTGGGTGGCCGAAGGGCCGCCGAGCAGGACCGGTTCTTCCGCGAGGCCCTGGAGCCGCTGGGCTGGGAGGCCGGGGACGAGCAGGAGTGGGACGCCGGCTGGGTCACCGGCATGCCCGACCCCGCCCAGTTTCGTCGGGTATCGCCGGCGCGCCGTCTCAACCACTTCCCCGGCAACACGGCGCTGACCATCAAGAGCCGGCTCCACGCGAGCCTTTCCACACTGCGCGAGCGCATCGTGGCGAGCCACGGGGCTGACAGCGACGCGGCGTCGCGGCTGGCGTTCTTCCCGCATTCCTGGGTGATGCCCCACGACTATCACGCCCTGCAGGAGGCCGCCCTGGCCAATCCCGAGCAGCGCTGGATCCTCAAGCCCACCAATGCCTCCAAGGGCAAGGGCGTGCGGGTGCTGCGCGACGCGGGCGAGGCACCGCTGGCGGCAGACTGGCTGGTGCAGGAGTACCTGGCGAACCCGCATACCATCCGCGGGCACAAGTATGTGCTGCGTCTCTACGTACTGATCAGCTCGCTGGAACCTCTCCGCGTCTATCTCTACCGGCAGGGCTTCGCCAAGCTGGCCTCGGAGCCCTGGGACCCTGAGGATGCCGACAACCCCTACAGCCAGCTCACCAACCCGGACATCAATGCCCTCAACGACCGCGCCGAGGTGCCGGTGGAGTTCATCGACCTGGAGCGCTACCGGACCTGGCTGCGGGACCAGGGGCATGACGACGATCGCCTTTTTGCCCGCATCCACGACCTGGTGGCCTTGACGGCCATCTCGGGGGTGGATGCCATGCGAAGCCGCACCGCCGAGGTGGGGGCCGACCCGCGAGGCTGCTATGAGCTGCTGGGGTTGGACTGCCTGGTGGACGATACCCTCAAGCCCTGGATCCTGGAGTGCAATCTCAGTCCCTCGCTGGGTATCTGTGCCGCCCCGGAGAGTGGCGGACGCATCGAGGAAGCGGTAAAGGGCGGTCTGGTGCGGGACATGGTCGCGCTACTGGATATCCCCGGCATCGACGCGACGCAGCCCGAAGAAGACATGACCGCTGCACGTCTGGTCACCGAGGCCGAGGCGGAGCAGGCCAGAGCCGGCGACTTCCTGCGCTTGCTGCCGGCCGAGGAGCCGGCCCGGTACCTGCCGTTCTTCTCGCTGCCGACCCTGGCTGACCTGCAGCTGGCCGAGGGGCTGGCGGGCCAGTCCCTGCCGCAGCCGGTGCTGCAGCGCCGCCGGGTGGCGGAGCTGCTGGACGATGACCAGCTGGCGCTCCATGACACCCGCAGCGGTCACTACTATCGGCCCAACGACACGGCGGCGATGATCTGGCTGCTGGCCACGGAGGGGCTGGACCCCGATGCCATCGTCGATCAGCTGGCCCTGGCCGCCGCCCAGACGGAGGGCTCCCCGGACCTGGCGGCCCTGCGGCGCGACGTCTGGTCCACCCTTGGGGAGTGGTGCCGCGATGGCCTGCTCTGTCAGCGTGGCCCGGCCCTGGACGACGCCCCGGCGACGGAGGCGGTGCCGACGGCCCGTGCCCGGCCACATCTGCTGCAGTTGGACCACGACGGCCAGCGCTGGGCGCTGGAGGTCGGCACCCCTGCGGCCCTGGCTCGGCTGACGCCGTTGTTCGGGGAGCGGCTCACCCCGCTTGACGAGTTGGCTGCGGTCGGGCTTCCGCGCCTGGCCCTGCTGCCCGGAGCGACCGGCTACGCCCTGGTGGCCGACCACGGGGTGGCAAGGACGCGACTGACGCTGGCCGAGCTCGTCCCGGCGCTGCTGGCCCACCTGGTCGGCGAGGCCGCGCGGCCCGGTCGCCCGGTGATCGATGCCGGCCTGCTGGTCACCCCGGAAGGGGTGGGGGTACTTTGCCTGCTGCCCGACGAGGCGGCCCGCCAGGCGCGGCTGCAGTGGCTGACGGCCACGGGGGGGGGCCTGACTCGCGGCGTGCGGCTGTCCTTGTCGGCGCCCGACGAAGCCGAGCCGCTGAGCCTGCCGCTGGCGATGCCCGCCGGAGAGGCCCCGGCGTCGACGCCGGACAGGGTGGCGATCCGGGCCGTGCTGGTGCCCGCCGAAGCGGAGGAGGCGATGGCTCCCGCCGGGGTGCTGGACGTCATGGGGGCGCTGCTGTCGCGCTGCATCACGGCGCCGGACGTGCCCCTGACACCTGGCGAGGTCACCGCCCTGAGCGAGTGGGTCTCCCGGCTGGAACGCCTCGCCGTGGGCGACGTCGATCATTCGCCCACGGCCGATCCGCTTATCGACTGGCTGACCGGCCGAGACGCTACCGTCAGTCGGTCGGTTGACCCGGCCATGGCGGGGAAGCGACGGGCATCGCGTCGTTGACAGGCAGGTTGACGAGATACATTGGCAAGCCAGATTGGCAAGGTAGCTGGTACCGAGCAGAGGGCGGCGCCCACCCGTGGGCGCCGCCGAAGGGAGGCCAGCCTCGATGAGGAGGCTGGCGTCACTGCAAGACGGCGTGCTGAGGCATGCCGTCCATCGCATCGCGAGATGCACCACCGAGGAGATCATGACCATGACACAACAAGACGAGAAGCGCCGCAGCCTGCTGGGGCGCCTGGGTCGACAGCTGGGCTACACGACCCCGGCGCTGCTGCTGGTCGCCAGCGGTGCGGCCTTCCAGGCAGTGGCCAGCGACACGGCCACCGAGCCGACCTACACCAGCGGTCAGGAAGCCCCGCTGATGCTGGCGGAGGCCCATGCCGAGGGCGGCGCGGAAGGCGCCGGTGAAGCCCAGGGCGAGGCTGAAGCGGAAGGCGAAGCCGAGGGTGAGGCTGAAGGAGAGGCAGAAGGTGAGGCCGAGGGCGAAGCCGGGAACTGACGCCTCGCCAGCGACTGGCCGAGGGCCGGTCCGCGCGCCATGGGCGCCGGCCCGGCCTTCCCCGAAGCTCTCATGTCACCCCACCGGCAACCTGGAGAACCCGGCCATGACACAGCCTGTATCAGGACGACCCCACCCGCTGGAGGGGCTCATCGAGGAAAACCTCATGGCGCTGGCCCAGTTGAAGGGCCTGCTGGATGACCTGACGCCTGCCGCCTACCGACAGCCCTTCGGTGCGGACGGCCGCCATACCCTGGGCAAGCACGTTCGACACATCATCGACCACTACGATGCCCTTCTTGGCGGCCTGGAGGCCGGTGGCCCCCGTCTCGACTACGAACACCGTCGCCGTGACGAGGTCCTCGAGCAGTGGCCCGCCCGAGCCGCCCGGCGAGTCACCGACCTCGAGGTCGCACTGCTGGCGCTGGCCGACCAGGCGCTCCCGGCGTCCCTGGCACTGGCCTATCCCGTGGGCGAGGAGCCGTTGGCGCTGCCCACCAGCCTGGCGCGTGAGCTGGCCTTTCTGACCAGCCACACCATCCACCACATGGCGATCCTCGGCCTGCTGGCCGAGCAACTCGGTCTGGCACTGCCCGAGTCGTTTGGCGTTCACCCCTCGACCCTGCGCCACTGGCGGCGGGAAGCCCTGCCGGTGATGGCGGAGGGGGCGTGATGGCCACGACGCGATGGGCCTCATGGCTGACGGTATGGCTGATGGTGCTGCTGCTGGCCGCTCCCGCCGCGGCCGACGCTCGCTGGCCCGAACAGGGTTGGCGGGTCCTGCCGGTGTCATCGAGCTATGCCGAGCTGCTGGAGGCCCTGCGTGAAGCGGTCGAGGCGGAGGGCATGTTCATCGTCACCGAGGCAGGCCCCACCGAGGCGGCTGCCCGACGCGGCGAGACGATACCCGGTAACCGTGTGGTGGGGGTCTTTCGCAATGACTATGCCGTGCGCACCCTTCGCCTAAGTGTCCCGGCGATGATCGAGGCGCCGATCCGTTTCTATGTCACCGAGAATGATGACGGTATCGCCACCCTTGCCTGGAAGACGCCGAGCCATGTGCTGGCGCCTTACCTCGAAGAGGGCGGTGAGGCCCTGGCGGAGATCGGTCGGGAGCTCGATGCCGTGTTCGACGCCATCGGGCGCCGGGCCCGGGCCGCCGCGCAGTAGCGAAGCCTTCTCAGGCCGAGTTCCGAGGAGAACCGCGGATGGCATTCGAGACCCATCGAGAGCTCCCTGCTCCCAGGGACACCCTCATCGAAGCGGCGCTCATCGGTAACCTGATCTGGAGCTACGGCGATCTGCTGTTTGCATGAGCCGGAAGTCCGGTGCGCTGTCCCTCTTCCAGGCTGCCTATCTTCCTCTGTAAGCCTGTGCCGCCATCATCGACAAAGGGTCTCGCCGATGGGCAAGCACCCGGGCAATGTGTGAAATTTTCCAAGGTATCATGGAGGTGAAAGTGAGAAAGGCACTGGGTCTATTGCTGCTGAGGGTGTCGCTTGGCGGTCTGCTGCTGGTGTGGGGGGTGAACAAGATTGTCAATGTCGATCACAGCCTGGCCATCGCCGACAATTTCTATGCCGGCTTTCTGTCTAGCGAGTTCCTGTTGCCGCTGTGGGGCGTCTCTCAGCTGGTGATCGGCCTGCTGGTGATCATCGGGCTGGCCAGGCGGTGGGTCTATCCCCTGCAACTGGTGATCAACGGGGCGTCCCTGCTGGCCGTCTTCCCCTCGGTGATCGACCCGTGGGGCTGGTTCCTGGAAGGTACCAATGTGCTGTTCTATCCCTCATCGATCATCCTGGCGGCAAGCCTGGTGATGATGGCCTTTCGTGACGAGGACAGCCTCGCCCTGGATGCCAGGCGGAAGTCACGGCCCAGCACCTGGGTGGGGGGGCACCAGTGTGGCCAGGTGGTGCGCCAGAGGTAGGCGAATGGATGCCGGTGGGATCTCAGGGACAATCGGGTGGCTCGTCACTGGCCGAGAACCCGAGATTCGAGAACCAGGCAGTGGCATCGACGCCGGCATTGTCACCATCGCTCATCAGCGCCACGCCATCGAGTCGGTCGGCTTGGTCACCGAAGAGTGATGCGAAATCCTCCCCGACGTGGCGGACTTCCGCTACCCACTCACCGACGCGTGACTCTCCACTCTGCAGTGCCAGCAGATGGGCCCGCGAGGTGAAGGCATTGGGCCAGTCCGCCCCCTTCGGCTGACTCGAGGCCCAGACATAGTTCACCGACTGGACCTGCCAGGGAAGGATGCCCGTCTTGCGTGCCACATAGACCCGGGCCGGATAATCATCTCCGGCCCGGGTCGTTTCATCCAGTCCATGGTGAATGCCCGAGACCTGCCAGCACCAGTGGAGATAGGGGGTGCGATTCAGGTTCACCCCCATCTCGAGATACTTTGCCGAGGCCTGCCCCTTCGACCTGGCCTGCAACACGCGCGCGCCTTCCCGCTCGACGACCCGGTACTCCGTCTCTCCTTCAAAGGAGCGTGTCGGCCAGGCCATCATCGACTCCGGGGAAAAGCTGACGTCGGCTGCCGTCGCGGATAGTGCGCTGGCCAGCAGCAACACGCCAGTCAGCAGGGTGTCCTTGGTCATCTTGGTCATAGAGTTGATCCTCTGAGGTTACTATCGGCTGGGAGGGATTGGCTTTGCGGCAAGCGAATGCCGGGGCTTGGCTTGCAACCCGACACCGGGTCGACCACGCTGAAGGCTGACATAGAGGAGAGACCCCATGAGCAAGTTACCCCTGCTGATGACCGCCCTGCTGCTGACCGCCGGCGGACTGGCCCAGGCCGGCGAGCATGGCATCGAGCAGCGCGCCAGCGACGACGGGATCGAGGCGGTGGACCAGCGGCTGCGGGCAGCGCTAGAGGAGCGCGGCATGCGGCTGGTGACGGTGGTGGATCATGCCGGCAATGCCGAGAGCGTCGAGCTGTCCCTGCCGCCGACCCGCACCTTCATCTTCGGCAACCCTGAGGTCGGTACGCCCATGATGAAATGCCAGGGGAGCCTGGCCCTGGACCTGCCCCAGAAGATGGTGATCCGCGTCGATGGCGAGCAGACCCTGGTGGAGTGGAACTCGCCGCATTACCTGGCCGAGCGCCATGGGCTGGGCGACTGCGAGCTCCCGCTGGACAGGGTGGCGGAAGCTCTGGAGGGAATCGCCGCCGAAGCGGCGGGTGACTGACTGCCATGTCCTACTCCCGGCGTCCGGGGCCGCCAGTGCCGGCGCCGTCATCGCCGGGCATCTTTTCGAGCTCATCCTCGAAGCGCTTCCCCGCCCGATGCAGCAGGGAGAACTGACGGTCGCATTGCCGGCAGGCATCGCACATTGTCAGGTGAAAACGCAGCGACATGCTTTCCTGGAACGTCAAGCGGCGATCCTGCTTGAGTGACATCAGGCGGGTCGCCTCCTTGCACATCATCATGTTCTTTCCTCCTTCAGCCAGCCACTCTGCAGGCAGGCCCGCAGCCGCAGCCGCGCGCGATGCAGAATGACCCAGCAGTTGTTTTCCTTGATATCGAGTTCCCTGCAGATCTCTTCGGTGGAGAGCCCCATCAGCTCCCGCAGCGAGAAGACCCTGGCGGTGTTGTCCGGGAGCGTGATCATGCAGGCATCGAATACCTGCCAGAAATGCTCGTTCTCGAAGACCTTGTCGGGGTTTCCCCAGCTTTCCGGGCGGGCCTGGTCCTGCCAGCGTCCGTTGTCTTGGAACTGCCGGTCGATGGCATCTTCGTCGCTCTCGTCATCCAGAGGCTGCAGTCGCCCCTGTCGTTTCTGGAAGCGCATCACATCGAGGATCTTGTACTTGAGGATGCCAAATACCCAGGTTTCATAACCCGAGCGCCCGGCAAAGCTGGCGTCCTTTTCGATAGCGGCCATCATCGCCTCCTGCACGGCATCCTCGGCCAGTGCATTGTTCCTCAGGTGCAGCCGGGCAAAGGAGAGCAGTCGGGGCCTGACCGCCGACAGTCGCTCCATGCGGGTGGGAGGAGCTGCCTGGGCGGCATCGTCCTTGGGGGTGTGCTCGTCGGTCATGGGCTGCAGGCTCCAGGTTCCAGAGGATGACTCTCGTTCATTCGCCAGTTCGGTACTTTGCATCGCACGTGTTCGGACTTCATCGAAGTGAGTCGCTGAAAAGGGGCATTTCATTACACTTGTTTCAAGACTGTTTTCTCTCAAGCTTATTGAAATTTTTTTTATCCTGATGCCTCGAATATCGTAAGAAAAACGTCTTCCTGACTACCAATTCACAAGGATTCACAACGGGTGATCCTGGCAACGAAATGAAATGGCAGAGGAAGGAGAACCATCATGAAACATTCAACGATTATGACCACGGCGCTGCTCACCGGTATGCTCGCCATGGGCCTGGCAACCCAGTCATCCGCCATGGTGACCAATGGCACCTTCGAACTCAAGAATGGCAATACGCCATCACGCATGATCCCGGGAGTCGATCACTATCGCTTCGAGGTGAACAGCTCCAGCGAGTTGCGCGTGGAGAGCCAGCTCTGGAGCCCCGCGGCGGCCGGCGGCAGGATGAAAGCCGAACTTCGCGATGGTAACGGTAATGTGGTTGCACGCTCGAATTCGCGCGGCAAGGACTTCGTCCTCCAGCAGAGCCTTTCGCCGGGCCGCTACACCCTGGAGGTGCACGGCTCCCAGTTGGGAGGTCGCAAGGAGTCCACACAGCGTTATTACCTGAACACCGATCTGCGTTGATCCTGATCAAAAGGCAATATTTCCCGCCCGGCCCTGCCGGGCGGGTGCCGGTCGCTCTGATCAACGTCTTTCGGCTAGGAGCCTGTCGGGGTCGATATCGCGACCCATCGACAGGCCCCTGCGGTGCTGTCGGTGGCCCGAGGAGGACCCCATGTCAAAGCTGCTAGAACGCTGTGGCTACCGATTGAGCTGCTGGCTCTCCAGTCCGCGCCCCTGGCATCGGGTCGAGTCCCCTCCCGAGCCCGAGGCGCTGGCCTGCCTGCAGCCGGGCGATGTGCTGCTGGTCGACGGGTCTTCCCGGTTGAGCACGGTGATCAAGTACCTCACCCAGTCCTCCTGGTCCCACGCGGCGCTGTTCGTCGGGCATGAGGTCGCACGGGATGCCGGTGGACGCGACGGCGACTGCTTCGTCGAGGCTGACCTGGCCGATGGGGTGAGGCTGGTGGGTGTCGACGAATTTCTCGGCTTGCCGTTGCGCATCTGCCGCCCGATGGGGCTGGCCCCCGAGGAGACCTCGACGCTGGTTCGATTCGCCTCCCAGCGGGTGGGGCATCGCTACGACCTGCGCAACATCGTCGATCTGGCGCGCTACCTGCTGCCGCTGCCCCCGGTCCCGATGCCCTGGCGCCGGCGCATGCTGGAACTGGGCAGCGGGGATCCCACCCGGGCGATCTGCTCGACCCTGATCGCCCAGGCCTTCCAGTCGGTTCGCTATCCGATCCTGCCCATCGAGGCGTGGCAGGAGGATGAGCAGCGCTGCGTCGGATGCCGGCGGCGGACCCTGCGGCGTCGCCATCACAGCCTGTTCACGCCCCGGGATTTCGACCTGTCGCCCTACTTCCAGATCGTCAAGCCGGCGCTGCTGGGGGATTTCGACCCGCACTGCCTGCGCTGGGAGAATTCAGCGCAACGCCGCTCCCTCGTCGGGGTGGCGCCCGGGCAAGTCGAGCCATCGCCGCAGGTCCTCGGGCCGGTCGACGTCCCAGACGGTGGCGGGGCAGGCCAGGCGCCAGCCTAGCGCCACGATCCGTTCGTCCGTCTTGGCCATCACGCTGCCGGTACCCCAGGCGATGTCGTCGAACAGCCGCGGGTCGGGATGGCGAACGCCGATCAGGCCATAGCCCCCGTCCTCGGCGGGCAGGCAGACGGCGTCGTGGTCCTGCAGTCGCTCGGCGCAGGCCGTCAGCAGTGCGGGGGAGAGCATCGGGCAGTCGCTGCCGATGACCATGGCGGGGCCACCGGCCTGCCAAAGGGCGCGATGCATCCGCTCCCCCAGGTCCCCCTCGGGCTGGGGGAGCAGAATGATACCGTGTCGTGTGGCCAGCTCCAGGAACAGCGGATGGTCGTGATCCAACGCCGTCCACAGCGTGATCCGCGCGGGGGGCAGGGCATGGCAGGCCACCTCCAGGGTCCGATGCAGCAGTCGGGCGTGGAGGCGCGCGGCCCCCTCGGGCCCCAGCGCCGGGATCAGGCGGGTCTTGGCCTTGCCCGGGATCGGTGCCTTGGCCAGGATGGCGAGTGATACGCCGGCATCAGCGCACATGGCGATACTCCCTGGCCAGGCGTTCCGGCGACTCGCCACGCCAGTAGCGCCAGCGCAGCGCCCACATCAGCCGGATGGTTGCCCAGGCGCCCTGCCTCTCCCAGCGACGGCCACTGCTCACCACGCGCTGGCGCAGGCAGGCGGGGGAGGAGCGACGCTTCAGCCGGCGTGACATCTCGATGTCCTCCATCAGCGGCTGCTCGGGAAAGCCCCCGACGGCCTCGAAGGCCTCGCGGGTCATGAACAGCGCCTGGTCGCCGGTGGCGATGCCGGTCAGCCGTGAACGCTGGTTCATGGCCGCGGCGATGACCGACAGCAGGCGGGGCGTCCCTTCCAGGCAGACGTCGAAGCGTCCCCAGCAGTGCCGTCCGGCCAGCGCGCCGTCGATCAGGCGGTCGGCGCCGGGCGGCAGGCGCGTGTCGGCATGCAGGAAGAGCAGCCTGTCGCCCCTGGCCGCCGCCGCTCCCTGATTCATCTGCCTGGCGCGGCCGGGGGAGGCCTCGATCACCCGAGTGCAGAGGGGTGCTGCCAGAGCAGCAGTGTCGTCTCGACTGCCACCGTCCACCACGATCACTTCGACTCCCCGTTGGATCAGCGGCTGCAGGGAATCGAGGGTGGCGGCGATGGTCGAGGCTTCGTCCAGGACGGGCATGATCAGGCTGAGCGTCGGCGCAGGCATCGTCTCTTTCTCGCTATCGTGATGGGCATGGCCAGCGGATCATGCTGACGCCTGCCTTGGTCGCATGCTGGCCGTGGAACTTTCATTCCTAGCCTTCATTCCGAGCCTGGCCTGTAAGGATGATGAGCCGCTGGTGACTCATTCAGGCATGCCCCTGCGAGGCAAGCAACCCTTTCAGACCACCAAGGAGGCCAGATGAACTCTCGCCGTCTGTTGCTCGTGTTAGTGATTGTCGCCGCCGTGGCGGCCTTCTTCCTGTCCGGTGCCAGCGACTTCCTGACGCTGGAGACCCTTCAGGCGGAGCAGGCCCGCTTCCAGGCCTGGTTGGCGCGGGAGCCTGTCACCGTCATAGGTGGCTTCTTCCTGCTCTACGTGGTCATGGCGGGGCTCTCCTTGCCGGGCGCTACCCTGATGACGGTGCTGAGCGGAGCCCTGTTCGGCCTGGGCTGGGGGCTCTTGATCGTCTCCTTCGCCAGCACCCTGGGCGCGACCCTGGCGGCGCTGATTGCACGTACCCTGCTGCGTGAGCCCCTGGAACAGCGCTATGCCAGGCAGTTGGAACGCATCAATGCCGGGATCCGCCGCGAAGGGGCGCTATACCTCTTCACTCTGCGTCTGATCCCGCTGTTCCCCTTCTTCGTGATCAACCTGGTGATGGGGCTGACGCGGATGCGATTGGTTACCTTCTACTGGGTCAGCCAGGTGGGCATGCTGGCGGGCACGGCGGTATTCGTGAACGCCGGCAGCGAGCTGGCCGAGTTGCAGGCCCTGGGTGACATCCTCTCGCCTTCACTGATGGCCTCCTTCGCGCTGATCGGCGTCTTTCCCTGGCTGGCCAAGGGCCTGGTGGCGCTGGTCAGGCGTCGTGCCCTGGCACGTCGGCATCGCCGGCCGACGCGCTTCGAGCGTGACATCGTGGTGATCGGCGCCGGTTCGGCAGGGCTCGTGGCCAGCTATATCGCCGCGGCCGTGCGAGCCAAAGTGACGCTGGTGGAGCGCGAACAGATGGGCGGGGACTGCCTCAACACCGGCTGCGTGCCCTCCAAGGCGCTGATCCGGGCCGCGCGCTCCGTCCGGGAGGTGCGTGGCGCCTCCCGCTTCGGTGTCAAGGTGGCCGAGCCGAGCGTGGATTTCGCCGCCGTGATGGGCCATGTACAGGGCGCCATCGAGGCCATTGCGCCCCATGACAGCGTCGAACGCTACGAGAGCCTCGGGGTGGAGGTGGTCAAGGGCGAGGCGAGCCTGGTGAGCCCCTGGCAGGTGCGGATAATGACGCCGGAGGGGGAGCGCACCCTGACTACGCGTCATGTGATTATTGCCAGCGGGGCGCGGCCCAGGGTGCCCGAATTGCCCGGTATCGAGTCGGTGGAGGTGCTTACCTCCGATACCCTGTGGCGGCTCCGGCAGTTGCCCGAGAGGCTGGTGGTACTCGGCGGTGGACCGATTGGCTGCGAACTGGGGCAGAGCTTCGCCGTGCTGGGCAGCCAGGTGACCCTGGTGGAGTGGGCCGGCCAGTTGCTGCCCCGCGAGGATGCGGAGGTCGCCGAGGAACTGCAGGAAGTCATGCGCGAGGACGGCATTCAGATCCTGCTGGGCCATCGGGCGCTCGGGGTGGTGACGGACGATTCGGGCTCGGCGCTGGAGGTGGTGAACGCCGATGGCCGCCATGAACGACTCCCCTTTACGCACCTGCTGGTGGCCGTGGGGCGCGAGGCCAACGTCACTGGCATGGGGCTCGAGGAACTCGGCATTGGTACCCGCGAGAACGGCACCCTGGACGTGGATGGGACGCTGCGCAGCGTGCTGCCCAATGTCTGGGCCTGCGGCGATGTGGTCGGCCCCTACCAGCTGACCCACGCCGGCGCTCACCAGGCCTGGCATGCCACGGTCAATGCCCTGTTTGGCGAGGTCAAGCAGTTTCGGGTCAGCTACCGGGCGCTGCCGGCGGTGACCTTCACCACCCCGGAGGTGGCGCGGGTCGGACTCAACGAGCGTGAGGCCCGCGAGCAGGGGCTCGAGCACGAGGTGACTCGGTATGCGCTGGAGGAACTCGATCGCGCCCTGGCCGAGGCCGAACCCCGCGGTTTCATCAAGGTGCTGACTCCTCCCGGGAGCGATCGCATCCTCGGTGCCACCATCGTCGGCGAGGGGGCAGGCGAGATGCTGGCCACCTTTACCCTGGCGATGACCCGTGGGATCGGGCTCAATCGCCTGCTGTCCACCATTCACCCCTATCCCACACGCAGCGAGGCGGTCAAAGCCACCGCCGGGGTATGGAAGAATGCCCACAAGCCCGAGCGACTGCTGGGCTGGCTGGCGCGCTACTTCGCCTGGCGGCGCGGGGCGGGTCGCGTCACCGAAACATCACGGCGGCAGGACCTCACTCGAGGGTGATGATCCGCCCACCGGCCGCTGCGGCGTCTGCGTGGTCATGGGTGACCAGCAGGCTGGGCAGTCCCGCCTCGCGCAGCCTGTCGAACACCAGCTCTCGCATCTCGTGGCGCAAGGCCGTGTCGAGCTTGGAGAAGGGCTCATCGAGGAGCACGGCGCTGGGGGCGGAGAGCAGCAGGCGCATCAGTGCCACCCGCGCCTGCTGGCCGCCCGACAGAGTGGACGGATCGCGCTCGCCGAAGCCCGCCAGACCGATCGCGGAAAGCGCCGCCTCGACCCTGGCGGCCTTGTCGGGGGTGGCGCTCGGCAGGCCGAAGCGCAGGTTGCCGGCCACCGACAGGTGCGGGAAGAGCAGCGGGTCCTGGAACAGCAGACCGATGCCGCGTCGCTCGGCGGGCAGCGCGGTGATGTCCCTTTCCGCGAGGCGTACCTGCCCCGTGGCCTCGAAGGTGGTCGCGAGGAAGCCGGCGGTGAAGGCGAGCAGGGTCGATTTTCCCGAGCCGGAGGGTCCCATCACGGTGAGCACCTCCCCGGGCGCGATACGGGCATCGAGCGCCAGCAGCGTCCTGCCGTGCAGGGCGATATGCACCTTGTCGAAGATCAGGTCGAGCTCGAGGCAGGGGTCGGTCATGGAGTTCCTCGCATTCCGCGTCGGTTGGACCAGAGCAGCCGTGGCAGGCCCACGGCAATGAGAAAGCCCACCAGCGGCAGGCTGGCCTGGACCAGCGCCCAGACGCCGATCAGGCGGCGGTTGCCACCGGCGGCCAGGGCCACCGCCTCGGTGGTCACGGTGGTAACGCGTCCGGCGCCCAGCAGCAGGGTGGGCAGGTACTGGCCGATGCTGACCGCCAGGCCTACCGCCATGGCGGTGAGCAGCGGCGCCAGCAGCATCGGCAGGCGCACCCGCCAGAAGGCGCCGTTGGGCGTGGCACCGAGGGTCAGCGCCACCCGCGTCCAGCGCGGATCGAAGCGCCGGTAGGCCTCGGACAGCGACAGGAACACATAGGGCAGCACGAACAGCAGGTGGCCGAAGATCACCAGCCACGTTGTGGGGCGCGTGCCCAGCGCTTCCATCACCACCACCAGGCCGAACAGGAAGGCGATCTGCGGCACGATCAGCGGCAAGTAGAGCAGGGTGAGTGCCGAGGTGAGCCGTCCCTGGGCCGGGTGTCGCCCGCTGCGCTGCTCGTTCTCCAGGGCCGCCAGGGACAGCCCCAGGGCGAGCAGCGTCGAGACGGTGGCGATCATCAGGGTGGCGGTGACCGGCCCGCCCAGGGAGGGCAGGGCGCGCTGCCAGTGCTGCCAGGTGAAGGCCTGGGGCAGGGCGTCGGGAAAGCGCCAGAAGCCGGCCAGGGAGTTGAGGGCCAGGCCGGCGATGCCCACGAGGGCGGTCCCCGCCGCCAGCAGGATCAGCGCCTTGCCGGCCAGGCGCAGCACCCGTTCGCCGCGGCGGCGCTGGCCGCCCGTCACCCAGCCCCGTCCCAGGCGCCGCACCAGGCACTCGAGCCCCCACCAGCTGGCCAGCGCCGCGGCGGTGACCCCGAATTGCAGCAGCGCACCGGCCGAGGCCATGAAGCGCCGCGACAGGTCCGGGTCGTTGAACCAGGTGAGGATGGAAACGGCCAGCGTGGGCGGCAGGGTGGGGCCGAGGATCATGGCCACGTCGACCACCGAGGAGGCGTAGGCGATCACTGCGAAGACCGGCAGGCGGATCAGCGGGTAGAGCGAGGGGACCACCACCTTCAGCCAGGCGATGGCCGGGCGATAACCCAGCGAGCGAGCCATGGCCACGCGCCGCTCGGCGTCGAGCTGGTGCAGGGCGGCCAGACTCATCAGCAGCAGAAAGGGGATCTCCTTGATGATGAGCCCTGCCATCAGCGCAAGCCCCCAGGGATCGTTGACGACGAGCGCATCCGGCGGGCGCTCCCAGCCGGTGAGCTCGGGCGACACCAGCCGCGCGAGCAGCCCAGAGGGAGCGATGAGAAAGGCCAGGCCGAAGGCGGCTGCCGCGTGGGGAATCGACAGCAGCGGCGAGATCATGCGCCGGATCCAGCGGTCCAGCCGGCTGCCGGAGGCCCCGGCCAGGAACAGCAGCACCACCGCAAGCGAGATGGCGGTGGTGACCAGGCCGCTGGCGAAGCTGATCGCCACCGAGCGAGCCAGGCCCGGCTGGGCGAACAGCGCCTGCCACGGAGCGAGGCTGGCGGCCTCGCCGCCCAGTGCCGGCAGGTAGCCGAAGGCGGGCAGTACGGCCATGGCCAGGCCGGCCAGAATCGGGCCCACCAGCAGGCTGATGATCAGCCAGGGGGCGAGTCTCAGCATTGCGCTACCTGCCGATCAGCGGCCGACGTAGCGTGCTTGCCAGGCCTCGGCCAAGGCATCGACCCAGGTGGGGTGAGGTTGACCCAGCACCTCGCCGAGTTCGTCCGGCGAAAGCGTCGCGATGCCCAGGTCGATGCCGTCGAACCGGGCGCGGTCGGCCTCGTCGAGGGTCTCAACCGAGAGCACCGTGTTGCTGCCCCAGACCCGCGGGTCCTGCTTGTGGGCCTGAGCCTCGGGGCTCAGCAGGAAGTTGGCCACCACCATGGCGCCGGCCTTGTGCTGGGCGTTATAGGGAATCGCCATGAAACTCATGTTGCCGATCATGCCGTGGTCGTGCACATAGCTGCGCACGCTGTCGGGCAGTTCCAGGTTGGCGATGGCGCCGGAAGCCTCGGTGGTGCTGAAGGAGAGAGCGAGGCTGATCTCGCTGTCGCCCATCAGGCGGCGTAGCTCCGAGCTGTTGGCGGGGAAGGCCCGGCCGCCTCGCCACAGCAGCGGATGCAGTTCATCCAGGAAGGCCCACAGCGGTGCGGTGATCTCGTCGAAGTCCGCTTCCTGCATGTTGGCATAGAGGATCTCGCTCTCCTCGGCCAGTTCCAGCAGCGCCTGGGTGATGAAGGCGTTGCCGAGGAAGTTGGGGACCCGGGCGTAGGTGAACTCCCCGGGGTTGTCGTGCGCCCAGTCGAGCAGTTCCGTCATGGAGCGCGGGTGGGCATCGACCAGTGCCGTGTCGTAGTAGAACACCACCTGGGAGCTGCTCCAGGGCGACTCCAGGCCGTCTACCGGGATCGTCCAGTCATAGCGTACCGCCGGGGTGTTTTCCGGGTCGGTGAGCGGGTAGTGGGGCAATTGCTCTGACCAGGGGCCGAACAGCAGGTCGTTGGCCTTCATGGTGGCGAAGTTCTCGCCGTTGATCCAGATCATGTCGACGTTGCCGCGATCGTCGTTGCCGGCCTGCTTCTCGGCCAGCACCCGGGAGACCGCCTCGGCGGTGTCGCTGAGCTTCACATGCACCAGCTCGATATCGAAATCCTCGGCGACCCGGTCGGCGGTCCACTGGATATAGTCGTTGGTCCGCTCCTCGCCGGCCCAGGCATACCAGTAGACGGTCTGGCCGCGGGCCTCATCGAGCACCGCGTTCCAGTCGGTGGGGTCCGGGGCGGCCTGGAGAGGGCCGGCGAGCATCAGGGCAAGGGCGGGAAGCAGGGCAAGAGGGCGGATCGGCATTCGGGCAGTCCTTGTCGGGTGGGTCGGGTGGGTCGGGTGTGGATCATTCCCCAAGGGCAACCTTGAGGTCATCCAGTTCATGTCGCACACGGTCGATCACCGTCGGGGAAAGGTAGTGCTCGACCCGCTCGCGGACATGGGCCACCAGGGCATCGTCGCTGAGTTGGGCCGACCAGTCCTCGCCGGTGGCATCGGCATCCCGGCCCCGGCCGTGCTGTGCCCGCCACTTGGCGCACCAGGTCAGGGACCATAGCCACATGGCCCGGCGGCAGGCCAGCAGCGTGGCGGGCTCAGTGGCCAGGCCGGCCGCGCTTCGCCAGTGGCGATAGAAGTCGGCGACCTCCGCGGGGCTCAGAACGGCGCGGCTGTGCAGGTCCCAGGTGGTGGAGGTATAGAGGGTGGCGTGGGCCAGGTCGAAGCCCGGCAGACCGTAGCGGCATTTCTCCAGGTCCACGAGCACCGCCCGCCCCGAGTCGGTGATCAGGAAGTTGCCGGGGTGGGCATCGAAGCTGATCAGCCGAGGTGCCGCGCCGGGCACCTGTGGCAGTTGTTCCGGCAGGGCGGCGAGTTCGGACTCGATCAGCGCCCTTGCCTCCCGGGAGAGGGCGGCCTGCTCCAGCCACTCCGCCTGTCGGGCGACCTCTTCGCGCATGGCACGCCAGGGGTCGGCAGGGGCGTTGAGGGGTGGGCGATCCGCCTCGAGGGGCACGTCAAGGCTGTGGATGGCGGCCAGCGCCTCGGCGATGGCCGGCAGATCCTCGGGCAGGCGAGCCGGTCGCCCGCGGACCGCGCTGACCAGCAGCCCGCCGCGGGGCAGTTCGGGCCCGGGCGGCAGCACGCCGTGCAGCGCCGGCGTATGGCCGCTGTGGCTGGCGCGGGCGAAGCAGGCCGCCTGGTACGCCAGGTTGTCGTCGGCCGGCAGGCCCATCTGGCTCTGCTTGGGCAGGCGTGCCACCCAGTCGATGGTGTCGCGCGAAAGCCACACATGGGTATGGGCCAGGCCGGTATCGGCCATCGGGCGCATGGCGCGGATGTCGGCCGTCAGCCCGGCGCGCGCCAGGGCCCTGGCCAGGGCATCGTGTGCGTCGAGTCGAGTGTCCGCGCAGGAGACAGAATCCGGCATGTCGTTCCTCGGTGTCGGGGGTTCGGCGTCCTGTCATGGTCGGGCGAGGCCGACCATCCTTACACTTACATTACATCTCCGATGGCAGAGGGCATTTCTGGCGGCTTGATGCCGTTGACTTCCCGATGACCTGTAAGCCATCCGACCATCCGCCGACAGAACCTGACCGCAACGATAGGCGGTGGGCCGGGCGAAGAGGCGTGTACCCGGCCGAATGACGCTCCAGCGTCGTCACGACTTGCCATCACGGAGATAACTACCATGTCACAACATGACGATAAACGCCGCAGGCTGCTCGGACGCCTTGGACGACAGCTGGCCTACTCGGCGCCGGTGCTCGCCCTGGTGGCGGGCGGTGTCACTCTGCATGCCACCGTCGGCGACGATGAGACCTCTCCACAGCTGGCGACGTTCTCTGCCACCTCATTGCTCTTCGCCAACGCTCATGCAGAGGCCCACGCTGAGGGAGGCGCCGAGGCGCAGGCGGAAGGTGAGGCCGAAGCAGAGGGCGAAGCCGAAGGTGAGGCAGAGGGGGAGGCGGAAGGTGAAGCGGAGGGCGAGGCCGAGGCGGGGTCTGCCGATGCCGTGCAGCGCCCAGCGGGCTACGAGCCGGCCTACAGCGATAGCGGCGATAACCCGCCCGAACTCCTGGCCCGCGGCGAGGAACTCTATTACGACACTTCGCTGAGCACCAACGGGTTCTCCTGTGCGACCTGCCACGGCAGCGATGGTCAGGACATGGGCTATAACCCCACCTTCGAGGAGGCCTTCCCCCACCGGGTGGCCATGGCCGAGAACCAGTTCGGCATGTCCGAGGTGTACGCCGACGAGATGGTGCAGATCTGCATGGTGGCGCCGATGCAGGCAGACCCCCTCGACTGGGGCGGCGAGGCGCTACCGTCGCTCTCGGCCTACATGGTGGAGGTGCAGCGCCGCGTGTCTGGCCAGCCCCACGACCTCTGACGTTCTCGCGGTACCTTCCGGACACCGGTGTCTTCCCGACCCGGTGTCCGTCCTCCTCCCCTTTGTCCCCCTCCTGACATGTGGCATGACGATCCCCCCCCGGCGGACCGAGCTGTTGCGGCCTATGCCTGCCAGCGCCTACGCTGATAGTGGTATCGGCTGAATCCACGCCATGAACCAAGTGCCGTGCCGACACTCACACCCACTGTACGGGTCGCGCAGGGAAGATCACCATGAGCCGAGTTCATGCCGCCCTGATCGGGCGACGCCTCCTCCTGTTCAGCCTCTTCTGCCTGGCACTGGGGGTGTTGCTGGCCATTTTCCAGTCGGTGGTCCAGGCCCAGCAGAACGAGCGTACGGCGCTGGTGATGACCGTCGAGGGGGCCATAGGTCCCGCCACCAGCGACTACTTTCAGCGCGGCCTGCGCAGGGCCGCCGAGGGCAATGCCGAGATCGTGGTGGTGCAGATGGACACCCCCGGCGGCCTGGATGCCTCCATGCGCGACATGATCCGCGCCATGCTCACC
>NZ_JACUUD010000248.1 GCF_014859505.1 Halomonas sp.
TGCTGCGCGTCACCGGCCAGCCGACACTCGAGGAAGGCACCGGCGAGACTGACTTCGCGCCCGCGCGCTCCGTTGGCGATACCGGTAGTTGTCAAGTAATCTGTCGCCTCTGAGGTCATTCACGCTACCTGCTTTTCTGGTTCAGCGACGGTGACCTGGAGCTCTCGCTCCGGGTTGAGTGATACGGTACCAATCGGCGTCCAGTTACGGGTCTTGCCACTCCAGCGGGCGGGGTTGGCGTCTCGCGCGGCCTGATTGATGACATGGCGCTTAGCCAGTACCTCGGTGTCTTCGCCCTCATGACGCTGTGCCGGCGTCACCAGGCGAATGCCGCTGTGCCGGTGCTCGTGGTTGTACCACTGCACGAAGCTAGCCACCCACTCGCGGGCGTCGTCGAGCGTGGCGAACCCGTGTACGGGGTAACAGGGCCGGTACTTGCAGGTGCGGAACAGCGCCTCCGAGTAGGGGTTGTCGTTGCTGACCCTCGGTCGGCTGAACGACGGCGTGATGCCGAGCTCATGCAGCTTCTCCAGCAACGTGACGCCCTTGAATGGGCTGCCGTTGTCCGCATGCAACACCAGTGGCTGGTCAATGATTTGCTCGGCCAGCACGGCCCGCTCCAGCACGGTGCGGGAGTTGTGGGCCGACTCGGCCAGGAACACCTCCCAACCGGTGATCTTGCGGCTGAAGATGTCGACCATCATGACCAGGTAATAGTGCTGCCCCTTGATCGGGCCGCCCAGCCACGTGCAATCCCAGGACCACACCTGGTTCGGCGCAGTGGCCTGGTAGGTCGTGGGCTTGGCGCGGCGTTGAGGTGGCTTGGCACGGCCCCGATGCACCACTTCCCGGTGCTTGCGCATCACCCGGTAGAACGACGAGGGTGACGCCAGATAGCGTTGCTCTTCATCGAACAAGCGCACCACGATCTGCTCCGGTGGCAAGCTCGCGTACTCGGGGCGGTGGCATACGTCGAGAATCTCCTGCTCTTCGGCCGGTGTCAGCGCGTTAGCCGGCACCGGCCGGTCGACCAAAGGGCGCTGGTCCTCGTGCAGCTCTCCGCCGCGCGTCCAGCGCTGGTACGTCCTGGTGGTGATGCCCAGCTCGCGGCAG
This sequence comes from Halomonas sp., assembly GCF_014859505.1. Taxonomy (GTDB): domain Bacteria; phylum Pseudomonadota; class Gammaproteobacteria; order Pseudomonadales; family Halomonadaceae; genus Halomonas. The sequence goes on from NZ_JACUUD010000248.1 coordinate 1,114, forward strand.
GCGGCCTCCAGGCGTGCCCCCTGGGCTCTGGCCTCTTCGATCAGCGCGATGGCGCGTTGGCGATCCGGGGTGCTGATCATGCGTCCTCGTCCCCCCAGATCGCCCTCGCCTTTTTTCTGAGGGCCAGTAACGCCGCGGTCTCCGCCAGAGCCTCGTTCTTGCGGGCGAGCTCCTTCTCCAGCGCCTTGATGCGCTTGCGCTGCTGCTTGGCCTCGTCGGCTTCGCGCTGGCGTTCTGAGTGCGAGAGGCTGGCGGCTTGTTCGCAGTCATGACGCCACCGCTCCAGCTGCTCGGGGAAGATGCCACGGCGGCGGCAGTATTCCGCGGTCTCCTGAGCGTTCATCGAGGCGGTTTCAAGCACGGCGTTAAACTTGTCCTTGGATGACCAGCCATCGGCGCCCTTGCCCAGGGCGTCCGGCAGGCAGCGCCCTTCGGCACGGGCTTGCTTGCGCCATGTGTAGACGGTGCCCAGCGAAATCCCTTCCCGCTCCGCGATCACCTGCGGGGAGAGGTTGTGGGGAGGCAGCAGCTTGGCAACCACGGCTTGCCGGCGCTCCTCTGAGTAACGAGGCATGAGTGTCTCCTTTCGCCCCCTGATCGGTTTATAGGAACAGGGTATCAGAGGGCACGACAGTCATCCTGACACTGGGGGGATGCGAGTCGGCCAGCCCTCGGCCGATGGGAGTTCCCCCCGTAGTTTATTTTTT
>NZ_JACUUD010000098.1 GCF_014859505.1 Halomonas sp.
GCCGCCGACGATGCGCAGGGGCGTGCCCTCGGCCTCGGCGCGACGGACGCGCTCCGCCAGGGGCTCGCTGGCGTCATGGCTCGGGATGTCGTGTTGGGGGGTGTCGTGAGTGGTCACCATGTCATCGAACTCTCTCAGCCTTGGCTCTCTCGGGCCCGGGTCGGGGCGGGGGCATCGCCGGCGCTCTTGGTCAGGCGGAACTCGGAGCAGCGCGCCGGGGTGGGGATGTTCTTGCCCGGGTTGAGCAGCTCGTCGGGGTCGAAGGCGCGCTTGGCGGCCCGGAAGGTCGCCAGTTCGCCGGGACTGAACTGCACGCACATCTGGTGGATCTTCTCGCGGCCCACCCCGTGCTCGCCGGTGATGGTGCCGCCCACCTCGACGCACAGCTCGAGGATGCGGCCACCCAGCGCCTCGGCGCGCTCGAATTCACCCGGCTGGTTGGCATCGAAGAGGATCAGCGGGTGCATGTTGCCGTCGCCGGCGTGGAAGACGTTGGCCACCCGCAGGCCGTACTCCTCGCCCAGGTCGCCGATGCCCTTGAGCACCCGCGCCAGCTCGCGGCGGGGGATGGTGCCGTCCATGCAGTAGTAGTCCGGCGACATGCGGCCCACCGCCGGGAAGGCGTTCTTGCGCCCGGCCCAGAACAGCGCCCGCTCGGCCTCGTCCCGGGCCTGCTGGATATGGGTGGCGCCGGCCTTCTCCAGCACGCGGCGCACGGTCTGACAGTCGTCGTCCACGTCCGCCTCCACGCCGTCCAGCTCGCAGAGCAGGATCGCCTCGGCCTCCACCGGGTAGCCGGCGCCGATGAAGTCCTCGGCGGCGCGGATCGCCAGGTTGTCCATCATCTCCAGGCCGCCGGGAATGATGCCCGCGGCGATGATGGCCCCCACGGCGTTGCCGGCCTTCTCGATGTCGTCGAAGCTGGCCATCAGCACCTTGGCGGTCTCGGGCTTGGGCAGCAACTTGACGGTCACCTCGGTGACCACGCCGAGCATGCCCTCGGAGCCGGTGAACAGCGCCAGCAGGTCGAAGCCGGGCGCGTCCAGGGCTTCCGACCCCAGGGTCATAGGCTCGCCCTCGATGGTCAGCACCTCGACCTTGATGACGTTGTGCACGGTGAGCCCGTATTTCAGGCAGTGAACGCCGCCGGCGTTCTCGGCCACGTTGCCGCCGATGGAACAGGCGATCTGCGACGAAGGGTCCGGGGCATAGTAAAGGCCATGGGGGGAGGCCGCCTCGGTGATGGCCAGGTTGCGTACCCCGGGCTGGACCCGGGCGGTGCGAGCCTCGGGGTCGATCTCGAGGATGCGATTGAAGCGCGACAGCACCAGCAGCACACCGTGTTCCAGCGGCATGGCGCCGCCGGAGAGGCCCGTGCCGGCACCGCGGGTCACCACCGGTACCCGCAGGGCGCGGCAGCGCTTGAGCAGGGTCTCGACCTGCTCGAGGGTCTCGGGGAGGGCGACCAGCATCGGCAGGGCGCGATAGGCGGAGAGACCGTCGCACTCGAAGGGGCGCAGGTCCTCCTCGCGGTGCAGGAGGGTCATGCCGGGCAGGGCCTGCCGGAGGTCGGCCAGTACCTCGGACTGATCACACCCGGGTTGGCCGCCATCGAGTCTTGGATCGAAGTGGGTATTCATGGTGACTCCTGAGCGAGAGGGGCATCACTTCAGTGTAGTGACCAATTCTATGAAAAAAGTTTCCAAAAAACCATGGAAACTTTTTTCATCGGATCGGTTTATGCTCTTCTCATTTCGCGAAATGATCGGGCCCCGCCGAGAGTCGGCGAGGCCCGAAGTCCGTCATCCTCCTGCCATCATCCCGCCCGCATCAGCGGATCGGAGATACCCATCACATAGAAGGCCACCAGCGCGATGATGCCGGTGAAGACCAGGTAGTAGATTGTCGGCAGGATGGTCTTGCGGATGGTCTCACCCTCGCGGCCGAGCAGGCCCACGGTAGCGGAGGCCGCGACCACGTTGTGGATGGCGATCATGTTACCCGCCGCCGCGCCCACGGCCTGCAGCGACACCATCAGGGCGGTGGAGAGCCCCAACTGCTGTGCCACGTTGAACTGAAAATCGGCCAGCATCAGGTTGGACACGGTGTTGGAGCCGGCGATGAAGGCCCCAAGGGCGCCCACGGCCGGGGCGAAGAAGGGATAGACGCCGCCCACCCCGTCGGCGACGAACTGCGCCATGGCCACCGGCATGGAGACCAGGTCCGCCGCATTGACGCCGGAGTTGATCAGGATCCGCACCATGGGGATGGTGAAGATCAGCACGAAGCCGGCGCCGAGAATGGTCTTCGAGGACTCGCTGAAGGCGGCCCCGAGTTCGCCGATGCGCATCCGGTGCAGCAGGGCGGTAAGCAGCACCACCATCAGCAGGATGCCACCCGGCAGGTAGAGCGGCTGGATGGCACCGGAGACCCCGGCCTCACCCAGAATGTTGCTCCAGCCGAACGAGATCGAGGTGAGTGCATTCCGGAACGGCTCGATGGTACGTGAGGCCACCAGGATCACGGCCAGCAGCACGTAGGGAATCCAGCCCATGAGGGTGGAGATCGGCGCCTTGCCGGCGATGTCGTCCAGCTTGATTTCCAGCTTGCCGATCCACTCGTCGGGCCAGGACTTCTTGTCCGGGAAGTCCCAGACGTCCTTGGGAATCAGGAAGCCCTTGCGGGCCGCCGGCACGACGATGGCCAGGCCGACCATGGCGCCGATCATCGACGGGAATTCCGGGCCGAGCAGCACGCCGGCCAGCATGTAGGGCACCACGAAACAGACGCCGGCGAAGATGGCGAAGGGGGCGATGGAGAGGCCCTCCTTCCACGACTTGTTGGCACCGAAGAACTTGACCATGATGACCACCATGATCAGCGGCATCAGGACGCCGACGATGCCGTGGATCACGGCCACCTCGGCGGCGATCAGGCGGAAATACTCCAGCCAGGTGTAGCCGCCGGCTTCCAGCGCCTCGGTGATGCCATCGCGGTTGATGCCACCGGTGACGCCCACCACGATCGGCGTACCCACGGCGCCGAAGGAGACCGGGGTGGACTGGATCATCATGCCCACCACCACCGCGGCCAGTGCCGGGAAGCCGAGTGCCACCATCAGCGGCGCGGCCACGGCGGCCGGGGTGCCGAAGCCGGAGGCGCCCTCGATGAAGCAGCCGAACAGCCAGGCGACGATGATGGCCTGCACACGGCGGTCAGGGCTGATGCCCGAGAAACCGTTGCGGATCGCTGTGATGCCGCCGGAGTGCTTAAGGGTGTTGAGCAGCAGGATGGCACCGAAGATGATCCACAGGATCGACACGGTGAGGATCAGACCCTGAAGGGTCGAAGCCAGTACCCGGTTGAAGCTCATGTCCCAGGCGAGCAGGGCGATGAGGGCGGTGACCACGTAGACCGCCGGCATGGCGGTCTTGGCCGGCATCCGGAAGCCGATCAGCAGTACACCGGCCAGCACCAGAGGCGTAAAGGCCAGCAGTGCAAGTAGGGTGTTATTCATGAGGCAGGTTTCCCCTCGACTATTGTGATGGTGTTGTCTGCAATGTAGTGGCGCGACTCCGCCTGCCGGGGGCGCGGCGGATGCGCGAAAGATAAGCCCTGATAGCGTTGATTCGCCAGCGGTGGAAAATTGGTATTACCAATATATACATTGGTTCTGAAACGCATGAAATAAAAAATGTCTTTTCTAACAACAGTTTGTTCGAGCATGCTCCAGATATGGAGAGAAAGGCTGCTTCCCGGCTATAGACTAATAGACAAAGCGACGGCGCCCAGCCGAGTTGGGGCAAGCCGCATGGCGGGGCCAGCCAAAGGCTGGCACACTGCATCGCACACGCCGATTGAAACGGGAGAACGTCATGACACGGGTGCTTTACGATCTATGCGGCATCGATGAGGGGCTGCGCTTCTCGCCCTTCTGCTGGCGGGTCCGCTACGCCCTGGCCCACAAGGGACTGGAGGTCGAGACCCGCCCCTTGCGCTTCAATGACAAGGCGGCGCTGGCCTTCGCCGATCACGACAAGGTCCCTGTGCTGGTCGACGGTGATGAGACGGTCACCGACAGCTACGCCATCCTGCGCTATCTGGATCGCGCCTATCCCGAGTCCCCGCTGTTCGGCGATGCCCTGGCCGAGGGGCGAGCGAACTTCCTCAAGCACTACGCGGAGCGCTCCCTGCAGCCGGCGATGCTGCGTACCATCATCATGGACCTGCTCAATGCCATTCATCCGGACGACCGCGACTACTTTCGCAAGACCCGGGAGCAGCGCCTGGGCAGGACCCTGGAGGAGTTCCATTCCCCGGCCAAGGGGCTCGTCCAGCTCGATGCCGCCCTGGCGCCCCTGAGAGGTCGCCTCAAGGAGGCCGACTTCATCGACGGGGAGGCACCGGCGGCAGGGGACTATCTGGTGTTCGGCAGCTTCATGTGGGCTCGCTGCGTGTCGAGCGCCGACCTGGTCTCCAACGCCGACCCCGTCCATGGCTGGCTGGAGCGCATGCTCGACCAGCACGATGGTCTTGGTCGCGGAGCCATGCGCATCACCGATGTGGAGGGCGCCTACCGCTGACGCTCAGGGAGCGACGGGCGGCATGAGCAGAATGGTCCTTCGTCATGTTGCATCGCACAAAACCCCCTGCTATGTTGCAATGCAGCGCAGGGCAAGATGTCCTGTCTCCCCAAGATAGACGGAGGTGTTCCATGACCAAGGCAACCACCCAGAAGGCCACCGAGAAGTTCGAGGGCCTGTTCGTCGAGCCGGCACGCGCCTATGGCTCCCTGACCCTGGAGTACTATGAGAAGCTGATGGCCGCTCAGTTGGAGGCGACGCGCCGCTACGCCGAGTTCGGCCTGGCCCAGGCCCGCGCCTGGATCGACGTGCGTGATGCCGAGGGGCTCAAGAAGGTGATGGAGGACCAGCAGAAGGTCGCCCAGGACCTGGGGGATCACCTCAAGTCGGATGCCGAGAAGCTTTCCGGACTCGGCCAGGACTACCTGCAGAAGAGCCAGAAACTGGTCGAGGAGAGCATGAAGTCCGCGACCGCCGCCACCAAGTAAGGGCCGGCGCCGGCCTCTGTCGGCCGCAGGATGAGCAAGGGTCGCCCCGACGTGGGGCGGCCCTTGTCTTTGCTGGCCCCGTCGTTGCTGACCTCGTCGTCGTCGGCCCCGGCCCGGTGGACGCCGTCAGTGCCGTCCCTGACCGAGAAGACGGACCACCTCGGCATCATCGACCTGATCGAAGGTGGCGAAGAACTGGCCCACGGCGCGGAAGTGGGGAGGGGCCTCGGGGCAGACCACCTCGTCGGCCAGCGCCTCGAGCCGTGCCAGGGTATCTGGCGGCGCCACCCCGATGGCGGCGATGAGCCGGGCCGGAGCGCGTTGGCGCAGGGTAGCCAGGGCGGCGGCCATGGTGGCCCCGGTGGCGATGCCGTCGTCCACCACCACCACGACCCGCCCTGTCGGGTCGATGGGCGAGCGTACGGGCGTATAGCGGCGCCGGCGCTCGTCGATCAGCTCGCGTTGCCGGGCGATCTCGCGAGCCAGCCACTCATGCCGACACTGCCTGGCCTGCTCCTCCAGTTGCACGCTGCCGTCCTCGCTGACCGCCCCGATGGCGTACTCGGGGTTGCCGGGCGCGCCGATCTTGCGCACCAGCACCACGTCCAGCTCTCCCTCCAGGGCGTCGGCGATCACCCGGCCCATGGGCACACCGCCGCGGGGAATGGCCAGGACCAGGGGGTTTTCGCCCTTGAGATGGGCCAGGGCTTCGGCCAGGCGCCTGGCCGCGTCGAGTCGGTCGCGGTACATGGCACTTCCTCCACGGTTATCTCAGGGAAGAGTCTAGCCGAGGTGGGCCCGGCGGGCAGGCGAAGACGAGCGCGCCGCCGGGGTCACCGGCGGCGTCTGGGGGTGGCGGACAGGGGAGGCGAGGTCGGGGCGTCAGGCGTTGGACTCGGCCTTGCTGGCCTCGGCCTCGACGTCCTCGCCGCCGCGCTGACGTTTCGGCTTGCCGGGCAGGATGGCGTCGAGCAGCAGGGCGGCCAGCGCCGCCGGGACCAGGCCTGACTTCAGCAGCAGCCCCACCTGACCGGGCATGGTCTCGGAGATCGCCTCCACGGCCGGCAGACCGATGCCGAGGCTCAGGGAAACGGCGATGATCAGCATGGCACGCTGGTCGAGCTCGCACTCCTGGATGATCTTGAGGCCCGCCGAGGCGATCATGCCGAACATCACCACGCCGGCACCACCCAGCACCGCATGGGGCATGGCCGCCACCAGGCCGCCCAGCTTTGGAAAGAGCCCCATGCAGATCAGCAGGATGCCACCGATGGTCACCACGTGGCGGCTGACCACGCCGGTCAGGGTGATCAGGCCCACGTTCTGGGCATAGGCGGTGTTGGGCAGGGTGTTGAAGACCGCGGCGAAGGAAGTGGCCACGCCGTCGGCCATCACGCCGCCCGAGAGTTCGCGATCCTTGGCCGGCCGGCCGGCGCCGCCGGTGGTGATGGCGGAGATGTTGCCGATGGTTTCCAGGCCCACCACGAACATGATCAGCACCATGCCCACGATGGCGGTGAGGTGGAACTCCATGCCGTACTGCAGCGGCCTCGGCACGGCGAACCAGGCCGCCTCGCGCAGGTTGGTGAAGTCCACCATGCCCAGCGCGATGGCCACCAGGTAGCCGGCCAGGAGTCCGAAGAGGATCGAGGAGGCCTTGACGAAGCCGCGGCCCAGCTGGTGGACGGCGATGCACACCACCAGCACGAAGAGCGCCAGCAGCAGGTTGGTGGGCGAGGCGAAGTCGGGCGAGCCCACGCCGCCGGCGGCGTAGTTGAGGCCGACCGGCATCAGCGTGATGCCGATCAGCAGCACCACGATGCCGGTGACCACCGGCGAGAACCAGTGGCGGATCTTCTTGAGGAAGGCCCCCAGCACGATCTGCAGCAGGCCGGCGATGAAGGAGGCGCCGAGCACGGCGGCCAGCCCGAAGGCGTTGGCCAGGGGGAGCGCCACCGGCAGGAAGCCGAAGCTGGTGCCCTGGACGATGGGCAGGCGGGCGCCAATGGGGCCCATGCCGATGGTCTGGATCAGGGTCGAGACCCCGGCCACGAAGAGTGCCACCTGGATCAGGAAGATCGTCTCACCGGTGGCGGCGCCGATCGCGCCGGCGATGATGATGGGCGGCGTCACGTTGCCGGCAAACATCGCCATGATGTGCTGCAGGCCCAGCGGGATCGCCTTGGAGAGCGGCGGCATTGCGTCCGGGTCGCGGTTGATGGTGCGGGTGGGGTTCGTCTCGGGATGGGGGGCGGAACGGGATCTGGTCATGGTCGGGCTCGCAGCTTGGGTTGTTGTCGGTGCTGGCGTGCGGGTCGTGGAGTCGGCCGGTTGTTATGGGTATTGAGGCCAATCCTATGGTCTAAATGTACACAATAATAAAGATCATGAAAGACATTATGCCGTAATTACTGTGTTCATTTATGGCGAAATCTTTAATATCAATGTTTTGAGGGGCAGAGATTGACCAATAGGTCGGTTTTTTGGGAGTGGCTCATGAAGGGGCTGGACCCCCGCGGTCGGGCCGCGGGGTCGGCGATCAGCCCGCCAGGCGCGCCTGCAGACGGAACAGGGCGATGCGATTGATCTGCTCGATGGCGGTACGGCGCTCCTGCTCCGGCGTGTTCTCCAGGCGCGCCTCGAAGGCGTCGAGGATGGCGAAGCGGTCGCTGCCCTTCACCGCCATCACGAAGGGGAAACCGAACTTCGCCTTGTAGGCCCCGTTGAGGCGCTCGAAACGGGCCAGCTCCTCGGGGCTGCACTGGTCGAGGCCGGCGCCGGCCTGCTCGCGGGTGGAGTCGTCGGTCAGGGTGCCGGCCAGCGCCGCCTTGCCGGCCAGGTCGGGGTGGGCGCGAATCACGGCGAGCTGGCGTTCGGGTTCGGCCTCGGTGAGGACCCGGCCCATCGCTTCGGCCAGGCCCGCGGGGGTGTCGTGGCGCGGGTCCAGTCCGCGTTCCCAGGCCAGTTCGGCAACCCACGGGGAATGCTCGTAGATCTCGCCGTAGGCGGCCGCGAAGGCGGCCTTGTCCAGCTGGCTGGGGCGCGGTGTCAGGGTGCTGTCAGTCATGGTCGGTCTCCCGATGGCGGTGTTCGAAGGGGCTTTCTCTCCTAATGTATACAAAAAATATTTTGAAATGTACTCCATAAACGTCTAAAAATGTTTTCACTGCTATCCGTGACCTTCCGGAAACCATTCACCGAGACCAACAGGAGAGTGAAGATGGGACGCCTGACTACCCATGTGCTTGATACCGCCCAGGGCCGCCCCGGCCAGGGCATCCGCATCGAGGTGTACCGCCTCGCGGGCGAGGGACGAGAGCGCCTCAAGGAAGTTGTCACCAACGACGACGGGCGCTGCGATGCACCGATCCTCGAGGGCGACGACCTGAGTCGCGGCGAGTACGAGCTGGTCTTCCACGCCGGCGACTACCTGCGCCGGCAGGGCATCGAGGCCGAGGAGCCGCGCTTCCTGGACGTGATCCCGCTGCGCTTCGGGGTGGCCGATGTCGAGGCGCACTATCACGTGCCGCTGCTGCTGTCGCCGTATGGCTACTCCACCTACCGCGGCAGCTAGCCAAGCGCTGGCGGCGCTCGCCAATCTTTCAGACCAGGGCTGGTTGCCAGTCATCAACAACAATGCAATGAGTCGAGGCATCCCCTGATGCAAGCCTATCTGCTGGACTTTGCCAACTTCATGCTGCGCTGGCTGCACGTCATCGCGGCCATCGCCTGGATCGGCGAATCGATCTACTTCGTGATGCTGGACAACAGCCTGAAGCAACCAAAGGCCGCCGAGGATCGCGACAAGGGGGTCTTCGGCGAGATGTGGGCGGTACACGGCGGCGGTTTCTACCACAACCAGAAGTACGCCACGGCCCCGGCCAAGCTGCCCGATGACCTGCACTGGTCGTTCTGGAAGTCCTACACCACCTGGCTGTCGGGCTTTGCGCTCTTCGTGCTGCTCTACATGGCCAACCCGAGCTTCTACCTGGTCAACCCCAATGCCAGCTGGGAGTGGGCCGCCAACATGAGCGGCTGGCAGGCCAACGTGCTGGCGCTGCTCTTCCTGGTCGGCGGCTGGGTGGTCTACAACGAGCTGTGCAAGCGCATCAGCCCCGACATGACCCGCGACGGCCTGCTGAGCATCGCCGTGGCCGTGATGATGGTCATCGTGGCCTGGTTCAGCACCCAGCTCTTCGCCGGCCGCGCCGCCTTCCTGATCACCGGCGCGGTGATGGCCACGGCGATGTCCGCCAACGTCTTCTTCTGGATCATCCCCGGGCAGCGCCGCATGGTCGCCGCCATGAAGGCGGGCGAGGCCCCCAACCCCCTGGATGGCAAGCGCGGCAAGCAGCGCTCGGTGCACAACACCTACTTCACCCTGCCGGTGGTGCTGCTGATGATCAGCAACCACTACGCCTTCGCCTACTCCCACGAGCAGGCCTGGGTGATCATGTCGCTGTTCATCTTCGCCGGCGCACTGATCCGCCAGTTCTTCGTGCTGATGCACGCCGGCAGCATCAAGCCCGCCTACCCGGCGGCCGGGGTGGCGCTGATCGCCTTGGCGTTCTGGATCGCCGCGCCTGCGCCGTCTCCCGCCGCCGATCCGGACCGTGCCGCGGTGAGCCTCGAGGAGGTCCAGGCCATCGTCGAGACCCGCTGCGCGGCCTGCCACGCCAGCCAGCCGACCCAGCCCGGCTTCAACGCGCCGCCGGCCGGGGTCGCCTACGACTCCCCGCAGCAGACCGCCGCCCAGCGTGCCCAGATCCAGCAGGTGGTGGCCAGCGGCTACATGCCGCTCGGCAACATGACCGGCATGACCGACGAGGAGCGCGAGGCCATCGCCGCCTGGTCGCAGTGACGGCAGTGGTTCCGGCCCCTTGCCCTTCGCCCTGACCCGTCCCTGGCGGGTCAGGGCGTGTCGGTTAGTCGTATCAGGGGTCATCCGGCGTATACAATGAACCTCATCAGCGACGGGAGGGAGGTATGTCAGGATGAATCAGCGCCAGCCCGAGCCCGAACATCGGCCATCCGCCCCGCGCCGCGGCAAGGATGGTGACGGTGCCGAGCGCCACGAGGCCATCTACCGGTCGATCAGCGATGCGATCATCGAGCATCGCCTCAAGCCCGGTGCTCGCCTGCGTGAGGATGCGCTCTCCGAGGTGTTCGGCGTCAGCCGCACCGGTATCCGCAAGATCCTGCAGCGCCTGGCACTGGAGCAGCTGGTCACCTTGACGCCCCGGCGCGGGGCCAGCGTGACCCGCCCCACCGCCGACGAGGCCAAGGACGTCTTCGATGCCCGTCAGATGATCGAGTGCGGCCTGATGCCCGAGGTGGCCCGGCGCATCACCGAGACCGAGGTCCGGGAGCTGCGGGACATGGCGCGTGGCGAGCGCGAGGCGCTCAGGGCCGGCGAGCAGAGCACGGCCATCAAGCTCTCCGCCGCCTTCCATGCCCGCCTGGCCGGGATCTCCGGCAATGCCACCCTGGCCGACTTCGTCGGCCGGCTCTGCTCGCGCTCCTCGCTGATCCTCGCCGTCTACGGCAACGCCGGCCACCTGGGCTGCGAGTCCCACGACCACGACGACCTGATCGGCTACCTGGAGGCCGGCAACGGCGAACGTGCCGCGGCCTTCATGGGCCGCCACCTCAAGGCCATCGAGGCCTCGCTCTCCATCATCGAAGAGACCGAGGAGGC
>NZ_JACUUD010000249.1 GCF_014859505.1 Halomonas sp.
TTGGTGGGGGCGGTGACCATGCGCCCGCCGGCGGCATTCTCCTCGTTGACCGCCAGGGCGTAGAGGTTGACCCAGTCCATGGCCGACATGGTGGAGGCGATCAGCGAGTGGTCGTCCTCGCTGGCCAGCATGCGCTGGTACAGCACCTTGGCGCGACGCTTGACGTTAAGCCCACCGGGCAGGATGCCCTCGGCCTCCATGCCCTTCCTGACGCACGCCTGCATGGCCGCCCAGATCGTCAGCAGGCCGTCGCGAATCTGGGCCTCGCTGCGCCACGCCTTCTCGTTCTCCAGCATCAGCTCGCTGATGCGCAGGCCGTTTTCCCGGCACATGTGCAGCAGGTCGTCGCCGGTCTGGAAGTCGTAGGGCAGCTCGGTGGTATCGCTGTCGAGCTCGCCCCGTTCGGCCTGGGCCGCATCGATGACGAAGCCGCCGCCCACCGAGTAGAAGGTGTTGCGGTACAGCTCGCCGCCGTGGCCGTGGGCGATCAGCCGCAGGGCGTTGGGATGGTGGGGCAGGCTCTCCTCGAGCAGTTGCATGTCGCGGGCCCACAGGAAGGGCACGCTGTGGCGGCCATCCAGCAGCAGCGCCTCGGCCTCCTGCAGCTCCTCGATGCAGGGGGCGATGACTTCCGGGTCGATGCGGTCAGGCCGCTCGCCCATCAGCCCCATGATCACCGCACGATCGGTGCCGTGGCCGATCCCGGTCGCGGAGAGCGAGCCGAACAGCTGCACCTCGAGGCGCGCCACCCGCGTCAGCAGCTCGCACGCCCTCAGCTCGTCGACGAAGTCACAGGCGGCCCGCATGGGCCCCACGGTGTGTGAGCTCGAGGGCCCGACGCCGATCTTGAACAGGTCGAAGACGCTGATAGACATGTTGCACCACCCTGGGCTACCTGCCGCCCTGTTGTTGTTGTTGACTGAACGCTTGAGTGAACGGTTGATGGAAGGCCTGACCGAGCCGCCGAGGGTCGCCCCACCCTGACAGCATAGGCAGCCTCTCTAGCCGCGGTAGTACCCCGGGGTGACGAAGGGCGTCTTGCTGACCACCATCGGCAGACGCTTGCCGCGCACCTCGGCGAAGACCGTGGTGCCGAGCTCGGCCTGGGCCACCAGCACATAGCCCATGGCCACCGGCTTGCCCACGCTGGGGCCGAAGCCGCCGGAGGTGACGATGCCGATCAGGCTGCCCTCGCCATCGTAGAGCTCGGTGCCCTCGCGCACCGGGGCGCGCCCCTCGCCCAGCAGGCCGACCCGCTTACGGCTGTGGTCCTTGGCCTCCACCTGGTGGAGGATCGCCTCGGCGCCGGGGAAGCCGCCGGGGCGCTCGCCGCCATGGCGACGCGGCTTGCCGATGGCCCAGATCAAGCCGCCCTCGACGGGTGTAGTGGTGGTGTCGATGTCGTGGCCATAGAGACAGAGCCCCGCCTCCAGGCGCAGCGAGTCCCGCGCGCCCAGGCCGATCGCCTCCACCTCCGGCTCCGCCAGCAGGCGGCGGGCCAGCGCCTCGCTCTGGTCCGCGGCCACCGATATCTCGAAGCCATCCTCGCCGGTATAGCCACTGCGGCTGACCCAGACCGGGATGCTCGCGATCTCGAAGTGACCGTGCTGCATGAAGATCATCTCGCAGGCCTCGGGGCAGAGGCGGGTCATGACGTCGGCGGCCTGCGGACCCTGCAGCGCGAGCAGGCCGCGGTCGAGCACCTCGATCTCGTGGCCTTCGGGCAGGTGCGCGCGCAGGTGGGCGATGTCCTGCTCCTTGCAGGCGGCGTTGACCACCAGGTAGAGGTGGTCGCCGGCGTTGACCACCATCAGG
>NZ_JACUUD010000250.1 GCF_014859505.1 Halomonas sp.
CGGCAAAGCCGATCTCCCACCAGTAGTCACATGCCTTGGCAACTCAGCCATTCGCCGATCAGAACCCAGCACCTACCAGAAGCCTGAAGCCTCACCAACAGATCCCAGGCGGTAACCCTACGAGCCAGGTCGCCTATTTCGTATCGATATAGCGATGGTCGTTGAAGGTGGCGACCCAGCTGGGGTGGTAGACCAGCAGGATGGCCATCAGCATGCCGGTGATGAAGGCCTCCGAGGGCATCAGCAGCGGCAGGAAGCGGGCGTACTCCATGGCCTGGTAGAGGGCGTGGGCATCATCGGCCCCGAGCATCATCAGCCCCACCGCGACGAGCCCGGCGGCAAGCGTGGAAAGCGCGGCGCCGAAGAAGCCGCAGACGAACAGGAAGACCATCAGGTTCTCGGGCAGGCGGCGGTCCACCAGCCGCCACACCAGCACCGAGACCAGCGCCGGCATCACCCCGGTGACCAAGAGGTTGACGCCGAGCAGCGGCCAGTCGACGCGCCCGGTGACCACTGCCACGAGGTTGACGATCAGGATCGTGACCAGCGCAAGCGGGGCCTTGAAGACCAGGGTGAGCAGCGCGGTAAACATCAGGTGCAGGGAGAGCCACTCCACCGCCTGGGCGCGCAGCTGCCACATCAGCAGCACCGCCACGGTGGCGGCGAGCCAGCGGTGCTGCAGGGAAGTGTCCGCAAGCAGCGCCCGCCAGGGGCGCTGGGCCAGGGCCAGGGCGTAGAGCCCGAGGGACACCAGCCCGCAGAGCACCAGCAGCCAGGGGGCGAGCACCGCTTGGGAAAAGGACATGGGGCGCCTCTCGTCGATTCGACCCTCGCCCGGTCAGGCGAAGACCACCGTCTTGTTGCCGTGGATCAGCACGCGATCCTCCAGATGCCAGCGCAGCCCGCGGGCCAGCACCGCCTTCTCGACATCGCGGCCGAAGCGCACCAAGTCGCCGGGGGTATGGCAGTGGCTGACACGGTGGATGTCCTGCTCGATGATGGGGCCGGCATCGAGCTCCTCGGTGACGTAGTGGCAGGTGGCACCGATCAGCTTCACGCCGCGATCAAAGGCCTGGTGGTAGGGCTTGGCACCGGCGAAGGAGGGCAGGAAGCTGTGGTGGATATTGATCACCCGCCCGACGTAGCGTTCACAGATCGACGGCGGCAGGATCTGCATGTAGCGGGCCAGCACCACGCAGTCGGCGCGCACATCATCCACCAGGCGCACCACCTCGTCGAAGGCGGCCTGCCTGTCGTCGGGCTGCACCGGCACATGGTGGTAGGGAATGCCGTGCCACTCCACCAGGCCGCGCATGGTCTCGTGGTTGGAGATCACCGCGGCGATGTCGCAGTCGAGCTCGTCGGCGGTCCAGCGGTAGAGCAGGTCCACCAGGCAGTGGGACTCCTTCGAGACCATCAGCACCACCCGGGGGCGGTTGCGGGTGTCGGTGAGCGCCCAGGTCATGTCGAACTCGGCGGCGATGGGGGCGAAGGCCTCGCGCAGCGCCTCGGGGGGCATGCCGATGGAGTCGGCCAGGATCTCGTAGCGCATGAAGAAGCGCCCGGTCTCGAGGTCGGAGTGCTGGCTCGCCTCGGTGATGGAGCCGCCGTGGCCGGCGATGAACCCGGAGACCCGGGAGACGATGCCCACGCGGTCGGGGCAGGAGACCACCAGGCGGTAGTAGTGTGACATGGCGTGCCTCTGGTTTAGCTTTGGGGGTTTGGCGTTGGGGGCTTGGCTTTGGGCTTGGGCTGGAATCGGGGTGCGACAGTGTAGCGAAAACAGCAGGTTCCGGCATC
>NZ_JACUUD010000013.1 GCF_014859505.1 Halomonas sp.
GAGGCTGGCGAGGCGCTCGGCCTGCCCCTTCTCGGCGGCCAGCAGCACCTCCGTGACCCACTCCGGCGCGGTCTCGGCAATGCGGTAGTAGACCCACTGGCCCTCGCGGCGATCGCTGAGCAGGCCACAGCTGCGCAGCTGCGCCAGGTGGCGCGACACCTTGGGCTGTGACTCATCGAGGGCATGGGTCATCTCGCAGACGCAGAGTTCTCCCTCGCGACGAATCAGCAGGGTCAGGGTCAGGCGGGTCTCGTCGCCCAGGCACTTGAGCAGTCGAGCGGGTTCGAGAGCGATCAAGGCGTTCCTCGTGGTGGTCTTTCCAAAGGATTAATCCTATGCCAAATCCCGCCGGGTCGACAGCGACCGGGGTGGCCGCGATGCCTCAGGCGGGCCGGCGGATCGCCAGCAGCGCCAGACAGGCCCCCAGCATCAACCCCGAGGTCAGCCATAGTACACCCGCTCCGTTCGCTTCCAGCAGCAGCCCGAAGAGCAGGGGAGCCGCCGCCACGGCCACCGGCAGCGAGACCCCGGTCTCCTGGAGCAGCCGCGGCAGGTGCGCCGCCATGGCCGTGGGGACGAACCAGCCGGCGGCGAACACATAGGCCAGCAGGACCATGGTCAGGCGGACGCGACGGGCGCAGGCGGATCCTCGCCGTCGCTGGCCTCCAGCGTCTCGATGGGGCCGGCCTGGGGCAGCCGCCAGCACCAGGTTGGAGACCACCAGCATGTCGCGACCGCCCCGGCGATCGATGCAGCGGCCCACGAAGGGGCCGAGGACCGCCGAGATCACCAGGGCCAACGAGAAGGCCGCAAAGACGCTGGCGCTGGAGAGGCCCAGCCCTCGCGCCATGGGCACGGCCAGTATCGCCGGCAGGTAGTAGCTGGAGGCCCAGGCCAGGGTCTGGGTGGTCCCCAGCCGGAGCGTCAGGGGGAGATAGGGATGGTGGCCGACCACGCTACGACGTCCTTTGTCATCTGCTTCGGCCCAGTATAGGCGGCCCGAGGCGGCTCCCGCCCCGGCCTGCCCCCCAACTTCCTCCCAAACCTAGCCGTAGCGGCCGGTGATGTAGTCCTCGGTCTGCTTCTTGGCGGGCTCGGTGAAGATCTTGTCGGTCTCGTCGTACTCCACCAGATCACCCAGATACATGAAGGCGGTGTAATCGGAGACCCGGGCCGCCTGCTGCATGTTGTGGGTCACGATCAGGATGGTGTACTTGTCCTTGAGCTCATTGATCAGCTCCTCGATCTTCAGCGTGGAGATGGGATCCAGCGCGGAGGCCGGCTCATCGAGCAGGATTACCTCGGGCTCGATGGCAATGGCCCTGGCGATCACCAGACGCTGCTGCTGGCCGCCGGACAACCCGAAGGCGTTGTCGCCAAGGCGATCCTTGACCTCGTCCCACAGCGCGGCGCCGCGCAGCGAGCGCTCCACCACCTCATCGAGGACGGCCTTGTTGTTGACGCCCTGCAGGCGCAGGCCATAGGCCACGTTTTCATAGATCGACTTGGGGAAGGGGTTGGGCTTCTGGAACACCATGCCAACCTTGCGCCGCAGCTCCGCCACATCGACGCCCCGGGCGTAGATGTCCTCGCCGTCCAGCAGGATCTGCCCCTCAACCCGGCACACGTCCACCAGGTCGTTCATGCGGTTGAAGCAGCGCAGCAGGGTGGACTTGCCACAGCCGGACGGCCCGATGAAGGCGGTGACCTTGTGACGAGGGATGTCCAGATTGATGCTCTTGAGCGCCTGCTCCTTGCCGTAGTAGAGGTTGAGGTCGCGCACCTGGAAGGTGACGCCTTTCATTCCCGAGGGAGTCCGGGCAGGGCTGGCGACGGGACGGGGAGCGGTAGTCATTGAGGTCATGGTCTCGTGTCTCGTGTTCTGGTGATCGGCGGCCTTGACCGCCGATCGTTATCCGGAGAATCGCCGTCCATCAGTCCGAAGCGGCGCGATAGCGCTCGCGCAGCCGATTACGAATACTGATGGCGGTCAGGTTGAGGACGATGATCAGGATCACCAGCACCAGTGCCGTGGCGTAGACCAGTGGGCGGGCAGCCTCGACGTTGGGGCTCTGGAAGCCAACGTCATAGATATGGAAGCCCAGGTGCATGATCTGCCGCTCCAGATGAATAAACGGAAAAGTGGAATCCACCGGCAGGGTCGGCGCCAGCTTGACCACCCCCACCAGCATCAGCGGCGCCACCTCGCCCGCAGCCCGGGCAATGGCCAGGATCATGCCGGTCATCATCGCCGGCGTGGCCAGCGGCACCACCACCTTCCAGAGCGTCTCCGACTTGGTCGCCCCCAGCGCCAGGGAGCCATGTCGCACCGACGAGGGAATCCTCGCCAGGCCCTCCTCGGTGGAGACGATCACCACCGGCAGGGTCAGCAGTGCCAGCGTCAGCGAGGCCCAGATCAACGCCGGCGACCCGAAGGTGGGGGATGGCAGCCGCTCAGAGTAGAACAGCTGGTCGATAGACCCCCCCATGGTGTAGATGAAGAAGCCCAGGCCGAAAACCCCGTAGACGATGGAGGGCACCCCGGCGAGGTTGTAGACCGAGATACGGATCAGACGCAGCAGCGGGCCCTGTGTGGCATATTCGCGCAGGTAGATGGCGGCCAGCACGCCGAAGGGGCTGACGATCATCGACATCAGCAACACCATGGTCACGGTGCCGAAAATCGCCGGGAAGATGCCGCCGGCCGTATTGGCCTCGCGAGGCTCACCGCTGACGAAGGCCCAGAACTGTTGCACATACTCCACAGCCTTGGCGGTCAGGGTCAGGCTGTTGGGCTGAACGGCCCGCACGATATCGCCGATGCGAATCTGGACCTCCTGCCCCCCGGTGACCGATGCCACCAGGGTGTCGCGATAGAGCTCGCTGCGCAGGATATCGATCTCACCGCGCAGGGTCTGGAACTCCTGATCCAGAATGGCCTGCCGATCCTGGATCTGGCCGAGCTGCGCCTGAAGCGTGGCGGGCTCGATATCGGGCTCACGCTGCAGGGCACGCTCCCGCAGGCGCAACTCCTCCATTTCCGAGCTGATCACCCCCACGTCGTTACGCTCGATTCGGTTAAGCTCCCTATAAAGTGTGTTGGCGCGAGCAACCCGTGACTGCACCGTGTCCCACAGCCCCTCGCCTTCGGCGACCACCTCGCCATCCTCCAGCACGCGCAGCGCATAACCGTAGAAATCGCCCCATTCGCGGCGCTCCAGGCGCATGGCATCCGGTGGCGCCTGCCACTCGGACATCTGCAGTTCGGCGTACCAGGCGAAATCGCTGCCAGTCACGTCGCGGTTTCCCTGCTTGATCAGATGCCGGGTCACCAGCTCATCGTCGCTTAGCTCGGGGGGCACCGCGATGCCCGCATCTCGCGCCACGGGCACCGGGATGGTCTCGGCACGCACGTGCTCACCCATCACCATCTGGACGAGGCCCAGCTCCGGGTCACCCACCTGAAATTCGACGATTTCGGTGGGATAGAAGTGGCTGAGTCCGCGCACGGCAATCAGGCCGATCAGACCCACCACCATGATGATCGAGATCGCCACCGCGCCGGCATTCAACCACACCCAGGGGGCACCGCTTTTCCACCAAAGTTTCATCAGAGTCTCCCGGTATCAGAGGTTGCCGTAGCGCTTGCGCAGACGCTGGCGAATGATCTCGGCCAGCGTATTGACCAGGAAGGTCATGCCCAGCAGCACCAGGGCGGCCAGGAACAGGACCCGGAAGTGGCTCGAGCCCACCGCCGACTCCGTCAGTTCCACCGCGATATTGGCCGACAGGGTGCGCATGCCCTCGAAGATATTGAAGTTCATGATCGGGCTGTTGCCGGTGGCCATCAGCACGATCATGGTCTCTCCCACCGCGCGACCAAAGCCCATCATCACCGCAGAGAACATGCCGATGCTGGCAGTCGGCAGCACCACACCGACTACGGTCTGCCAGCGAGTGGCACCCAGCGCCAGCGAGCCCTGGGTGAGGTGCTTGGGCACGTTGAAGACCGCATCCTCGGCGATGGAGAAGATCGTCGGGATCACCGCGAAGCCCATGGCGATGCCTACCACCAGGGCGTTGCGCTGGTCGTAGGTGAAACCGTTGTCGGTCAACCACTGGCGCATGCTGCCATCGAAGAACATGATCTCCACATAGGGGCTCGCCGTGACGCAGGCCCAGCCTACGAAAATGATGATCGGTATCAGCAGCACCGCCTCCCAGCCGTCAGGCACCCAAGTGCGCAGCCGCTCTGGCAGGCGACTCCAGAGGTAGGCGAAGACCAGCATGGCAATGGGCATCAGGATCAGGATGCTGAACACTGCCGGCAGCCGATTCTCGACGAAGGGGGCGAGCCACAGCCCCGCCAGGAAGCCGAGGATAACCGTGGGCAGCGCCTCCATGACCTCGATGGTGGGCTTGACCTTGCCGCGCAGCTTCGGCGACATGAAATAGGCGGTATAGATGGCTCCCATCAGCGCCAGCGGCGTGGCAAACAGCATGGCATAGAAGGCCGCCTTGAGCGTGCCCAGGGTAAGCGGCACCAGGCTCATCTTGGACTCGAACTCATCGCCCCCCGCCGAAGACTGCCAGACAAAGCGCGGCTCGCTGCTGCCCTCATACCACACTCGCTGCCACAGCGAGGAGAGGGAGATGTCGGGATGGCGGTTGCTGACGCTGGCCACCTGGAGTTGGTGGTTCTCGTCGGCAAACAGCGCCATCGAATTGACCGGCGAGATGGCGATACGCTTCAGGGGGCCCTCGGTCATCGGGGCGTCGAAGACATCAGCTCCGGCGGTGGCGTGATGAATGCCCAGGTTGCCGATCGCATCGCCGACCAGAAAACCCCGGCGCCCATATTCCGCCTCGATGTGAGTGATCGGCGCAGCGTAGGGCGCGAAATCGCGAATATGGGTCAGGTCGTGCTGGTTCTGATCGTCGCGTACCGGAAAGTACTGGCGCACCTGCCCATCGGATGTGCCGGCAATGAGCGACACGGTACCGTTGAGCAGCGTCATGTAGGAAACGTAGCCGTTATCGGTGACTCGCAACGCGCCACGGTAGTCGGGGTCGCGCAGGTTGCCTATATCGTAGTGATGGATGTAGCCATCGTTATCTGAAACGTAGAGATGGCGAAAGCGGTTGTCCATCAGGATCTGATGGGCGCGGCCGTCGAAACCGGGCAGCTCGGCCGTGGTCCGCTCCACGCTAACCTCGCCGGTCATGATGTTCTCCCGGCGATCGAAGGAGGTCACCATCAGGGTGCCGTCCTCGAGTTCGGCAGCGGCATAGGTACCGCGATCGCTGACCTGCAGACCCAGCACCCGGATGGCCCGTCCCGCCTCGTCCAGGGTCAGTGGCTCCTCGCCGAAGGGAAACTTCAGCTCGGGCTCGATGTGGCGCAGGTTATCCGGGTAGGTGATCGCGTAGTCCACCCGGCCGAGGCTGATGGTGCCGTTGTCGTACCCGTAGGCGAAGGCGCCCGTGGTGGCGAAGGCGGTGGCGAATGCCGAGCGCGTCGCGCCATCGGGCCGGGGCATCTCGAACGATGAACGCCAGGCGCCTCCGTCCAGATCGAAGAAGGTAATGCGCCCGGTGCCGGTGAAGCTCGCCCCCAGGGTGTCGTAGCGGTCGATGATCAGGTGCTCGAGTGACTCGCCGCCTTCCACCCCGGGAATGGCATAGGCCTGCTGCGTCGAGACCTGGGCCGACTTGAAGAGCGGCATGACCTCGGAGAACAGGTAGACGAAGATCATCCCGAGGGCGATCACGACTCCGATGCCGGCGGCACCGATACCGTAGCGGGAAATGTTGTCCTTCAGCGTGCGCTTGCGCCGCAGGCGCTCGCGCTGCTCGGGGGTGGGCAGCAGCGACCGGCCTTGACCCGACCTGGGGCGTTGGGACATGTCATTCATGGCGGATGGGCAATCCCGTCAGGTGGAAAGATACGCAGAGGGTAAGCAGGGTCCGTGACAGCTTTGTGACAGCCCCTGAAATAAAGAAGGGGCGCCTGAGCGCCCCGGTCAACAACTTGTATATCAGATGGTTAGTCGATGCCCAGCTCGCCGCGCACGCGACTGGCCACGGTCTCGGGCAGCGGGATGTAACCGTCACGGGCGGTCACTTCCTGGCCCTGTTTGGAGAGCACCATCTTCAGGAACTCGGCCTGCTGCGGGGCCAGTTCTTCATTGGGGTGCTTGTTCACGTAGACCATGAGGAAGCGGGCCAGCGGGTAATTCTCGTTATCGACCGTGAAGGCTTCCTCGCCCTCGTCACGAGCTACCGGCAACGCGCGAACCTGGGAAGTGATGTAGCCGATGCCGGAGTAGCCGATGCCGTTGATCGACTCGCTCACGCCCTGAACCACCGAAGCAGAACCCGGCTGCTCGTTGATGCTATCCCTGAAATCGCCGCCACACAGGGCATTCTCGGCGAAGAAGGCGTAGGTGCCGGAAACGGCGTTACGGCTATACAGGGTGAAGTCGCGGTTTTCCCAGTTGCCCTCCAGACCCAGTTGGCCCCAGCGGGTGATGTCTTCCGGATAGCCGCAGCGGCGGGTGTCGGAGAAGATGGCGTCGACCTGCGGTAGGGTGATGCTTTCCAGGGGGTTGTCCTGGTTGACGTAGACGGCCAGGGCGTCGATGGCCACAGGCACCATGGTGGGCGGATAGCCGAAGCGATCTTCGAAGGCCTGAACTTCGGAAGTGCGCATCTCGCGGCTCATCGGACCGAACTGGGCGGTGCCCTCGGTCAGGGCGGTGGGGGCGGTGCCAGAGCCAGCACCCTGAATCTGGATATTGATATTGGGATAGATGCTGGCGAATTCTTCTGCCCACAGGGTCATCAGGTTGTTCAGGGTATCGGAGCCGATGCTGGTCATGTTGCCGGAAATGCCGCTCACGGACTCATAGTCGGGCAGGTTAGGGTCGACGCGTTCCGCCATGGCGGCGGTGCTGACGAAAGAGGCACCGATAACGGCTGCAGCGATGAGCTTGAGTTTCATCTTGGTCTCCAGGTGTCGTGCGCCGCATGTCGCAGCGTTGAGGACTCGATCCGCTATCCGTGGATCGATGGAGGCGACTATAGGGAGACCCCATGACACTTCGGTGACATGACGCGCCGGATTGATGAATATTGTGTGACAACACTTTCCAGGCGCAACGTCACAACAGCAGCCCCAGCGCCGCCAGGGTGCAGAGCGCAAGCGACGCCCCCTGAAGCAGTCGGCGGTCGAGGCGATGGGCGACGCGGCTGGCCAGCCAGCTGCCGGCCAGCACCCCCGGGACGAAGGTCAGCGCCATGCCGAAATGCCAGGCGCTGACCAGCCCGGCCGGGACCAGGGTGACCAGGGTCATCAGGGCGGTAACCACGAAGAAGGCCGAGAGAGTGCCGCGCAGGCGGTCCGGCGAGAAGCCGTGCAGCAGCAGCACCAGGGGCGGGCCGCTGAGCGCGGCGATGGTGCCCAGGATTCCCGAGAAGACCCCGGCACCGAACAGGGTGGCGCGGTTGACCGGCAGGCGGAAGCGGAACAGGGTCACCGCCACGGCGAACAGCACGCTGCCGGCGATCAGCTTCTCCAGTAGCGCCATGGGCGCGGCGAGCAGCAGCCAGAGTCCCAGGGCATTGCCGGGGATTCGCCCTACCAGGGCCATGCCGATCTCGGCCAGGCGAACCTCGCGCCAGTAATAGCGCAGGGTAGTCAGGGCCACGGTGAAGCCGAACAGTACCAGGATCACCGGGACCAGCCGCGGCTCCAGCATCAGCAGCAGCGGCGCCCCCACCACGGCGAGGCCGAACCCGGTCGCACGCTGCACGAAAGCCCCCAGCGCCAGCACCGCCGCGCAGCCGAGCCAGGTGCCGAGACTCATGTCTAGCCAGGCAAGCAGGGCGTCAGGCATGGCCGGCGCGACCCGCCAGCAGGCGGATATTGAGCCGACTGAAGACCGCCATGGCCATCACGTTGATGCCGAACACCAGCGGATAGAGCCCAGGCGACAGGTCGCAATGCTCCGAGTAGAGAAAGCGTCGAGCGTCGAGGATCAAGGAAGCTCCTGATGATGCATAGATAGGCGGCTAATAATAGCCCATTGTCGCCTTCCCTGCCGGTCCCTGTTCCCTGTCATACTGGCTTGATAGAGTGACCGGTCCCATTTCCACGAGGAGCCCAGCCCATGGCCGACGATCTGCTTTCGCAACTGCGGCAGATGACCACCGTGGTCGCCGACACCGGCGACATCGACGCCATCCGTCGATTCCAGCCCACCGACGCCACCACCAACCCCTCGCTGATCCTGCAGGCCGCCCAGTTGGAGGGGCGCCGCGAACGGCTGGGCGAGATCGCCCGCCAGGCCGCCGATATCGACGACGCCCTGGATGCCGTGGCCGTGGAGATCGGCAGCGAGATCAGCTCCCTGGTGCCGGGCTACGTCTCCACCGAGGTGAGCGCCAGGCTCTCCTTCGACACCGATGCCACCCTGGCCCGAGCCCGCTCGCTGATCGAGCGCTATGGACGCCACGGGGTCGGACCGGAGCGGATCCTGATCAAGGTCGCCGCCACCTGGGAAGGCATCCGCGCCGCCCAGCAACTCGAGCGTGAAGGCATCCACACCAACCTGACCCTGCTGTTCGGCTTCGCCCAGGCTCAGGCCTGCGCGGACGCCGGGGTGACCCTGGTCTCGCCCTTCGTGGGGCGCATCCTCGACTGGCACAAGGCCCAGTCACCGGAGGCCGACTTCAGCGGCGACAACGACCCCGGGGTCCAGTCGGTGAAGCGCATCTATGAGCACTACAAGGGGCACGGCTACGACACCATCGTGATGGGGGCGAGCTTCCGCAACAGTGGCGAGATCCTGGCGCTGGCCGGCTGCGACCGGCTGACCATCTCCCCTGCCCTGCTCGGCGAGCTGGCCGACACCAGCGGCACCCTGGCACGCCGGCTCTCTCCTCAGGATGCCGAGACCCGCGCCCCGGAGCCGCTGCACGAGGCCGACTACCGCTGGCACATGAACGAGGACACCATGGCCACCGAGAAGCTGGCCGAAGGCATCCGCAAGTTCATGGAGGACCAGCGCAAGCTGGAAGCGCTGCTGGGCGAGCTGCGCCGGTGATAGCGTCGCAGGGAGGAGGACGCTCGGATCAGTGGTGGTGAGAGGCGGCCTCCTGGGCCTCGAGCATCTCCACCAGTGGCTGGAACTCCTCCCGGTTATGCTCGCTCATCCGCATCAGGATGCGATGGGATTCGAGAATGCGCCGTCGGGTCTCCTCCACGTCGCAGGGGATCTCCGGCAGGTCACACAGCTCACAGACCTCGGTGATGGGTGCCTCCACCTGGGTGAAGTAGCGGGCAAAGCCCATCACATCCAGCATGCGCTGGATGTCGGGATTGTCGGCAACGATGGTGGGGCGCTCGGCCAGGCGCCCTTCCACCGCCATGGCCACCTTGGCGAGGAAGCCCAAGGCCGTGGAGTCCACATTGGTGGCCTCGCGCAGATCGATGATCAGCGTCGTGAGCCCCGGGGTCTCGGCGAGCTGCTGGGCCTGGCTATCCAGGGTCGCGCAGAGGGTCAGGCGTACATCGCCGCACAGCTTGAGGACGAAGACACCGGCTTCGAATGCCGCCTTGATGCGTCCTTCATGGTTCAACATTGCCAAATCCGCTCAACATCATGATGGTCAGGTCGTCGGGCAGCGCCTCGATTCCCGTATCCAGGCTGGCGTTGTCACCGCTGGCCACTTGGCCAAGCGCCAGACTGTTCCGCAGGTCCTCCAGTGTTTCGCTGGCCAGAGCCCGCTGCTCGAGTTCCCTGAGCCGCATGTCGAGCGTTTCGCCCGGCAGGCATTCCAATACTCCATCCGAACACAGCCACAGGCGGAAGTTCTCGGGTAGCGAACACCCCAGGGTAGGGTATTCGGCACCAGGGAAAAGCCCCACCGGCATGCCTACGCCCGGCAGAGGATGAGCCTCACCCTCCGCCACCAGCAGGGGCATGGGCAGCTGTGCGCCCAGCGAATAGTGAAGATAGCGACGCTCCAGGTCAATGACCCCGACGAACAGGGTGGCATGCTTGCCGATGCCGGTGTCCAGCAACTCGCGGTTGAGATCCGACAGCCAGCGCGGCGGCAGGGCCTCCGGCGCCGTCCCGTCCCACTCCCCCTGCCAGCGGTTGGCCAGATACTTGAGCAGTACCGTGACGAAGGCCGATGAGGCACCATGGCCGGAGACATCGGCAAAGTAGAACAGCAGGTGCCGTTCATCCAGACGCTGAAAGTCGAGAAAATCGCCTGAGAGGTAGAGCCAGGGAGCGAACCAGTAGTCGCAGGTCACCCCGGCCGCCGTCTGAGGCCGGGGGGGCAGCAGCTTGCGCTGGATCTGGCCGCCGGCCTGCTGGTCGAGGCGCAGCATCGCCAGGTGGGTCTCCAGGCTCTCGTTGAGCTCCTCGAGCCGTGCCTGATCCTCGCGCCGCGCCTCTTCCAGCTGGCGCAGCTCGATCACCTTGCGAATCATGCGCCGCAGCAGCTGGCCGTGGCGCAGCGGCTCGACGATGTAGTCCACCAGCCCGACATCCACCGCCGAGAGCAGCCCGGGCGCCTCGCGGCTATCGCTGACCACCAGGGTCGGCAGCCGCTGGCAGAGGGGCGCCCACTGGTCGTCGGACAGCCCCCGGACGTGGGCCACCACCAGCGACACCTCCGGCGGCAACCCATCAGGGCTTTCGGCGGCGATCACCGCCAGGCCGTCTCGAGCGATGGTCTCGGCCAGGGCATCACGCGCCGGGCCCGGGGCATCGATCACACCGATCAGCTGCTTGGGACTATCCATGGAAAGGAGCCTCAGTCGGAGAAGGCGTCGTCGAAGGCGTCGTCGTCGAAGTCCGTATCATCGAAATCGAAATCATCCGCGGCGAAGGGATCATCGCCCATCTCACCATCGCTGATCTCGAAGCGGCGACGCTGCAGCCAGGCATCGCGGATGAAGCTGTAGCGATCGCCGCTGATCAGCTCCTCCTGGTCGAGCAGCCCGGCGCGCATGTCCACGATCCTCAGCGCCGTCAGGGCGAGCTCGAGTTCGGCGTCGTCGAAATAGTAGAGGGGATAGGTCACCGCATCGGCAGGCAGGCCGCCGGTGTCGCGAACGGTGCTCGGCCCCAGCAGGGGCAGCACCAGGTAGCGCGACTCCTCCCATCCCCAGACCGCCAGGGTCTGGCCGAAGTCCTCGTCGCGGCCGGTGATCTCCATATGGGTGGCGAAGTCCCACAGGCCACCGATGCCGATGGTGGTGTTGATGAAAAAGCGCGACATGGCGATGCCGGCATTGCCGGGCTTGCCCTGCAGCAGGCTGTTGAGCGCCGTGCGCGGCTCGCCCAGGTTGGAAAAGAAGTTGCCCACGCCGGTCTGCACCGGCTGCGGCGTCACCGCCCGATAGCCCCTGGCGGTCGGCTTGAGCACCGCGCGATCCACGGCATCGTTGAAGACGAAGACGCGCCGGTTGAAGCCCTCCCAGGGATCGTCAGGATGGCGCTCCTCCATCGCCGCCGTGCTGGCGCATCCCGCCAGCAGTCCCACCGCAAGCAGACCCGCCAGCGCCTTGCCCCACGTTACCGTCCTGCTGGTCATCAGCGTTCTCTCCCTGCGGCTTTTTGTGCGAGTTGTCCTGTCAATTATCACGAGGGCGTCAGACACGTTTCACCACCACGCTGCCCGCGCTGTAGCCCGCCCCGAAGGAGCAGATCACTCCCAGGTCTCCGGCGGCAAGGTCATCGCGATGCAGATGGAAGGCGATGATCGAGCCCGCCGAGCTGGTGTTGGCGTAGCGATCGAGAATCACCGGCGCCTCCTGCTCGCTGGGATCGCGGCCCAGCACCCGGCGGCCGATCAGGTCGTTCATGTGGCGGTTGGCCTGGTGCAGCCACATCCGCGCCAGGTCATCGCCGCTATGGTCCAGGCTCGCCAGGTGGTCGCTGATCAGCGCCGCCACCAGGGGGCAGACCTCCTTGAACACCCGGCGCCCCTCCTGGACGAAGAGCTTGTCCAGCGCCTGGGGGTCCGAATCCGTCACCCGATTGAGGAAACCGGCGTTGTTGCGGATGGCATTGGAGAAGCGGGTCACCAAGCGCGTGCCGAGGATCTCGAAGCGCGCCTGGGAGGTGGCCAGATCATCGCGCTCCAGTACGATGGCGGTGCAGGCATCGCCGAAGATGAAGTGGCTGTCGCGGTCCCGGAAATTGAGGTGCGCCGAGCAGATCTCCGGACTGACCACCAGCGCACGGGTCGCGTTTCCGGCGCGGATGGCGTTGGCGGCAGTCTCGATGGCGAAGGTGGCCGAACTGCAGGCCACGTTCATGTCGAAGGCGTAGCCGCCGGCACCGAGCAGGGCCTGCAGTTCCACCGCCACCGCCGGGTAGGGGCGTTCCAGGTTGGAGCAGCCGACGATGACGAGATCGATATCGGCGGCGTCGACACCGGCGTGCGCGAGGGCCTGGCGGGCCGCGGTGGCGCCCATCTCGCCCTGGATGGAGGGCTCGTCGTTGCTGCGTTCGCGCAGCCGCGGGCGCATGCGCTCGGGATCGAGTATGCCCTTCGCATCGAGCACATGGCGACTGTGGATGCCCGACGCCTTGACGATGAAGTCGCTGCTGGAGTGCGCCAGGGACTCACGCTCGCCTGCGGCAATCGCCTCGGCGTGGCGCGCGTTCTCGGCGTCCACCCAGGCATTGAACGAGGCCACCAGGGCATCGTTGTCGATGGTGTTCTCCGGCGTGAAGAGTCCTGTGCCGGTGATCACGACGTTGGTCATACGTTCTCCCTTTCGCGGCCACTGCCGCCAAGGCCGCTCACCGCGGCCGCTGTTCATGCGGGCGCTCAGGGGCGCCCGGTGATCTCCGCCCAGCGCTTCTCGAGGCGCTTGGCGGAAACCGCAAATCGGGTACCCAGCTGCTGGGCGAAGAGCGAGACCCGCAGCTCCTCGATCCACCAGCGGAACTCGGCCAGCGCCGGGGGCGCCATGCCGCCGCGACGCTCGCTCTGAAGGCGGGCCTCGAGGCGCGACTCCAGGGCGTGGATCTCCTGCATGTGCATCTGGTCGCGCAGGCGCTCCCGGGGCGCCTTCTCCAGGCGGATCTGGGCCGCCTCCATGTAGCGCGGGTACTCGTCGAGCCACTCGCCGGCCTCGCCGACGAAGCCGGGGTGCACCAGCCGCGCCATCTGGGCCTTGAGGTCACTGTATACCAGCGCCAGGGCCAGATTCAGGTTGCCCTTCAACGCCTTGGTGACCGCCAGATGGCCCTTGAGGGCGGCCTCCAGGGTGGCCACCAGGGCCTCGGCCCGGGGCAGGAGCTCGGCGCGGGTCGCCGCCAGGCGCGCCTTGAGCTCGGCCGCCGAGCGCGGCAGCGGATCCTGCGCCACCCCCCGGATAAACACCGCCCGCACCACGTCGTCGGTCAGCTGGCGCTTGCTGCCCACCTTGGCGAACAGCAGCGCACAGGTGCCGAGCCCCTTGAGGCGCTCGATCTCGCGCACCGCGTCGGGCAGGCGGCGCATGGCCAGGCGCACGATGCCGTCGCGGTGGGCCTCGCGGGCCTTGTCCGGGTGGTCGAAGAGCTCGACCCGGAAGGCCTCCCCCTCGGGCACCAGGGCCGGGAAGGCCTCGACGCGGATGCCCGCCTGGGTGGTCACCCGGGACTCGGGCAGCGCGGCCTCGGGCAGCCCTTCCACCGGCGCCTCCAGGCGCGCCTCGGCGGCCAGGGCACGGGCCCCCTGCCCCGCCGCGGCCTCGAAGCGGCGCTCCAGCTCGCGGGCATCGCGCCCCTGGCCCAGGGTCCTGCCCTCGTGGTCCACCACCTTGAGGTTCATTATCAGGTGGGGCTCGAGCTGGTCGAGCTGCCAGTCATCGGGGTGGACCCGCACGCCGGTCCGCCGACGCAGGAACTCGCCCAGCGCCTCGGTGAGCGGCACGTCGTCGGCGACGAAAGTCTCCAGGGCGGCATCCACCCAGTCGGGGATCGGCACCACCTGACGGCGCACCGCCTTGGGCAGCGACTTCATCAGCGCGATGCACTTCTCGCGCAGCAGGCCCGGCACCAGCCACTCGAGCCGCGCCAGAGGCAGCTGGGGCAGCATGGCGGCGGGCACGGTCAGGGTCACCCCGTCGTCGACCGCGCCGGGCTCGAAGTGATAGGCGAGCGGGTAGCGCACGCCGTTCAGGGAAATCTCGTCCGGGTAGTCGGCCTGGGTGATCTCGCTGGCCTCCCGGGCCAGCAGGGCGGCGCGATCGAACTTGAGCACCCCGGGGTTCTCGGCCTCGGCCTGCTTGCGCCACGCCTCGAAGCCACGGCCGTTGTGGATGCCCTGGGGGAGGCGCTCGTCGTAGAAGGCGAACAGGGTCTCCTCGTCCACCAGGATATCGCGGCGCCGGGCGCGGTCCTCGAGGTCCTCGACCTCCTCGACCAATGCCCGGTTGTGGGCGAAGAAGTCGCCGCGGGTGCGAAACTCCCCCTCCACCAGCGCCCGGCGGATAAAGAGCTCTCTCGACTGTGCCGGATCGACCGGACCAAAATGTACCTTGCGCCCGGCGACGATGGGCAGGCCGAACAGGGTGACCTGCTCCTTGGCGATCACCTGGGCGCGCTTCATCTCCCAGTGGGGCTCGGCGTAGTTGCGCTTGACCAGGTGCCCGGCCAGCGGCTCGATCCACTCGGGATCGATCTTCGCCACGGTGCGGGCGAACAGTTTCGTCGTCTCCACCAGCTCGAAGGCCATCAGCCACTTGGGCGACTTCTTGCCGAGCCCCGACCCGGGGTGGATGACGAACTTGCGGTTGCGTGCCCCCAGGTACTCGCGGTTCTCGGTGAGCAGCCCCAGGTGGGAGAGCAGCCCGGGCAAGAGCGCCCGATGCAGGGTGGCGGCCTGGCGGCGACGGCTCTCCTTGCGCGCCTTCTCCGCATCGCCCTCCTCGGGGGCGGGCCAGGGGACCGGGGGCGGCACCTCGATCTGCATGTCGCGCAGCAGCTGGCGCAGCTGGCGGAAGGTGTCGTGCCATTCGCGCACGCGCAGGTAGTTGATGTAGTGCTCCTTGCACCAGCGCCTGAGCTGGTTGCCGGAGAGCGCTTCCCTGGCCGCCTCGACGCCGTCCCAGAGGTTGAGCAGCGCCACGAAGTCGGAGTCCGGGTCCTGCCAGCGGCGGTGGGCCTGGTCGGCGGCCTGGCGCTTCTCCGCCGGGCGGTCGCGGGGGTCCTGAACGGCGAGGCCCGCCACCACGATCAGCACCTCGCGCAGGCCACCCTGCTCGGCCCCGGCCAGCACCATGCGTGCCAGGCGCGGGTCGATGGGCAGCCGGGCCAGCTTGCGACCGATGGGGGTGATGCCGCCCTTCTCGTCCACCGCGCCCAGCTCGAAGAGCAGCCGGAAGCCGTCGGTGACGAAGCGCGAATCGGGCGGGTCGACGAAGGGGAACGCCTCGATGTCACCGAGCTTCAGCGACAGCATGGAGAGGATCACCGAGGCCAGGTTGGTGCGGCGGATCTCGGGGTCGGTGAAGGCGGGCCGGGCGAGGAAGTCCTCCTCGTCGTAGAGGCGAATGCAGACCCCCTCGGCCACGCGGCCGCAGCGCCCCATGCGCTGGTTGGCGCTGGCCTGGCTGACCGGCTCCACCGGCAGGCGCTGGATCTTGGTGCGGTAGCTGTAGCGGCTGATGCGCACCAGGCCGGGGTCGATCACGTAGCGGATGCCCGGCACGGTCAGGGAGGTCTCGGCGACGTTGGTGGCCAGCACGATGCGCCGCCCGGCGTGGGGCGCGAAGACGCGATTCTGTTCGGCGTTGGAGAGCCGCGCATAGAGCGGCAGGATCTCGGTGCCGCGCAGGTCGGCCCGGCGCAGGGTATCGGCGGTCTCGCGGATCTCCCGCTCGCCGGGCAGGAACACCAGGATGTCGCGGGGGCCATGGAGCCAGCGCTTCTCGCGCTCGATGCGCTCGACCTCCTCCACCGCATGCAGGATGCCCTCCTGCAGGGTGCGATCCTCCTCGTCCTCGGCCTCCCGCACCAGCGGGCGGTAATGCAGCTCCACCGGGTAGGTGCGGCCGGAGACCTCCACCACCGGCGCCGGCCGGTCGGGCGCATCGCCCCGGCCGGGCCGGGCGAAGTGGGCGGCGAAGCGCGCAACATCGATGGTGGCCGAGGTGATGATCACCTTGAGGTCGGGACGCCGCGGCAGCAGGCGCTTCAGGTAGCCGAGCAGGAAATCGATGTTGAGGCTGCGCTCGTGGGCCTCATCGATGATGATCGCTTCAAAGCGGGTGAGGTCGGGATCGTGGCGCGTCTCCGCCAGCAGGATGCCGTCGGTCATCAGCTTGACCAGGGTCTGGTCGCTGCTCTGGTCGGTGAAGCGCACCTGGTAGCCGACCTGCTCCCCCAGCGGCGTCTCCAGCTCCTCGGCCAGGCGCGCGGCCACCGAGCGCGCCGCCAGGCGCCGCGGCTGGGTGTGGCCGATCAGCCCGCGGCGCCCCAGGCCCAGCTCCAGGCAGATCTTGGGCAGCTGGGTGGTCTTGCCGGAGCCGGTCTCGCCGGCCACCACCACCACCTGGTGGTCGCGCAGGGCGTCGAGGATCTCCTCGCGACGCTCCGCCACGGGCAGCTCGGCGGGATAGTTGAGCGTCACCGGCCGGGCCGCGCGCCGCGCCACCATCTCGCGGGAGCGCGCGACGGCCTGGGCCACCTCGTGCAGCCCGCGATCCACCGGCTTGCCCTCCTTCACCCGCCGCGCCAGGCCGTGCAGGCGCTTGTCGAGCGACGCACGGTCGCGCAGCAGCACGCCGTCGAGGGCCTGGTGCAGGGCACGCAGGCGGTCGGTATCGGTCAGGGCGTCGGTGGCGGGAGAAGGGTCGGTGGTCACGTCGGACACGGCGGCTCCGGAGGTGGAGGGCGGCAAGGAAAACTGCCCGCACCGGCGAGCCGGTACGGGCAGATCATTGTAACGCCGCCGCGCGGGCGGCGCCTAATCCGGGCCATTGAGGCTGGCTATGGCTCGGCCAGGCAGCGGCTATCGCCGGCTCAGGAGGCGGCCCTGGCCTTCTCGCGCTCCTCATCGCGCAGCTGGCGGCGAAGTACCTTGCCCACATTCGTCTTGGGCAGCTCGTCGCGCAGTTCCACGTACTTGGGCACCTTGTAGCCGGTCAGCTCCTTCTTGCACCAGGCGCGCAGCTCATCGGGGTCGAGGTCATCGGTGCGGGGTACCACGAAGAGCTTGATCGCCTCGCCGCTGTTCTCGTCCTCCACGCCTACCGCGGCGGACTCCAGCACGCCCGGATGGGTGGCGACGACATCCTCCACCTCGTTGGGGTACACGTTGAAGCCGGAGACCAGGATCATGTCCTTCTTGCGATCGACGATGCGGATATAGCCGTCGTCCTGAAGCACCGCGATGTCGCCGGTGTGGAACCAGCCGTCGTCGTCGATCACCTTGATGGTCTCGTCGTCGCGGTTCCAGTAGCCCTTCATCACCTGGGGGCCCTGCACGCAGAGCTCGCCCGGCTCGCCGAAGGGCAGGTCGTTGCCGTCGGCATCCACCACCTTGACCCGGGTGCCGGCCACCGGCTGGCCGATGGTGCCGAGCTGGATGGCATCCACCGGGTTGAAGCTGACCACCGGCGAGGTCTCGGTGAGCCCGTAGCCCTCGGCGATCTCGCAGCCGGTGACATCCTTCCAGCGCTCCGCCGCGGCCTTGGTCAGCGCCATGCCGCCGGAGATGGTCAGGTGGAGCCTCGAGAAGTCCAGGGCGCGGAAGTCCTCGCGATTGCACAGGGCGTTGAAGAGGGTGTTCAGGCCGATGAAGGCGGTGAACTTGAGCCCCTTCAGCTCCTTGACGAAGTTGGGGAGGTCGCGGGGGTTGGTGATCAGGACCGAGTGGTTGCCGGTCTCCATCAGGAAGAGGCAGTTCACCGTGAAGGTGTAGATGTGATAGACCGGCAGCGGCGCGATCACCACCTCCTCGCCGTTGGTCAGCCCCTTGCCGATGGCCTGCCCCGCCTGGAGCATGTTGGCCACCAGGTTGCGGTGGGTCAGCATGGTGCCCTTGGCCAGGCCCGTGGTACCGCCGGTGTACTGTAGCGCGGCGATGTCGTCAAGTTCGCGCTCCACCTCGCGGTGCTGGCGCGCCGCACCTTCCTTGAGGGCGCGGCGGAAGGGGGTGTGGCCGGGCAGACGGAAGGGCGGCACCATCTTCTTGACGTGCTTGACCACCAGGTTGATCAGCGGGCGCTTGGGGAAGCCGTGCAGGTCGCCGAGCTCGGTGACCAGCACATGCTGGATATCGGTGCGGTCGAGGATCTTCTCGAGCTTGTCGGCCATGTTGGCCAGGATCACGATGGCCTTGGCCCCGGAATCCTTGAACTGGTGGGCCATCTCCCGCTCGGTGTAGAGCGGGTTGGTGTTGACCACCACCATGCCCGCCCGCATGGCGCCGAATACCGCCACCGGGAACTGCAGCACGTTGGGCAGCTGGATGGCGATGCGATCCCCGGGCTGCAGGGTGGTGTCGTGCTGGAGCCAGGCTGCGAAGTCGCCGGAGAGGCGATCCAGGTCGGCGAAGGTCAGGGTCTGTCCCATGCAGCTGAAGGCCGGCTTGTCGGCATAGCGCTTGACCGCCGCATGGAAGACATCGTTGACCGAATCGTACTCCTCCATCCCCTTGAGCTCGGGGCCGGACAGGATCGGGGCGTTGGCATGCTCACTCATCACGTCTCTCCGCTGTGTCGCCGATGGACCACCGGCGCTTGTTGTTGTCCCGGGGCCCTACCTTAAACCGGCCGACACAGACTGTAAAACGATCGATTGAAACGACAGCTTGAAACCGGTGAGGCTATCCCTTAATGCCGGGTCCCCTTACCGACAGCCTGGGCCATCCCCGCCCCCAGGGGCAACCGGTCGATTTCACGCGCCAGGCCGGCCGATGCGCGCCTGGATCACGCCGTCACGCCATACCAGCAGTTCCCCCGGGACCATGCGCTCCCAGTCCTCGTTATCGGTAAGGGGTTCGGTGGCGATCACCGAGACGATGTCATGGGTCGTGGTGTGCTCGGCAAAGTTCACGGTGAGCTCGGCATCCGAAAGGCTCGCCCGGCCGAAGGGGGCACGCCGGGTGATGTGGGCCAGCTTGGTGGAACAGAAGGTATAGAGGTAGTCGCCGTCGGCCAGCAGCAGGTTGAACACCCCGAGGCCGCGCAGGCGCTCGCAGAGCTGGTGGAGCAGCCGCCACAGCCCCTGACGCTCGGCGTCGCTCTCCGGGCACTGGGGGAAGCAGCGGCGCAGCTCGCCCAGCAGCCAGCAGAAGGCATGCTCGCTGTCGGTATCCCCCACCGGGCGATAGAAGCTGAGCGGCAGGCCCTGCCAGCCTTCGAGCTGGCCGTTGTGGGCATAGCACCAGGGGGCGCCCCACATCTCGCGCACGAAGGGGTGGGTGTTGGCCAGGCGCACCTGGCCGACGTTGGCCTGGCGAATATGGCTGATGACGATATTCGACTTGATGGGGTAGTCGGTGATCAGCCGCGCGATGGGCGAATGCACCGAGGGGTGGGGGTCGCGGAAGTCGCGGTAGCCGCCCTCCTCGTAGAAGGCGATGCCCCAGCCATCGCGATGGGGGCCGGTGCCGCCCCCGCGATGCAGGAAGCCGGTGAAGCTGAAGCAGATATCGGTGGGCACGTTGGCGCTCATGCCCAGAAGCTCACACATACGGATCCTCCCGGTGGATGGCCCTGCGCGGCCGGCGTCGATGCCGCCATGCCAGCAGAATCAGAAGCGTCAGAACGACCAGGCCCGCCACCGCCCACTGGCGCGGGTCGCCGGCGAAGGCCGCGCCACGGCGTTCGAGCCAGGGCCGGCCTTCGCGCCACAGGGCGGCGGCCTGGGCCGGCAGGTCGTTGATGAACTCGATGAATCGGTCGGCGGCGCTGTCGGGCACCGCCTCACCCTCGCGGCCGGTGGCGAGATCCTCGTGGAAGCGCTCGCCCGATGCGCTCAGGCCCGCTCCTCCGGCAAGCCCGAGGCCCTCCTCGGCGTCATCCATGAGGCTCAGCAGCGACTGTACATTGACCGCCAGGTAGCGCTGGCGGACGATCCCCTGCCCCTGGGCATGCAGGCGCAGGCGGGCGGCGCCGGAGAGCTCCGGCACCGTCAGTTCGCCGACGAAGCGATCCCCCTGGCGCTCCATTTCCACCTCCACCCGGGGTGTGTCCTCACCGTCGAGCAGGGCGGCGCCGATGGCGAGATCCTCCGGCGCCGCCTCCCAGGGCTCCCCCCCGCGGGCCAGCCAGGCCTCAAGCGGCAGCGCCAGCCCCGGGTGAATCACCGCCGGCAGCGGTGCGAGCTGCAGGCTCACCGCGCCGCGCACCCCGATCCGGCTGTCGTCGGCGATCTCTCCCTCCAGGCGCCACTCGCCGGGGGCGGGATCGGGCACCCGCAGCAGGTCGAAGCGCGGCTCCACCTGCCACCGCGCGCCGGGGGGCGGGCTCTGGGGATCATGGCGAGTGCCGTCCGGGGCGACCAGGGTCAATGGAGCGGCGTCGGGGGCGTGGAAGAGCAGCGCCGAGAAGGCCTCGACGCCGGGCTCAATGGAGAAGCGACCCTCGACCAGAGGCACCTGGTCGGCGGGGAAGATGCGTTCGACGATATCGACGAACGCGCCGAGCAGGCTCTCCGGCGAGTGGACCATGGCCGGCAGCCCGCCGGTCATCCGGGAGAGGCGCTCCACCAGAGCCAGATCCGCCGCATCGGAGAAGGCGATGGCATGCACTACCACGCCGCGCCGGGCCAGCGCCGGGGCGAGCTCCTCGAGCAGGGTGCGCCGAGAGGCGAGGTCCACCTCCGGCTTGGTCCCCCGTGCCGGCGACAGGTCGATCATGCCATCGGTGAGCAGCACCAGATGGCGCCAGCCGTTGGCCGGGCTCTCGGCGGCCTCGCGCACGGCCGCCTCGATGTCGGTGTGCTGCTGGTACTCCACCAGGGCGGGACGCAGGGCCATGGCACGCTCGCGCCACCCGTCATCGACCGGGTCGAGCGGAAGCGGGGTGTCGACGCGCTCGCCGAAGGTCCAGACGCCGGCCGGCGTGCCGTCCGGCAGCAGCGCGGCCAGCAGTTCCAGGGCGCTGGCGGCGAGCTGGTCGGGATCGTTGCTGCGCATGCTGCCCGAGACATCGATGATCACCCGCACATCCGGGTTCTCCTCGACCGGCTGAGCCACCCCCGAATCGGCTGCCAGCCAGAGCAAACTCGCGAGCAGCAGGCAATACACCCCCCGCCCTGTCGGACTGACCTTCCATGACCCAGTCATCCACGAACCAGCCATTCCCGGCTCCTTAGCCGATACTCGGCTCATGATGGGCCGATGGTCGGCATGCGATCAGCCGATCACCGGCTCACGACGCCCGCCACCGCCACGCTTGGCAGGGGGAGCATCGTCCTCGTTGTCATCCATGTCGACATAGTGGTCACGGGCGTTGCCGCGCCAGGCCAGCAGCAGCCCGAAGGCCACACCCGCCGCCGCGCCGGCCGCGGTCAGCATCAGCGCCGGCAGCATCAGGCCGCTGTCGCGCTCGAGGAAGCCCACCAGGGCCACCACCACCGCCGGCGCCAGACCGGTGTAGAATTCCCCCTCCTCCAGCAGCGGCATATGAAAGCGCGTCGGCACCCACATCACGCCGGCCACCAGCCAGGTGATCGGCAGACGCAGCAGCCGTGGCAGGAAGGCCAGGCCCAGGTAGCCGGTCAGCAGCACCACCAGCGACAGGACGGCATAGACCAGCCATAGTAGGGGCATCGAATCGGTAATCGGCATTGCCACCTCTCTTTTCACAGTCTTGAGTATGGTACATCTCCCACCATGAAAGCACAGCCGCCGCATCGCCCCGACAGCCCGGCCGCCGCCTCCCCGGTGGTCCACTTCCGTCGCCCGGAGGACCCCGAGTGGCACTGGCTGGAAAACCGCGAGGAGCCGGCGGTCGCCGACTTCCTGGAGGCGGCCAACGCCGAGTTCGCCGCCTGGTTTGCCCCCCTGGACGACCTGGTGGAGCGGCTCTACCACGGCCACCTGGCCCGCCGCGAGCTGGCCGTGCATGGCCTGCGCTCCCCGCTGGACCACTACACCTACTGGAGCGAGACCGCCGCCGAGGCCGACTACCCGGTATGGTGGCGCCACCCCAACGGCAAGCCGGACCGCGCCGCGCCCTTCCTGGACCTCGAGGCCCGCGCCGCCGACCACGACTTCCTGGAGCTCGGCGACATGGCCCTCTCACCCGACGAGCGCTGGCTCGCCTGGACCGAGGACACCCGGGGCGACGAGATGTTCGACCTCTTCCTGGCCCGGCTCCCCGATGGCGAGCCGGTGCGCCTGCTGGAGGGCATCGGCCCCGAGCTCACCTGGGCCGAGGACAACACCACCCTGTTCTTCACCCGCTTCGACGCCACCCAGCGCCCCGAGAGCATCTGGCGTCTGGCGCTGGCCGAGAGCGTGGCGGGCGAGCCTGCGCTGGTGCTGCGCGAGGAGGACCCGGAATTCTGGCTGGGGCTCGGCAAGACCCGCTCCCGGGAGTGGCTGGTGCTGGAGAGCGCCTCGAAGGACACCAGCGAGAGCTACCTGATTCCGGCCCGGGCGCCGGCCACCCCCCCGCGTTGCTTCCGCCCCCGGGAGAGCGGCGTGGAACTCTCCCTGGACCATCGCCCCGGCCACTTCTACCTGCTGCACAACCGCGGCGCCCCCCACTTCCGTCTCGACGTGATCGACGAGGCGCATCTGGACGCTGCCGCCGACGCCGACCGCTGGCAGCCGCTGATTCCCCACCGCGACGAGGACACCCTGGAGGGGGCCGATGCCTTCGCCTGGGGTCTGGTGATCACCGAACGCGACCACGAGGAGGCCCAGGTCAGGCTCCGGGTGATGGAGTTCGATGCCGGCCACGGCGTGACCCGGGACGAGCGCCTGCCGCTGCCGGAGACCCCCTGCAGCCTGGCGCTGGGCGATGCGCCCCACTTCGACCAGCGCCGCCTGCGCCTGCGCGAGGAGTCCTTCGTGCTGCCGGTGAGCTGGATCGAGCACGACCTGGACAGCGGCGAACGCCTCCTGCTCAAGCAGCAGCCGATTCACGGCGACCTCAAGCCCGAGGAGCTCGCCTGCGAACGGCTGTGGGCGACCTCCCACGACGGCGAGCGCATCCCCGTCTCGGTGGTGATGCGCGCCGACCTGGCGGGCCATCCCCTGCCGACTCTGCTCTACGGCTACGGCGCCTACGGCGAGGTGCTCGACCCCTGGTTCTCGGTGGCGCGCCTGGAGCTGCTGGCCCGCGGCGTGGCCTTCGCCGTGGCCCACGTGCGCGGCGGCGGCGACCGCGGCGAGCCCTGGTATCTGGCCGGCAAGCTGGAGCACAAGGCCAACAGCTTCCGGGACTTTCTCGCCGCCCGGGACTGCCTGGTGGAGCACGGCATCAGCGACGGCGAACGCATCGCCGCCTACGGGGCCAGCGCCGGCGGCCTGCTGGTGGGCGCCAGCCTCAACCTGGCGCCGGAGGCCTTCTGTGCGGCGGTGCTCGACGTGCCCTTCGTGGATGTGCTGCGCACCATGGAGAACCCCGACCTGCCGCTGACCACTGCCGAATACACCGAGTGGGGCAACCCCGACGAGCCCGACGCCCGCAAGCGCATCCGTGCCTACTCGCCGCTGGACAACCTGGCCGCGGCTCCCTACCCGACCCTGTTCCTGCAGGGCAGCTGGCACGATACCCGGGTGCCCTACTGGGAGCCTGCCAAGCTCTACGCCCGGCTGACGGAGCTGGGCACCGCCCGGGGGCCGGTGCTGCTGCGCACCGACATGGCCGCCGGCCACGGCGGCGCCTCGGGTCGCTTCAAGGCATGGCATGACGGCGCCCGCCAGGACGCCTATATCCTCTGGGCGCTGGGCCTGGAAAACCGCGAGGCATAAGGGTCCACATGGAATCTCCCGCCAGCATTAACCGCTCCTGAGCAGAAGACCTCCCCCGCCCGCTTTCAACATGCAAGCTGGGCTCCGCGGGGCGAAGAGCCGGGTTTTGTGGGAGATGGGCTCCGCCCGGCGAATGGAGACCGAAGGGCTCCTGGGCGGTATGCGCCAACGCCGACAACACCGCCGGGGCGGCTTCGCCGCCATTCGCCCGGCAGAGCCGATCTCCCACCAGTGGATTGAAGTCCTGGAGGTTATTCACCCCCCCCACCAGTAGCCTCAAGGCTTGAGAGGTTACAGCAGCTCTTCTCCTGGCAGGATCAATCGATGGGGATCACCGCGATGATATGGTCCTCGTACTCACCCTCGGGGACCCCGCGACTGGTGACGGCGAAGCTGCGCACGCTGATCCCCTTGCGGTGGACCCGCTCCGGGTCGCCGGAGAGCAGCGGGTGCCAGCGGGCCAGCTTGCGCCCCTCGGCCACCCGACGATAGGCGCAGGAATGGGGCAGCCAGCGGAACTGGTGGATCAATTCCGGGGTGAGCCGGGTGCACTCCGGCACCCGCTCGAGCCGGTGCTCGTAGTCGCTGCAGCGGCAGCTGTGGGTATCCAGCAGCTCGCAGGCCAGGTTGAGCACCGCCAGCTCGCCGCTCTCGTCATCCTGGAACTTGAGCAGGCAGCACTGGCCGCAGCCGTCACACAGCGCCTCCCACTCCTCGGCGGTAAGCTCCTCGAGGGGGTACTGCTCCCAGAAGCGTTCTCTCATGACGTCTCCCGTTCATACTGCCATCTTGCAGAAGCGACGACGGGGCTGTTCCGGGGACAAGCCTGCGAGAGAGGCGCTGTGAATACCTCCCTGTACGCTACCGATGCCGTCCCTGGCATAGGACCTCCTCTTCGGCTTGTCCCCGGCGCCCCTTCCCACAGGCAGTGACTGCCATGCTCAGCCAGCTCAATAACGCGCCTCGGTGGGGGTGCGGTAGAGATCGAGAAGGTACTCCTCCTTGGCCGGGGGCATCTGCAGGTAGAAACCCTTCTCGCGAATCGACGCCATGACGTCGGCCGCCTGGGCGCGGCCCATGCGTTTGTCGGGGGTCAGGATCAGGGTCATCGCCGGCTGCGGCTTGCCGAAGCGCTCGAGCAGCGGCTCGGGCACCCGGGCAAGCCCCTCGCGCTTGTCCACATAGAGATACATCTCATCCATGCGCGAGCTCTTGAACACCTCGCACAGCAGCTTGTCGCCACGCATCCGGTCGTCGTTCATCGGGGCTGTTCCTCCAGGGACTTCACCAGGGCCGCATTCAGTTGCTCGCCGCGCCATCCAGAGGGCAGCGGCAGCGGTTCGTCGTCCAGGTGGGCGGTGACCAGAGCTTCCAGGTCCCGACGGCGCAACAGCACCTCCGGCGCCAGCCCCTGGGCCTCGGCCGCGGCGTTGACCACCTTCTTCAGCGCCTTGAGCACCCGCTTGAACTCCGGCGCCATGGGCGACGGCAGCGCCGGCGGCAGCTCGGCCTCGTCCAGGTGGCGCGCCTCGGCCACCAGCGCCAGCAGGGTATCGCCGTCGCGCTTGATCAGGCTCGGCTTGACGTCCTCGATGCGGGCCAGCTCGAAGCGGTTCTCGGGCAGTGCCTCGGCGATGGCATAGAGCACCCGGTCGTGGACCAGCCAGCCCCGCGGCAGGTTGCGGGCCCGGGTCTCCCCCTCCCGCCAGGTGGTCAGGCGGCGGTAGGCCTCGACCTGGCGCGGGGTCAGGCGCCACAACTGGCGCTGGCGCAGGTACCACTGAGCATCGGACTCGCCGTTGCGCCCCGCCTGGGCCACCAGTTCGGCGCAGTCCGCCATGAGCCAGGCAAGCCGACCGTGGCGCTCCAGCGACTCGCGCTGCTGCTGCCACACCTCGATCAGGTAGATCACGTCCAGGGCCGCATAGGCCTGCTGGGTCTCGGAGAGCGGACGCTTGAGCCAGTCGGAGCGGGTCTCGTCCTTGGGCAGGGTGTGGCCGGTCCAGTGCTCCACCAGCTTCTGGTAGCCCATGGACGGGGTCTCGCCCAGCAGGCCCTGGGCCAGCTGGGTATCCACCAGCGGCGACGGTGTGACGCCGGCCCAGCCGGCGAAGACCTCGAGGTCCTCGCTGGCCGCGTGGACGAGCTTCAGCGGCCCCTCGGCCAGCAGCCGACGGAAGGCGTGGGTGCAGGCCACCGCCTGGGGGTCGACCAGCCACGCCGGGCCGCCGATGGAGAACTGGATCAGCGCCGGCACCGGGTGGAAGGTATTCTCGCGGAAGAACTCGGTATCCAGCGCGATGACATCGGCGGCGGCCACCTCGGCACAGGCAGCGTCCAGAGCCTCTGGAGTATCGATCCAGCGTATTTCGGGGGTCAATGGCATGGGGGTTCCGGCAGGTCGGTAAGCGAGAGGGTGGGGAGACATGGGGACAGTGGGTCAGTCGCCCCGGAACGGCAGGCGACCGTTGAAGGCGCGGCTCAGGGTACCGCCATCCACGTATTCGAGCTCGCCCCCCATGGGCACACCATAGGCGAGGCGCGACAGGCGCACCCCCCGGGACGCGAACTGGGCGGCGATGTAGTGAGCGGTGGCCTCGCCCTCCACGGTGGGGTTGGTGGCGAGGATCATCTCTTCGATACCGCCCTCGGCCACCCGCGACTCGAGCTGGTCGAGGCCGATATCCTCGGGGCCAATGCCGTCCAGCGGCGAGAGGTGGCCGTGCAGCACGAAGTAGCGCCCGCGGTAGCCGCCGGCCTCCTCGATGGCGAGCTGGTCGGCGGGGGATTCCACCACGCAGAGCAGGGCGTCGTCACGCCTCGCGCTCTCGCACAGCCCGCACACTTCCTCCTCGGTGAGGGTGCGACAGCGCCGGCAGTAGCCGACCCGCTCAATGGCCTCATCGAGCACCGCGGCCAGGCGACGGCCGCCGTCGCGGTCGCGCTCGAGCAGGTGCATGGCCATGCGCTGGGCGGTCTTGGGCCCGACGCCGGGCAACACCCGCAGCGACTCCATCAGTTTCTCGACGAGGGGGGAGAAGCTCATCAGAACGGCATCTTGAAGCCCGGCGGCAAGTTCATCCCGGCGGTGACCTCCTCCATCCTGGCCTTGGAGTTGGCCTCCACCTTGCGCACCGCGTCGTTCACCGCGGCGGCCAGCAGATCCTCGAGCAGCTCCTTGTCCTCCTCCATGACGCTGGGGTCGATGTCGACCTTGCTGACGTCGTGGCGTCCGTTCATGGTGATCTTGACCATGCCCGCGCCCGCCTCGCCCTGCACTTCGGCCCGAGCGACCTCCTCCTGGACGCGCTGCATCTTCTCCTGCATTTCCTGGGCCTGCTTCATGATGTTGCCCATTCCACCCTTGAACATGGTCATTCCTCTCTATCGGTCTGTTTATCTATCGATGTATCGGTCCGTGAATCGGCATGCGTCTGGTGCGTCTGACTATGATATCGCGGCGGCCCCGCCGTTCAGGAACGCGCCTGTCAGGAAGGTGCCCCGGCATCGACGGGCTTGACCGTGGACTCCACCAGGCGCGCGCCGAAGGCCTGCTGCAGCTTCTGGATATTGGGGTCGCGCTGCAGGGCGGCAACCGCCTCGGCGTGGCGCTGGGCCGCCAGCCGTTCGGCCTGCTGGCGCGGGGTCTCGACGCCCTCGGGCAGGGTCCCCTCCTCCACCGCCAGCCGCCGCACGATGCCATGGTTCGCCAGGGCATCGCGCATGCGCTCCAGGTGGATATCGGCCTGCATCGCGGCCAGCGACGGGTCCAGGCGCATCCGCAGCACCTCGCCGTCGTCCTGCTCCACCACGCAGTTGGCCGCCAGGTTGCGGGTCAGGCCGCCCAGGCCCAGGGACTCGAAGCAGGCCAGCCACTCGGCGTGACCGAAGAGTCCCTCCCTGCCAGGGAGCGGGACGGCGGAAGGCGCCTCGACCGGGGCGGGGGACGCGGCCTGCTGCTGCTCGTCCGAGGCCACCG
Source organism: Halomonas sp. (assembly GCF_014859505.1). Taxonomy (GTDB): domain Bacteria; phylum Pseudomonadota; class Gammaproteobacteria; order Pseudomonadales; family Halomonadaceae; genus Halomonas. Next base: position 27,935 of record NZ_JACUUD010000013.1, read on the forward strand.
CCATCTTTTCTGGTTCAGGCTCAGGCTTGGGTGCGGGCGCAATTTCGGGGGGGCGAGGCTCGGTATGCTCCCGGGGCTCCAGAGCCGCCTCGTGATGGGGCTCGGGGGCAGGCTCCGAGGGCGATTCGGGCAACGCCTCCCAGGGCGGGGGCGCCTCCGCCTGCGCCGCCTGCGCCTCGGGTTCGGCCGCCGCGGCGGCCGGCTCCGGCTCTGGCATGGGCGCGGGCGCAGCCTCCCTCGCCGCGGACGGCGAAGGAGCCGGCACGGGAGGCGCCGAGGAAGCGCCTGGGGCGGCCTGCGGGGCACTGGACGCCTGCACACTCGGTCCCGGGCCGCGCAGCGGCAGCGCCGTGCTGGCTGGCTTCGGCACGCCCTGGGGGCGGAAGGCCAGCATGCGCAACAGGGTCATCTCCAGGGCAGTGCGCAGGTCAGGCGCATGCTCCATGTCGCCGCGCCCCTGAATGCCGATCTGGTAGTAGAGCTGCACGTCCTCGGCGGTGAAGCGTGCGGCGAGGGCGAGCAGCGCCTCGCGGTCGCCGTGGCCGTTGTCCAGGGCGTCGGGCACCATCTGGCCGATGGCCAGGCGGTGCAGCACCGCGGTGAGCTCATCGAGCACGGCGGCGAAGTCCGGGGCGCGCTCGGCCAGCGCCGCGACCTCGGCCAGCAGGCGGGCGGCGTCCACCTCGGCCAGGGCCTCGACCAGCGCCAGCACGTGGCGCTGGTCCAGGGTACCGAGCATGGCCGCCACGTCGGCATGCTCGACCCGCCCCTGCCCGAAGGCGATGGCCTGGTCGGTGAGGCTCATGGCATCGCGCATGGAGCCTTCGGCGGCGCGGCCCAGCAGCCACAGGGCGCTCTCCTCGAAGGGCACCGACTCGGCCTCGAGCACCTTGGCCAGGTGGCCGACGATGCGCTCGGGGGGCATGTGCTTGAGGGTGAACTGCAGGCAGCGCGAGAGCACCGTGGCGGGCAGCTTCTGCGGGTCGGTGGTGGCCAGCAGGAACTTCACGTGGGGCGGCGGCTCTTCCAGGGTCTTGAGCAGCGCATTGAAGCTGCTGGTGGAGAGCATGTGCACCTCGTCGATGAGGTACACCTTGTAGCGCCCCTGGGTCGGCGCGTACTGCACGTTGTCGAGCAACTCGCGGGTGTCCTCCACCTTGGTGCGTGAGGCGGCGTCCACCTCGATCAGGTCGACGAAGCGCCCCTCGTCGATGGCCAGGCAGCTGGAACACTCACCGCAGGGGGTCGAGGTGATGCCCTCGTCGCCATGACCGCCGGCCGTGCAGTTGAGGCACTTGGCAAGGATCCGCGCCAGAGTGGTCTTGCCGACCCCGCGGGTACCGGTGAACAGGTAGGCATGGTGCAGTCGGCCCTGGTCCAGGGCGTTGACCAGCGCACGCTGGACGTGCTCCTGGCCCACCAGTTCGTGGAAGGTACGCGGCCGCCACTTGCGGGCCAGAACCTGATAGCTCATGCAGCGCGGAATCCTTGCGGTGGTCGGAAGTCGGCGAGATGCCGGCGCCCGGTATATTGATCGGCGCCCGAGGCCCGATGGGATCATTCATTCTAGCGACTGGGGCCGGCCGCGGAAAGCAACCCGGGCCGCAGGTCCCGAGAAGCGGGCTCCGGCCTCTGCGCCGACCTCCGGCTGTGGTAGTCTCGGCCCGAATGACAGCCCAGCGCGCCTCGAACAGGGATGAGACCATGAGCCGACAGCCTTCCGCACCGCCCACGGCGGGGATTTCCTATGAACAGGTCGCCGCCGCCGCCGAGAACCTCGAGGGGCGCGGGGCAGAGCCCACCCTGGCACGGGTCTGCGAGCACCTGGGCGCCGGCTCGCCCAACCGTATCCAGCGCCACCTGAGCGCCTGGCGCGCCGCGCGCCCTGCGTCGTCGCCCCCCGCTCCCCGGCTGCCGGAGGCCCTCATCGCCGCGCTGGAGGAGGAGCTCGAGCGACACGCCAGCGCCGCCCTGTCACGCGGGGAGCAGCTCGCCGATGAGGCCCGCAGCGACGCCGCCAGCCTGGCCGAGCTGGGCGAAGCGATGGAACAGCGCCTCGCCGAGCGAGAGACTCGACTGGCCGCCGCGGAGAGCGCTGCCGAGCAGGCCCTCGCGCGTCGCGATGAGCTGCAGGCGAGTCTCAACGAACTGCGCGAGAGCCTTGAGATCGAACAGCGCGAGGCGCGCACCCATCGCGAGGCGCTGCTGCAGACCCGCCAGCAGGTGGATATGCTGCGCGAGCAGCTTGAGGAGGCCGTGCAGGCCCGGCTGGCCGCCGAGCGCCAGGCGCGGGACGCCGATGCCGAACGCATCAAGGCGGAGCGCAGCCAGGCCGTGGCCGAGGCCCAGCGCGACAGTGCCCTGGCTCAAGTACGCGAGAAGACCGAGCAGCATGCCGAACTGCACAAGGAGTTGCAGGCCGATCGCGCCCGTCAGCGTCAGGAGATCGCCGAGATGCGCAGCGAACAGAAGCAGCGCGTGGATGCCATGGAACGAGCCCGCAACGAGGCCCAGAAGCAGGCCCAGGAGGCAGCTCAGCGGGCCTCCAAGGCCGAGATCCGCGCCGAGGCGTTGCAGGCCACCCAGGCCGCCCTCAAGTCACGCATGGACGCGATGCAGGTTCAGCAGCGCCAGCGCAGCCAGCGCCCCATCGGCGAACGCGATTAACAGCGCTCGAACCCGCTCAGCACATTGGCGACGTTGACGCCGATCCCCTCCACCCACGAAAGACTCCGCTGCCGAATACCCTTGACTGCGATAACCTCAATGCATGGGCTAGTGAAGGGAATGCCAGCCGTGACAGACGAATGGGTCGATACGGGCCACCTGCTGGTGGCGGGCACCACCTTCGCCGTGGTGGTGGCCTGCGTGCTGCTGCACTACGAGGTGGCCATCACGCTGAGCCGGCTGATGGATAAGAACTCCGGCACCCAGCGGCGGCGCTTCCTGATGCTGATCTTCGGCCTGCTGGGCGCGCATATCGCCGAGATCTGGCTGTTCGGCCTGGCCGCCTGGCTACTGCTCGACCATCCCCTGGCGGGCAGCCTCGCCGGCTTCGAGTCGCTCACCTTCCTCGACCATGTCTATCTCTCGGCCGTGACCTATACCACCCTCGGCTACGGCGACCTGGTGCCGCGGGGTCATATCCGCTTTCTCATGGGCACCGAGGCGCTCACCGGCTTCATGCTGATCACCTGGTCGGCCTCGCTGACCTTCATCGAGATGCAGAAGCACTGGGAGGGGGGCAGGTAAGAGTCGCACCGGAAGAGGCGTCGATCGACGGCTCGGTGGACGAGAGGCAGGCACGCAGGAAGAGGAAAAATCGGAAAAGACGAGGCCCGAAATGGAGGCGGCCCCGACAGCCACATCCCGGCACACGCGTCCACCACTACCGTTGCTCCCTTCCGGGCCTGGCGGGGTTTGCGGCTTAGCATTGCGGGAGGACCGACGGGGCCACCATTGCAGGACGTCTTTAACGTCAACGTCAAGGGCTCGGGGACTGGAGCGTTGGTAATCAACGCCTTGCCGAGTGCGGACGCACTATAACAACGCGGGGACCGGCCGGCAAGGGCCGTTTTCACCCACGGGCCAGGGTGAACCCGACCGATCGTTGCTGTATCGTGGAAAAAAACTTCCCCCCCCAAGGCTTGACCCGAGGTCGGCCTGGGAACCTGTCCACTCCCCCATCTGGAGGCACCCATGAATAAGGATCCGAACAAGGGCTACATTGCTCTGCTTGGCTGGAGCCTGAACGCCATCGAAGCTGCCGAAAACTTCGACCGACGCTACGTGGTGGTCGCCCCGGACTGGGCGGAAGAGTACTGCCAGAAGCACGACATTCCCTATGTGCCCTGGAACTTCGAACGCTTGAACGACCGCTCCCTGGAGATCGCCCACACCCTCCAGGAGATGAAGGTCGACGTCGCCATCCCGCTGTTCGAGGAGACCGTGGAGTGGGCCGGCGCCATCAACTCGGTGCTGCTCGACAACCCGCGCCTCTACGGCCAGTCGCTGCTGCTGCGTGACAAGGCATTGATGAAGCGACGCGCCCAGCTGGGCGGCATCCGCGTGGGCATCTTCGAGGAGGCCCATGACAAGGAGGATGTCGTGCGCTTCCTCAAGCGGGTCAACCAGACCCTGCTCAAGCTCGACGGCGACCCCAACGACCCGATCCACCTCAAGGCCTTCGACAAGGCCGGCTGCCTGGGCCACCGGGTGATCCGCACCCCGGACGAGGTCGATACCATTCCCGACGAGGAGTTCCCGGTGCTGATGGAGTCGCACCTGGACGGCTGGGAGTTCGCCGTGGAGGCGTGGATCCACAACGGCAAGATCGCCTTCCTCAACATCTCCGAGTACGTGACTCTAGGCTACTCGGTATTCGTGCCCGCCTCCCCGGAACTTGAGCACTATCGCCCCCAGATCACCGCCCAGATCGAGAAGCTGATCAAGGCCTTCGACATCGAGTTCGGCCTGATTCACCCCGAGTACTTCGTCACCAGCGACGGCGAGATGTACTTCGGCGAAGTCGCCTACCGGCCGCCGGGCTTCAAGGTGTTCGAGCTGCTCGAGCGGGTCTACGGTTTCAACGCCTACCAGGCCTCCATGCTGGTGTTCGATCCCAGGACTACCCCGGAGGAGGTCGCCGCCTTCTTCCCGAAGGAGGTGGTGGACGCCGACGGCTATGCCGGCTGCTTCGGGGTCTATCCGCGCCGCCGCGTGGTCAGCAAGCTGGAGATTCCCGAGGAGGTCGAGGACGACCCCTACTTCGAGTCCCACGAGCTGACGCCACCGATGGAAGAAACCGTGACCAAGCGCACCGCCTTCGGTACCCATTGGGGCCTGGTCTACTTCAAGGGCGATGAGGCGGCACGCATGAAGGAACTGCTCAAGCATATGGAAGAGCTTGATTTCTATGTCTGATACAGGCGTCATGGAAAGGTGACAGCCTGACGACAAGGAGTCGGCGTGACCACGCACCGACAGACGCAAGACACGAATGCAACGCCTGCGGCCAACGATAAACTCGTTGGCCTCTGCCAGAAACTGGATGAGGCGATCAGCCTCCTGACTCACTCCCGAGAGTTTGCCAAGCCCGGCAAGCTGCCTCGGGTGTTCGACACCGCCCGCCGGGTGCTGCTTCAGGAGGGCGGTGCCGCCGCCATCGAGGCCCGCGCCCAGGCTTTCGAAAAGGCCGGGGTCTTCCTAGGCTCAGACTGGGAGACTCCCCAGTTTCTGGTGCCTTCTCTGACCACCCATGCGCTCAAGAGCCCCGACCCCAACATGGTGGTGATCGAGGCATTGAGCGAGTTGCGTCTATTGGCCGTGGCCAAGGGGGAGTACCTGCATGACCAGATCTCCGCCGAGCAGGCGCACCACTACCTGACCCAGGTGATGGCGATCAATCTGTGGCTGCTGTTCGGCGCACCCAGCGAGGCAGAGCGCGAGACCCAGGGCCGCCTGGCCCAGATTCCCCGCCACCTGTTCCAGCATCTGGCCCAGCGCATCGGCTACGAGCACATCATCGACCGTCTGATCGAAGAGATCTGGCGGATCCTGCAGCAGCGCCCCATCCAGGTGGAGCCGGTCAAGGCGATGATCACCCAGATCGCCATCTGCCAGGCCAATCCGGAGATCGACCTGGGCATCAGCGGCCAGGGCGCCGACCGCCTGGTCAGCTCGCTCTACGGACCTACCCGGGCCTGCCGCGAGGATCCGGGGCACGAGATCTATCGTGAACGGCTCTCCAGCATGGATAGCGCCGCCCTCCAGGGAGAAGCCACCGGATTTGCCCGCGCCATGCACGACACCGGGCTGGTCTCGTCCTACCACCCGGTGCTGCTGCGTCACCTGCTGGATCACAGCGATCACCTGGTGGCCGAGGCGCTCGGGCTCTCGGCCACCGGTCGCGACTGCCTGCTCTGCTACCGCGAGCTGGTCTCCGCGCTGATCCGCAGCGGCGTGCACCCGACCACGCCCCAGGCCGTCTTCGGCCTGGCGCTGCTGCTGGAGCGCGGCATCCTCTACCAGCCGCCGGTCGCCCCGGCCATGTGGCGCCAGCTGAGCCTGACGCTCTCCGAATGGTCACAGGCGCGGCTCAACCTGGCCTTTGGTGAGACGGTCTCACCCAGGGCCCGGCTGCTGGAGGGGGTGTTGTGCATGCTCGGCCAGCCGCTGGGCGTCGGTCAGGGCAACAACCCCACCTGCCAGTCGGCCCGGGCGCTCTCCATGTGGGCCTACAACGACCCCGACTACATGCTGCAGATGGTGGCCTGGGCAGCCCGCGACGACGAGATCATCATGCACTTCGAAGGCCAGCCGATCTCCTCGATGGAGAGCAGCGGCGGCGTGGCCCAGAGCCTGCCCCTGGACCTCGACCCAGTGTCGCTGATCGTGGTGCCCCACCTGGATCGCATCTATGCCGAGATGGGCCGACGATGCATCGGCCGAGAAGGCGACCCCCACCGCTGGGTCAACCCGGAATTCCATGGCTGGTGGTCGGGGCGAGGCTTTCGTATCAACGTCGACGTGGCCACGGGCCAACTCCATGAGCTGGACACCTTCCTGCGCCACTTCTATGCGAGCTACCACCCCTATTACAACGGTAACCAGCCGCTGATACACCCCCAACCGGCGGGCATTGCCGTGACCGACAGCGCCGCACGCTTCATCGGCTGGCACGCCATCACCGTGCTGCGCGTCTCGCTGGACCCCTCTGACGTGATGCGGGTCTATTTCTACAATCCCAACAACGACAGCGGTCAGGACTGGGGTGACGATATCAAGGTCAGCACCGCCGACCACGGTGAGCGTGCGGGAGAGGCCTCGCTGCCCTTCGAGCAGTTCGCCTCACGACTCTACATCTTCCACTACGACCCGCTGGAGCGCGGCGAGCTGGCCCAGGTCACCCAGGCGGAGCTGGACCTTGTGATCGGTCACATCCACCGCAGCTGGGGGGCAGACAGAGTCCCGCCCACCGACCTGCAGGCCGACGAAGGACCCTAGGGGAAGATGCCGCGTCTCGACCAGCTTCTCGTCACCCTGGGCCTGGCCCGTTCACGCACCCGCGCCCAGCGGCTTATCCGCCACGGGCGGGTGAGCCTGGACGAGGGCGGCCGCGTGCTGACGAAGCCCGGCGAGAAGCTGCCGGCGGATACCCGGCTGGCGGTGCAGGAGGACCCCGAGGAGCGCTATGTATCGCGGGCGGGGCTCAAGCTGGAGGGACTGATCGAGGCGCTGGGACTCGACCTGACGGGCCGACTGGTCCTCGACGTGGGCCAGTCCACCGGCGGCTTCACCGACTGTGCCCTGGCCCATGGAGCCCGCCACGTGATCGGCGTGGAGGTGGGCCACGAGCAGCTCGACCCAGGCCTGCGCGAGGATTCCCGGGTCACCTGCCTGGAAGGGCTCAACGCCCGGGCCATGAGCGCCGACCCTCGCCTGCGGGCGGCCTTCGAGGCACAGGGCGCCGCGGGGCCGGACCTGGCAGTGATGGATGTCTCCTTCATCTCCCAGACCCTGATCCTGCCGGAGATCAGCGCCCTGCTGCGCGAGGGTGGCGAGCTCGCCAGCCTGGTTAAGCCGCAGTTCGAGGTCGGACCGGGCGGTGTCAACGCCCGCGGGCTGGTCACCGATCCCGCCCGCTACAAGGAGGTGGAAGCAAGGATCCGCGCATGCTGCGCCGGGGTGGGCCTGGCGATCCGCCACTGGCAGCCAAGCCCGCTGCTGGGTGGCGACGGCAACCGCGAGTTTCTGCTCCACGCCGTGCGCGAGCCGTCGCCGGCCTGACGGGACTCAGCGTCCGCCGTCTCCCCCGCCACCGCCGTCTCCCCCGCCGTCAAGATCGACCTCCCCCGGGTCGCCGTGGGCGCCGGGAGGCGGGTGGGCCGGCGCAGGCTCGCCGGCGGAGAGCACCTGCTGGACCCGCTGTGACGCCCCGCCGGGGCGATGCAGCCAGACATCGAGCTGGTTGAAGGCGATATCGACCTCGTGCTCGGCGAACAGCTCACCCACCCGGCAGTTGACCTCGTCGGTGGCATAGAGTCGATCACCCAGAGCGTTGACGAAGATGCGCAGCTCGAAGTTCAAGGTGCTCTCGCCATAATCCATGAAGAACACCTGAGGCTCGGGGTCGGCCAGCACCCGAGTGTTCTCGTCGGCAGCCTGTCGCAGCAGGCGATGCACCAGGCGATGGTCCGAGCCGTAGGCGACCCCGAAGGTCAGCACCACTCGCGTGACCGTGTCCGACAATGACCAGTTGATCAGCTGGTCGGTGATGAAGGTCTGGTTGGGGATGATGATTTCCTTGCGATCGAAGTCGGTCACCGTGGTGGCGCGGATGCGGATCTTGCTCACCGTGCCGGTGAGGTTGCCCAGCGTCACGGTGTCACCGATACGTACCGGCCGCTCGAAGAGGATGATCAGCCCCGAGACGAAGTTGGCGAAGATCGCCTGCAGGCCGAAGCCCAGGCCCACGCCAAGCGCGGCCACCAGCCACTGCAACTTGTCCCAGGAGACGCCGAGGGTGCCCAGCGAGGCGACCAGGCCGGTACCGATGATGGTATAGGAGAGCAGCGAGGTGATGGCGTAGGCACTGCCCTGCTTCAACTCCAGGCGCGACAGCACCATCACCTCGAGCAGGCCGGGCAGGTTGCGCGCCATCATCAGGGTCAGCCCGAGGATCAGCAGCGCGGTGAAGATATCGGCCACCGACAGGGTACCACCGACCAGGTCGGCGCCCTCGGCCTCGTCGGTCTCCCAGATCGCCACCTGCTCCAGGTAGCCCAGCACCGTCAGCAGGTCGGCCCAGACCAGGTAGAGCAGGAACACGAAGCCGATCAGCAGGATCAGCTTGGAGAGGCGCAATGACTGCTGATTGATCTGCTCCATGTCCAGGGGTGGCTCCTCCACCACCTCCAGCCCCCCGTCGGCTCCCTCCTGGGCATGGGCCCGCCGCCGGGCCAGGGCACGCTTGAAGGCCAGGCGACGTGCCGCCACCGCCAGGCCTCGCACGACCGCGGCCTCGACCAGAATCCACAGTCCCAGCAGATAGAGGGTGATGGCGAAGCGTCCCACCAGGCTCAACGCCGTGTACTCGTAGCCCGCCGCGATCAGTCCGAGCAGCGCTAGCGGCACCGCGGCCATGCTGAGCCCCAGCACCAGCCGGAACAGCCGCACGCCGAAGAAGGGTGCATGGGCCAGGATCAGCCGCGCCAGCACCAAGCTCATGGCCAGCAGGCCCGAGACCAGCAGCCCCAGGGCGACCGGGCGGTGGTTGAGGCCAAAGTCGGTGTCCCGCGCCAGGGTGGCGATCATCAGCACCGGCACCAGCGAGACACCCAGCCAGCCGAGCAGCCGGCGCAGCCTTGCGGCATAGTCCGCCGGCCAGTAGAAGTGCTTGGTGGCCACGCCATCGGGCACCAGCAACCGGCGACCCCAGGCGACCACCAACCAGGCCAGCGAGAGCTGCTGGGCGGCCAGGCCCAGGCCGTGGGCGATGCCCTCGCCGCCTGCCAGCAGGGCGCTGCCGACGGCTGCCAGAGCCAGGGGCCCGGGAAGGGCCAGCAGGGCATTGAGCAACACCGCCCGAGGCGTATGCAACTGGGTATCGCTGCGGAGCCGACCGATCTGCTCATGCAGAACCGCCAGACGGGCCTTCAGGCGCCGGCGCACCCACAGCATCACGACAGCGGCCAGCAGCAGGGGGACCCCGACCAGGGCACCGGCCGTGGGCAGGCGCCAGTGAACCGGCAGCACCTCCCGCCACTCGCCCTCCTGCCACTCCAGCACGAGGTTGGCGGGCAGCTGGCGCACCCAGGCCAGGTCCAGGGGCCGGGTATTGGCGACCCAGAAGAGCTGCTCGTCGATGGTCGCGCTCAGCTCTCGCGAGGTCTCGAGCAGCTGCTGCTGGTTGAGCTGCAGCTCGATGGCCGAGCTCAGCAAGCTGCCGTAGGTCTGCTCCAGGCGGTCCACCAGCTCGCGCCGTGACTGGTAGAGGCGCTGCAGGGAATCGACCAGGGCATCGCTGACCTCGACGCCGGCCTCTTCCAGCCGCTGGTTAGCCAGGCGCTCACCCTGGCGCAGCTGATCGCGCTGGCGCACCAGATCGAACTGGCGCAGTCGCAGATCGGCGATCTCGTCCTGGAGATCGCGGCGCGGCGCCACCTGGGGCAGGGAGCGGCGCTGCTCGCGCAGAATCCGAGACAGCAGCATGCTGCCACGGATCGCGTCGATCTGCTCGTTGAGGCTGCGCTGCAGCTGGCGGACATTGTCGAGCTGGCTGCGCGTCGTGAGGCTCTCGCGCACCAGCGCATTGGTGCGGTCGTTGGCGCGCAGCAGTTCCAGGCTGAGGTCGCGGTTGATCTCCTGGGCGCGCTCCAGCACCGGATGACCCGCCTCGAGCAGCGGATCGTTCCGGGCGGCATCGGCAATGGCCTGCTCCGAGGCCAGGCGCCGCTTGCGCTCGATGACGTTCTGCAGCAGGGAGAGTTCCGACTCCTGGCGGGTGATCTGCTGGATCATCAAGTCGCGGCGCTGCTGGTCGAGCTCGCGCAGGCGATTATTGGTGCTCAGCTCACGCTGATGAAACAGCAGGGTCAGCTCGGCCAGGCGGCGCTCCACCTGGTGCTGCCAGACCCCGGGGGCATCGCTGGGCAGCTCACGGTTATCGATCTCATCCTGGGCACGACGCACCCGCTCCACCGCCTGCATGGCCTCGGAGATGGACTGCTGGGCGCGTTCGGGCAGGGTCTGGGCGTTGAGCAACTGAGCGTTGACCTCGGCCAGGCGATCCTGCAGCCGCTGCAGCTCGATCACCGCCTCCTGCTGGCGCTGCTCCAGTTCGTCGAGAGGCAGGTCGTCAAGGTCGGTGGCCGACATGCCCAGGGCCGCCTCCTCCTCGGTCAGCAACTCCCGCTCAAGGCGCAGCAGCTCGGCGGGCGCTCGCTCCACCCGCGCCTCCAGAACCTCCAGGCGCTCCTCGACCCTGGCCATTTCATCCAGGCCCGTCAGCGTGCCTTCCAGGGCCTCGATCTCACGACGCTGTGTCGCACCGGGGCTTTCGCCCTCCTCGGGAGCCAGGGCGGCGAGCCGCGCCTCCACGTCGTCGCGCTTCGGCAGTTCCACCTCTGCCCGGGCCGGCTGCAGCGCCGTCAGCAGCAGCAGGGCCAGGAGCGCCAGTGCAAGCCATCCCCGGCGACTCGCTGCGCCTCCCTTCGCGGCGCTTGCGCCCACACCTTTATCCACAGCCCACCTCGCTTGCCGAAGGGATCCATCAGTGACGATTCTCTTACCCTGCTGCAGGCATGGCAATCACCTCCGGCAGGGTACCACGTGTTGACTTGACCGCCGGGCGTGGTAGAAGGACGGTCTGAATCTCGTTCTCTTCCGGATCTCCCCATGACCTCGCTCAACCTCCCTGCTACCCTCGCCGGCGCCGCCCTGGCACTGCTGCTGCTCGCAGGCGTAGTGCGGGCAGAGACTCCACAACCCGGAGAGGCAAGCTTCGGGGAGAGCGCCGCGGACCGCGCCTCCCTGCAGGCCCGCATCCGGGCGCTCAACGAGGAGCTGGAGTCGCTGCAGAGCGAGCTGCAGGCGCTGCCCGACGACGACGTCACCCAGACAGAAACGATCCCGGTGGAAGAGGTTGCGGCCCTGGAGGCCGTGGAGCGGCGCCAACTCGAGCTCGAGTCCCGCCGCAACCCCTATGCCATCACCACCTACCGGCGCAACTACCTGTTCCCGGCGAGCTACACCACCAGCCCCAACCGAGAGGCCTTCCGCGAGATCTCCGACATCAACGGGCCCAGCGACCTGGAGGTGAAGTTCCAGTTCAGCGCCAAGGTCAATCTGATCGAGGGGCTGTTCGGCGACACTGGCGATCTCTACTTCGCCTTTACCCAGCGCAGCTGGTGGCAGGCCTACAACACCGACTCCTCCTCGCCCTTCCGCGAGACCAATTATGAGCCGGAAATCTTCATGAACTTCGACAACGCCTGGCGGGCCCTGGGGTGGACCAACGTTCGCAACCGCCTGGCACTGAACCATACCTCCAACGGTCGCTCCGATCCGCTCTCGCGCAGCTGGAACCGGATCTATCTGGAGAGCATCTTCCAGCGCGGCGACTGGGCCTTCAGCCTGGCCCCCCACTGGCGCATCCCGGAGTCCAAGAGCGAGGACGACAACCCCGACATCGAACGCTTCATGGGCTATGGGGACGTCACCGTGGCCCGGCGCTTCGGCGACAACGAACTCAGCCTGCTATGGCGGGGCAACCCCAGCGCGGGCAACATGGGTACCCAGGTCGACTACTCCTGGCCGCTGTTCAACAGCAATGTCCGCGGCCACGTGCAGTACTACTACGGCCACGGCGAAAGCATGATCGACTATGACCACCGTAACCACCGTCTTAGTCTGGGCTTCAGCCTCAATCCGCTGTTCAGCGGCGGCAGCATGACGCGCTGACCCTGACTCGAATCACGTCCTCCTCTCCCAACCGGTCACAGCCGTGGCAAGAGCGGCACCGGCTGCTATGCTGTTCCTGTCATTCACCGTCAGAGGAAGACCCGATGGCAAGACGCGCCCACCATACCGAAGAATCCACCCAGCAGCTCAAGGAAGACCTGCACCACCTCACCCAGACCATCGAGGAGCTGGTCAGCGCCACTGCAGATGACTCCCGAAGCAACATCAAGGAGCTGCGAAACCGCGCCGAGAAACGCCTGAAGGAGACCCGCGACCGCCTCGAGGATCGCGGCGAGCGCCTCTATGGCGAGGCCCGCGATTCCGTCGAGCACCAGGTCGATGCCGTCGATCGCTACGTTCACGATAATACCTGGACCAGCATCGGCGTCGGCGCCGCCCTGGGCGTGGTCGTCGGCATGCTGATCGGGCGTCGCTGATGCAGGAAAGCCAGGGACCGGCGCAACGCCTGTTCATTGCCGCCCGGCGTCTGCTGGGCAGCCTGCTGGCCACCGGCGAGACGCGTCTGCGTCTCGCCGTTCTCGAGCTCGAGGAGGAGCGAGTTCGGCTGGTGAGCCTGCTGCTGATCGTGGGGCTCAGCCTGATTCTGCTGATGCTCGGCATCGGGGTGCTGACTACCCTGGTGATCGTCGCCTTCTGGGACAGCTATCGGCTCACCGCCATCGCGGTCAGCGCCGGGGTGCTGCTGGGCGGCGGCCTGCTGCTGGCGCTGCGCGCGCTGCAACTGGCCAAGCGGCGCACCCTGCTGGCCAGCACCCTGAAGCATCTGGCCACCGACCGCGATCTGGTGGAACGCGAGCGGCGGGAGGAACGCCATGAGCGCTGATACCAGAACCAGGCTGCCGGCACGCCACGAGGCGCTCGAGCCCTCTCGTGCCGAACGCAAGACCCAGCTTGAAGCCAGGATCGAACAGCAGCGTATCGATATCCTGGTGGAAGCGAGCCGCTTGCGGGAGGCGAGCCGCCCCATCGACGAGGGATGGCAGACGCTGATGCGTTTCAAGGCGCCGCTTTACGCCATCGGCGGGGTGCTGCTGCTGAAGAGCGCCCGCCACCCGAACTCCCTGCTGCGGGTGGCCAAGCGGATAGCCGCTGGCGTCCTGCTGCTGCGTCGCGCGCGGCGCCTGCTGCGCTGACGCCTAATCCCCCTCTCCCAGCCCCACCTCCGGTAAGTGTGGCAAAGCTGTCAGCCACGCCGGTACTTCGCTGTCGGCGCTTATATGTTCGGCTTCGGCTCTGGCATCCGATCCCTCTTCGACCAACAGGACCGCCAGGGTCTTCCCCCGAACCGCCCAGTGGTCACAGGCTTCCCTCATCAGATCCAGAAAAATGGCCATGGCCGTGTCGTCGGCAGGGGCCGCGGGTAACAAGATCACCTGCGCCCTGCCCGCCTCCCATCCGAGCTCCGTCAGGCAATCCCAGGCCGCGTCCCAGTTACGGCCAAAGTAGTCGGGAAAGGCCAGGCTCACCGCCAGGGCATCCAGCAGCGTCTCGCGGGTCCAGCGATGCGGGACAGACAGACAGTGCCAATCAAGGCCATCGGCCTCGATGAAGCCCTCGGCCCTTGAGGCCGTCAGACGATAGACGCCGCCATGGGCGGGGTCGGCCAGGAAGCGCGCCAGCGCCTGGCTGGAAGAATGCGAGGTCATCGACGATCCTCCAGCACCCGGAAGGAGGCGTAGTGGTCATCGGTGAAATAGAAGATCTCCGGCGGGTCGCCGCCGGTGACGATGCGTCGCGCGCCACGATGGGACAGCCCCGGGGTCTCGACCGTGTACTCACGGTAGTAGCCCCTTGGGCGTTGAGGCAGCAGCCGCTCGCGATTCTGGAAGGTCGTGCCGTCCTGGGCGTGCGGAAAGGGCCCGCTCCGCTCGATCAGCCGCAGGGTCTCGTCGATCTGGGCTTGACCGGTAAGGCGCTGCTCTACGGAAGCAGGCTCTCCGGACCCGAACCAGGAGCCAATCTCCTCGAACTGGGAGACGCCCGCCAGGGCCAACAAGGCTATGAGCAGTATCTTCTTCATGAGTTTCCCGGCGTCGACAACAAGTCGCCGACCATCATGCCGCGAGACGGCGCCGCCCACCAGCCGCGGGTGACGCTGAGCGCCGGACCGCGCTATGGTGCGGGAAAGGCACTCCACCATCCCGCTGACCCCATCGACGAAAGGAATCCCCCATGTCTCTCGCCATTACCCTGCACGTGCTCGCCTCTCTCCTCTGGGTAGGCGGCATGTTCTTCGCCTGGATGATCCTCAGGCCGGTGGCCGCCGGACTGCTGGAGCCTCCGGTACGCCTGACCCTGTGGCGCGGCGTCTTCGCCCGCTTCTTTCCCTGGGTGTGGGCGTCCGTGGCGGTGCTGCTCGTCACCGGGCTGTGGATGCTGTTCGCGGTGTTCGGCGGCATGGCCGGCGCGCGCTGGCACATCCACCTGATGCTGTTGCTGGGCCTGGCGATGATGGCGATCTACCTGCACGTCTGGTTCGTCCCCTACCGTCGACTGTGCCGCGCTGTGGATGGCACCGACTGGCCCGAGGGCGGACGCCAGCTCGCTCGTATCCGCCGACTGATCGGCGTGAACCTGATCCTGGGTCTGCTCACCGTCGCCATCGCCTCGGGCGGGCGCTATATCTGACGCGCCACCTCGTGACCCCTGTCATGCGCGTGGCCGCCGGGTACCCAGCGCATCCAGCGCGAGCCACAGGCCAGGCGCTTCTCGAGGAAGCGCCTGGTTTGCGCCTGGCCCTCGCTTGCGTCGCCGGCCCATACTGCCAGGGTGGCCAGGAAGAGCCCGGTCAGGGACAGCTCCTCGATCTGGGCGCGCCGGGTGCCGTAGGGCGACGGCAGGCGGGCCGCCTCGCGCCACCACTGCACGGTGCGCGACAGGTCGAACACCATCGGCACCCAGGTATGCAGGTGCGGCAGATGGGCCTTGGTGCGCAGCATCGCCACCGTGATACGGCGATGAACCGCCAGGGCGTCGAGCCAGGCCAACAGGCAGTGCTCGAGGCGCTGCGCTTCGGGCCAGTGAGCGAAGCCGTCGGGCTTGTCGGCGAGCAGCGCCTCCAGGCCGCGCTGGAACCAGGCATTGGCCACCGCATCGATGTCGCGGAACTCCGCCAGCACCGCGGCCATCGGCACCTCCAGGCGAGCGGCCACCTCGGTGAGGTGCACCGCCTCCCAGCCTTGCGACTCGGCCTGACGCAGAGCCTCGTCCACCACGCGATCGCGCAGCGACGTCGCGTCGGCACCGGGGTCGCGGTGAACGGCGATCAGGGTCATGTAGCACCTCCAGGGAATCCAAGCCTTGCGGCACACGAGCCGTCTCTGCCACGAGGATAGACGTTACGGCGCGAGCTGGCCGACTGTCAGAAAACTGTCATCTAAAGGGACGCCTGAAGCTGCTAATGTAATTGGCCTCTCCGCCTGGCCGGAGTGGCGCGAATAACGGAAACAGGCCGGAAGGAACGGGGAAGGGAGGGTCGCCATGCGCATGCTGGCGCTTTACAGCATCAAGGGCGGGGTCGGCAAGACCGCCTCGGCGGTGAACCTGGCGGCCGAGGCCGCCGCCGCCGGCTGGCGCGTCCTGCTCTGGGACCTCGACCCCCAGGCCGCCACCACCTTCTACCTGCGCGCCAAGCCCAAGGTGCGCGGCGGCGTGGCCCGGCTGGTAAAGGGCGATGCCGCCTTCGACAAGGTGATCCGTGCCACCGAGATCGAGCGCCTCGACCTGCTGCCGGCCGCGCTGGCCTCCCGGGAGCTGGACCACCTGCTCGCCGCCCGGCGCGACACCCAGTTGCGCCGCATTCTCAAGCCCGTCCGCGACGTCTATGACCTGGTCATCCTGGACTGCCCGCCCAGCCTCTCGACACTCTCCGAAAGCGTCTTCGCCAGCGTCGACGCCCTGCTGGTGCCCGTCGTGCCCACGGTGCTCTCGGTGCGCACCCTGGAGCAGCTGCGCGACTTCCTCGACGAGCGCGACATCCCCTGCCAGGTATGGCCCTTCGTGACCCTCGCCGATCGCCGACGCACCCTGCACCGCGAGACCATCGCCGCGCTGCCGGAGCGCTGGCCGCTACGCCTCTCCACCACCATCCCCGGGGCCAGCGTGGTGGAGCGCATGGGCCTGGAGCGCGCCCCGCTGCGCCACTTCGCCCCCGCTACCCCCGCGGCCCGGGCCTACCGGGCCCTGTGGGAGGAGATCGCCCAGCGCCTGGCCTAGCACCTCTGAACCTGGCGCCTGACGCCCCCTCAGAGGGCACTGCCACAGGCCACCCCGCTGGCCCAGGCCCACTGGAAGTTGTGCCCGCCCAGCTCGCCGGTGACGTCGAGTACCTCGCCGATGAAACGCAGCTGGGACAGCCCCTCCACCGCGAAGGTCTTCGACGACACCGCTCGGGTGTCCACACCGCCCAGCGTCACCTCGGCGGTGCGCCAGCCCTCGGTGCCGGCGGGCTTGAGTCGCCAGTCGCCGAGATGGGCCGCCCAGGCGGCCAGCTCGGCATTGCTGCGCTCGGCCAGCACGCCGTCGCCGCCGTGCCACTCCACCAGCGCCTGGGCCAGGCGCCTGGGTAGCCGCTCGGCCAGCCAGCTGGAGAGCTGGCGCCTGGGCGTCTCCCGACGCGCTGCGCACAACGCCTCGAAGGCCGCCACCCCCGGCAGCAGGTCGATGGCCAGCTCGTCGCCCGGCTCCCAGTAGCTGGAGATCTGCAGCATCGCCGGTCCCGACAGGCCACGATGGGTGAAGAGCAGGGGCTCGCGGTAGTGGCCGCGAGCCTGGCCGCAGCGCAGGGTGCGCACGGCCACCGCGCAGGACACCCCGGCGAGCGCCTCGGCCCGCGCCTTCCACTGCGAGGTCAGGGTGAAGGGCACCAGTGCCGGGCGGGTCTCGGTGACGGCGAGGCCGAACTGGCGGGCGAGATCAAAGCCGAAGCCGGTGGCGCCCATGGTGGGAATGGAGAGCCCGCCGGTGGCCACCACCACCGCGCCACAATCGATGGTGCCCGCCGAGGTCTTGAGCCGCATGCCCTCGCCGTGGCGCTCGATGCCCTCCACGGCGGTCCTGAGGCGCAGCTCCACCCCAGCCCACTCGCACTCGGTGAGCAGTACCCGCACGATCTCCTTGGCGGAGTCGGCGCAGAACAGCTGGCCCGGTGCCTTCTCCACGTAGTCGACCCCGTGGCGCTCCACCAGCTCGACGAAGTGCTCCGGGCGGTAGCGCTTCAACGCCGAGATGCAGAAGTGCGGATTGGCGCTGAAGAAGTTGGCGGGCGTGGAGGCCAGGTGGGTGAAGTTGCAGCGGCCGCCACCGGACATCAAGATCTTTCGGCCGGCCCGGTTGGCATGGTCGATCACCAGCACCCGCCGCCCGGCATAGCCCGCCGTCAGTGCGCACATCATCCCGGCGGCGCCCGCGCCGATGATCACCGCGTCATAGGTCATGCTCACTCCCGGCCGCGTCTCGAAGGGACGCGCATTCTAGCAGGGCTGCGACATCCTGTTGATGTACGTCTCGTTGACAGCCTGATGGCAAGCAAGAGGTGCACAGCACCGGAACCAATGTACAATACTTGTACACTAATTGGTTCGCGTCACCCGCTTGTGAATTGTTGTCACAGTGTTGACGGGTATTATGGCTAGCCTGTTAAGCACTCGGACCACGGCAGGAGGCCCGCCGATGCTGAGCCATCCTCTTATT